>VGHX01000097.1 GCA_016868055.1 Betaproteobacteria bacterium
TGGCGGAGACCGAGGGATTCGAACCCTCGATACAGGTTTAAGCCCATATGCTTCCTTAGCAGGGAAGTGCCTTCGACCACTCGGCCAGGTCTCCAATCCATCAACCTTGCAAAGTCTACAAGGCCGAATGGCAATACTTCAGTTTCTTTGATGCGGCTGTCAGCCTTTCTCGAGCCCAAACCCCTTGTGCAACGCGCGCACAGCAAGCTCGGTATATTTCTCGTCGATCAGCACCGAGATTTTGATCTCTGATGTCGAGATCATCAAAATATTAATGCCCTCTTCCGACAGCGTGCGGAACATCTGCGACGCAATGCCAACATGGCTGCGCATTCCCACCCCCACTACTGACACTTTTGATACCTTGGCGTCACCTTCGATACCACCCGCACCGAGCTTGGCTTTGATTTCGCCATCCACCAGCTTCATGGCCTTATCGTAGTCACCACGCGGCACGGTGAAGGTGAAGTCAGCACGACCATCAACCGATTGGTTTTGAATGATCATATCCACTTCAATATTGGCGTCGGCCACCGGGCCTAGAATTTGGTAAGCGATACCGGGGCGGTCGGGCACGCCCATCACAGTGATCTTGGCTTCATCGCGGCTAAACGCAATGCCGGTAACGGTGGCTTGTTCCATATGAGATTCTCCCTCAAACGAGATCAGGGTGCCGGAGCTGGCTTCTTCTTCCAACGGCATGAGCGGGTCGGTGAGTGATGACAGCACCCGCGTCGGCACCTGGTAGTTGCCGGCAAACTCTACCGAGCGAATTTGCAATACCTTCGAGCCTAGCGATGCCATCTCGAGCATTTCTTCGAAGGTGACGGTTTTTAATCGACGCGCCTCAGACACCACGCGCGGGTCGGTGGTGTACACGCCATCCACATCGGTGTAGATCAGGCACTCGGCCGCTTTAAGTGCAGCAGCAACCGCAACTGCGGAGGTATCCGAACCACCGCGCCCGAGCGTGGTGATATTGCCATCGCCGTCAATGCCCTGAAACCCGGTAATGATGACAATGCGGCCTGCGTTCAGATCTTTGCGTACTTTGGTGTCATCAATCGATTGAATGCGCGCTTTGGTGTAGGCATTGTCGGTGACGACAGGCACCTGCCAGCCGGTGTACGACACCGCCTGTTTACCAATGGATTGCAAGGCAATTGCCAGCAGCGCTACCGAGGCCTGCTCACCGGTTGATGCCAGCATATCCAGCTCACGCGGATCGGGCGACGAGGTAATTTCTTTGGCAAGGCCAAGCAAGCGGTTGGTCTCGCCAGACATTGCAGAGGGCACCACCACGACCTGGTGGCCGGCGTCGTGCCACTTGGCGACGCGCCGCGCGACGTTCTTGATGCGCTCGGTCGAGCCCATCGAGGTGCCGCCGTACTTGTGAACAATCAAAGACATGAGAAGCAGGCTTGCTTGCGAACAAAACCCACGATTTTACATGGTGCAACCCGGAAAGCCAACGCTCGCCGAGCGCTATGCAGCGCCGTCCTCGCCCCGCCATCCCAACACCACCCCACCAGGCGAGTCAGTATGGCGCGCATCCATGCCGAGCCCGGCGGCAAATACCAACTGCCCGTTCAAATAAGCCAGAGGCAGCCACGGGCGCTGCTGCGCCGGCAGCACGGCCTGTTGGAACAGGTTTTTTAGCGAGCGCGAGGGCCGGGCCAGGTCAGGCTTCAGCCGCTCGCCACCGCTGCGAGGTTGCAGCGTCAGCGCGTGGGCCTCGAGCCGCTGCGGGCTGATGCCCGACGCGGCCTCGGTAAACAGCAAGCTGCCGCGCCACTGCGGTACCGCTATTTCGGGCTCACCGTGCCATCGAATGGCCAAGGGGTCGGTAGGCGGCAGCAGCTCGGTGCAGGGAAGCGCCACCAGCATACCGGCCTGCCGCTCCAGCTGCATACCGCACAGCGTGAGCGAGGGATGGGTGTCGGCGCGCGCGCGCATGATCTGCGAACGCAGCTGCTGTAGTTGCGCCGTGCTGGGTGCGTAGCTCGCGCCCTGCTGTAGCAACCAATACCGCAGCAGATTATCGATACGCTGATCTGAAAGCTGAGCGAGCTGATGGATGATGAGTGCGCCACCGTTCGCAGAAGCGGCGAGGTCAATCACGGCGAGTTCATCAAGTAGTTGTTGCGCACTCTGCCAGTGCCGGGAGCTGCGTTCAAGCGTGGCCGACAAGCCCGGGTAGTAGTGCTCGATCTGCGGCATGATCTGATGCCGAATCGCGTTGCGTCGGTAGCGCGTGTCGGCGTTGGATTCATCATCCACATACGAAATTCGGTGCTGCTTAGCAGTGGTCGCCAGATCTTTACGTGAACATGCCAACAGTGGCCGGCCGAGCATCACGCCCTCACCCATTAACAGGCTTGCGCCGTGCAGATCACTTATGCCACCGAGGCCGCGCAGGCCAGCACCACGAAACAACTGCATCAGCACGGTTTCGGCTTGATCATCTTGATGATGCGCCGTTAGCACCAGCTGCACACCCCGCTTGCGGCAGAGCGTGCCAAGCGCCGCATAGCGGGCGCTGCGCGCTGCGTGTTCGATGCTGCCTGTAGCATCATCTAGTGTGATTCTCGCTGCATCAAACGACACACCCAGCGCAGAGGCTTGCTGCTCACCATGACGCAACCAGTCATCTGCAAAGGGGCTCAGGCCATGATGCACATGAAACGCATGCAAAGGCATTGCCTGACGCTGGCAGTAATGCGCCGCCAGATGCAGCAGCACGGAAGAATCCAAACCACCGCTGTAGGCGACGGCAATCTGAAGATCAGAAACAACAACGCGCGCCAGAATTGCTTCCAGCGCGCGTTCGAATTGCTCGGTGACGCGAGCGACGTCTTTAGTCACTCGTGGTGATTTCCTTGAACTTGCCATAGCTCATTAGCTTTTCGTGGCGCGTTGCGATCAGCTCTTTGGTTTTCATGCCCTGAAACTGCCGCAGCGAATCGGCCAATGCGCGCTTCAGCAGCACCGCCATCTGCTTGGGATCGCGATGGGCGCCACCCAGGGGCTCATTAACGATTTTATCGACCAGGTTTAATGCCTTCAGCCGGTGCGCGGTAAGGCCCAGTGCCTCGGCCGCGTCAGAGGCGCGCTCGGCGGTTTTCCAGAGAATCGAGGCGCAGCCCTCCGGCGAGATCACCGAGTAGGTCGAGTACTGCAGCATGAGAACGGAATCGGCTACTGCAATCGCCAGCGCACCACCCGAGCCGCCTTCGCCAATAATGGTGGCGATCAGGGGTACTTTCAGCTCTGCCATCGCGTACAGGTTGTGGCCAATCGCCTCGGACTGACCGCGCTCTTCCGCATCAATACCGGGGAATGCGCCGGGCGTATCCACGAAAGTGAATACCGGTAAATTGAATTTTTCGGCCACCTTCATCAGCCGCAATGCCTTGCGATAACCCTCAGGCTTGGACATGCCGAAGTTGCGCAGCGCGCGCTCTTTGGTGTCGCGCCCTTTTTGATGCCCCAGCACCATGCAGGCTTGGCCGTTGAATCGCGCCAGACCGCCGACAATCGACAAATCATCTGCGTACGAACGATCACCGTGAAGCTCGTGGAAATCGGTGAAGATCTCTGCGATGTAGTCAAGGGTATAAGGACGCTGCGGGTGACGCGCAATCTGAGACACCTGCCAGGGTGTGAGCTTGCCGTAGATATCTTTGGTGAGTTGCTGGCTTTTCTGCTGCAGCTTGTCGATCTCTTCGCTGATATCCACCGCAGAGTCCTCCTGCACGAAGCGCAACTCTTCGATTTTGGTTTCCAGTTCAGCGATCGACTGCTCAAAGCTGAGAAAGGTGGTTTTGCTCACGCTGGCTCCTTGTCATCCTGGCAATGGCGACTGGCTTGTGGCCGTCCGCGTGCCGGATCATAGCAATCTTGCATTACCAAGATCAATATTCTACAGGCAGCGGATCAAGCGACCGCCATAAATACCAGGTGCCGACGGTACGCCACGGCTCCCAGTTGGCTGCGACTTCGCGCGCGTCGCTGCGCGACACCGGCTCGCCGGAGAAGTAATTCACGCTGATACCTTTGAGCAGGCCAAGATCATCCAGCGGCAGCACATTGGGTCGCAGCAAGTTAAAGATCAAGAACATCTCTGCTGTCCAGCGACCGATACCGCGAATTTGTATCAGCTCGGCGATCACGTCTTCGTCATGCATTGAAGACCAATCTTTGGCGTGTACGCTGCCATCCAAAAAATGGCGCGACAGGTCTGTGAGGTACTCGGCCTTGCGCTTGGAAAGCCCGCAGCCGGCAAGTTTTTCCAGCCCGGCTTTTTTTACCGTCGCCGGGGAAAGCTTGGGCACGGTCACTACCAAGCGCTCCCATACCGACTGCGCCGCCTTCACCGAGATTTGCTGGCCGACGATAGCGCGTGCCAACGTGGTGAACGGATCACCGCGCCCCACCAGGTGCAGGTCACCAAATTTGGGTATCAGTTTGCGCAAGATGCGGTCGCGCCGCATTAACTCGGCCTTGGCCTCTTCCCAGTAGTCGGGCAAGATGATTGGAGTTGGTTTAGCCATCGTGCCTGATGTTACGCTCTTCGCCACTCGGTCACGCCGCCGGGTTTGTCTTCCAGCACAATGCCTTTGCCGAGCAACTCGGCGCGAATGCGGTCGGATTCAGTAAAGTTTTTGTTTTGTTTAGCCGCTAATCTTGCTGCAATCAGCGCCGCTACCTCATCATCGGTCATGCCCAGCGGCGCACCACCTTGCAAGAAACCTTGTGGGTCGCGCTCGAGCAAGCCGAGCACCGCAGCCAGCCCTTTCAGCTGACGTGCAGCTGCCGGCGAGCCGGTACGATTAACCTCGCTGGCCAACTCAAACAGCACCGCAATCGCGATCGGTGTGTTGAAGTCATCATTCATGGCATCTGCAAACCGCTGCGCGTGAGGCTCTTGCCAATCCAGGCCTTGCTGATCGGCCGGATGATCTTTAAGCGCGGTGTATAACCGCGTCAGTGCGGTACGCGCATCATCCAAATGCGCATCAGAGTAATTGAGCGGGCTACGATAATGCGCGCGCAAAATGAAGAAACGCACAACCTCGGCGTCGTACTGTTTGAGCACTTCGCGAATCGTGAAAAAATTATTCAGCGACTTGGACATTTTTTCGTCATCAACCCGCACAAAACCATTGTGCATCCAGTAGTTGACGAAAGGCTTTCCGCTGGCGCCCTCAGACTGCGCGATTTCATTTTCATGGTGCGGAAACTGTAAATCTTGGCCGCCACCATGAATATCAAAATGCTCACCCAACAGCTGACACGACATGGCAGAGCACTCAATATGCCAACCGGGTCGGCCGCTGCCCCATTGGGAAGGCCATTTCACTTCATCAGGCTCGGACGCGCGCGAGGCTTTCCAAAGCACGAAATCAAGCGGGTCGCGTTTCGCGCTCGCTACTTCCACACGCTCACCGGCGCGCAAATCATCCAGAGATTTACCGGACAATTTGCCGTAACCCACAAAATCGCGCACCGAAAAATTGACGTCACCATCACTGGCCTGATACGCCAAACCATTCGATTCAAGCTGCCCGATCAACTGCAGCATCTGTGGCACATACGCAGTGGCGCGTGGCTCATGATCCGGCGGCTGCACGCCCAGCGCCGCTGCGTCTTGGTTCATGGCGTCAATAAAGCGATTGGTCAGCGCCGAGATAGATTCACCATTCTCCACCGCGCGCTTGATGATTTTGTCGTCAATATCCGTGATATTGCGCACATAGGTGACCTGAAAACCACTCCCACGCAGCCAGCGCTGCACCATATCGAACACCACCATCACGCGCGCATGACCGAGGTGGCAGTAGTCATAGACCGTCATGCCGCACACATACATGCGCACCCTGCCCGGCTCGATGGGAACAAAAGGCAGCTTGTCACGCGCGAGCGTGTTATAAATTTTAAGAGCACTCATGAGTAATGCAGACTCGGCAACGAACGCGACGACAACGCGTGCCGCTGACAGCACCGCGCTCCGCTACGCGCGCAGGGTTGACGGACTGTCTTTGATAAAATGCGGGTTCGAACAAAGTATAGCATCGAAGCTCGCGCATTTAGAACGAATCAGCGGGTGGTCGTTGCATTGATAAAGGAAGTTTATGTTGCACCTGCGTTTTATCGGCGCTGCGCTTTGCGCCCTGCTGATTTTGTTGACACAAACCACTGTCGCGTTTGCTGGAACAAGCACAGCACAAGCAAAACCAGCGGCGGCCAACCCCGCCCCGGCTGTCTTGATTAAAACCAGCGCGGGCGAGATCGTGGTCGAGCTCGATCCCGCCAAGGCGCCTAAAACTGTCGATAATTTTCTTCAGTATGTGAAAGCCGGTTTCTATAACGGCACAGTGTTTCATCGCGTGATTCGTGGGTTCATGATTCAGGGCGGCGGCTACACTCCGCAAGGCTCAGAAAAATCTACCCGGGGCCCGATTGAGATTGAATCATCCAATGGTCTGAAGAACCGCCGCTACGCAATTGCGATGGCGCGTACCGCCGACCCTAACTCTGCGACCGCGCAGTTTTTCATCAACACCAAAGACAACCGCTTCCTCGACTATCCGGGACAAGACGGCTTTGGCTATGCCGTGTTCGGCAAAGTGATTAAAGGCAGCGAAGTGGTCGACCAGATCGAGGCAGTGGATACCGACCGTCGTGACAAACCTATCAAACCTATCATCATCGAATCAGCGACGCTGATTGATTAATTTTCTAAGGACTCATCATGTCAGTTGTACTTAGCACGAACCACGGCCAAATCACCATCGAGCTTGATGCCGATAAAGCGCCTAAAACCGTTGAAAATTTTCTGTCGTACGTGCAGTCGGGGCACTACGACGGCACCATCTTCCACCGCGTGATTGACGGCTTCATGATTCAAGGCGGTGGTTTCAAGCCGGGCATGAAAGAAAAAGAAACCGGTAACCCCATCGAAAGCGAAGCGACCAACGGCTTGGCTAATGAGCAGTACACCATTGCGATGGCGCGCACGAATGATCCCCACTCGGCCACTGCGCAGTTTTTCATTAATGTCAAAGACAACGACTTTCTCGACTACGCCGGTCCTGCGCATTGGGGCTACTGTGTTTTCGGGCGCGTGACCGAAGGCACCGAGGTGGTCGACGAGATTCGCAAGGTCGCGACTGGCCGTAAAGGTTTTCATGATGATGTGCCGGTCGAAGACGTCATCATAGAAAAAGCGGAAGTTATTTAAAGCTCCGCGCCTAGCGCCACGGTCAGTGATGTTGGCTGAGTTGGCAGCGTTGGCTGGGCTTGCTGCAGTGGCTGTTTTATTCTCGCGATGAGCACTACGTATTCGATCGATACAAAAGCGCACCCGGCAACGGCTGCGCTTTTTATTTCAGACCTTCACCTGTCGTCCGATACCCCAAAAACTACCGCTGTTTTTTTTCAGTTTTTACAGCAGCAGGCTGCTCATACTCGGCAGTTATATCTGCTTGGCGATATCTTCGAGTACTGGGCAGGTGATGATGATCTTGATGATGCGTTTAATCGCAGCATTATTGATGCGCTGAAGTCGTTAAGTCGTGAAGGTATTGAGATTTACTGGATCGCGGGTAACCGTGATTTTTTGGTAGGTGAGAAATTTGCCGTCGAGAGCGGCCTAATGCGCTTGCCAGACCCCTGTGTGATTAACGTTGTAGCTCAGCAGGTATTGCTCACCCATGGTGATGCTTACTGTACTGATGATGTTGATTACATGAAGTTTCGTCATCAAGTTCGCAACCCCGCGTGGCAGTCTGGTTTCCTTGCGCAATCGCTCGCTGAACGTAAGCAGATCATCGCTGCCATGCGTGAGGGTAGCCGCGCCGCGCAACGCGAGAAGTCTATGGCTATTATGGATGTCAACCAAGCAGTTATAAATAATCTGTTCAGCCAGCATCAGATCGGGCGCATCATCCATGGACACACGCACCGGCCAGCGACACATCAGCACGCCTCTGGTATTCGACATGTGCTGCCCGACTGGGATTTGGATCACGCGCCGCACCGTGGCGGCTGGCTCGAGCTGGACGCTACTGGGAGGTTTCAGCAGCGCGCCATGGCATGAGACGATTTTCTGATGCTCGCTCCCCCAAATGCCGGTGCCCTGCGATAATAACCGTGGAGGACAGCCGTGGAGGACAGCCTTGGAGGACAGTCGTGGAGGACAGCCTTGGAGGACAGTCG
>VGHX01000098.1 GCA_016868055.1 Betaproteobacteria bacterium
AAGGGCTAATGCAGTAATGCGACCGATGCCTGTATTGGCACCGGTAATCAGGGCGACACGCTGATTCATGTCCATTACCATCCAACGAAAGATGAGGACATCCTACCGCAGCTAAAAAACAATTCGGAGATAAACGCCAGTTAAGGTTTCCCATTACCGCAACGGTACCGCAACGGATTTAACAAACACTAGAAAAAGAAAAAGGGTCAGCCGAAGCTAACCCTTTGTTTTATTTGGTAGGTCGTGCAGGACTTGAACCTGCGACCAACGGATTAAAAGTCCGCTGCTCTACCAACTGAGCTAACGACCCGAAGCCTGCAATTATACTCAGACGAAAAAACTTTTGTCAATCATAGGCTTATCGGTTTTGCATGGTTTGGCTGCCAACCGCTCACTTAAGTTCTGCCAGGCGCTCTTTACCGGTTTTTGCGGCGGCACTGCTGGGAAAGCGCTTAATCAGGTTATTCAGCGTTTGCCGAGCTGCAGTTTTATCCTTCACGTCGCTTTGGCACTCGGCCATGCTGAGCATGGCATCGGGTGCGCGCTGGCTATTCGTGAAGCGCGTAATAACCGTTTGAAAAGCGGGTATTGCGTTAACGCAGTCCTGAAGGGCGTAGTAGCTCGAGCCTAACCAAAAATATCCTTGCGACAGATTGGTCGAGTCGGGAAATCGCTTCAGAAAATCAGTGAATCCTTGCGCTGCGGCCCGAAAATTCTGCGACTTGAACTGGGTAAGCGCCAGATCATAGGTGCGCTGCTCCGACATTGGTTCGTCTGCGGTCACTGGCGCTGCTGAGCTATCAGGTGCCGCTGCGTCCGGACGCCTCTGATCCAGATGTACCAGCTTACCCTCGATCGCCCCTTGTTTATTTTCTATGGTCGACTGCCGCGCCTCAAAGCTAGTTTGTTTGGCTTCTGTGTTGGATTGCCGGTTGTCGAGCGCTGCCTGCTTTTGGTCGAGCACGCGCATGCGCTGATCAAGATCGGCATAAAAATCTTTCTGCCTGCGCTGAGTATTGACGATGTCATTTGCGACCACCTCGATCTGCCCACGCAGCGCCGCGATCTCGAGTCGGAGCTTGTCGATTTCTTCGCTCAGTTTGAGCAGCGCTTTGGTGTCTGCTTTGCTATCGATACGCGCGCCAAGCGGCTGAAGCTTGCTGTCAACGCCTTGTTGTAGCGCGTCTAGCTTGGCATCAAGCCGGCTACTGAGCTCATTGACTTGTTTGCGTAAGTCCAGAAGCGAGCGCCGCGCCTCGACATCCTCAAACAGCGCATGCGCGCTGATGGGTACCAAAATGAAAAGCGCCGCCATGACGGCGGCGCGCACTACAGGCATTGAGATGTTCATTGAATCGATCAATAAACGATATCAGCGCGGCGGTTTTCCATCCACGCGGCTTCATCGCTGCCGCTGGCTTTGGGCTTCTCTTTGCCGAACGAGATGGCTTCCATTTGCGAATCACGTGCACCTGCCAGCGCCATGGCTCTGCGTACTGCCTCGGCACGCTTTTGGCCGAGCGCGAGGTTGTATTCGCTACCACCGCGCTCATCGGTGTTGCCCTGAATGATGACTTTACGATCCGGGTTCGAAGCCAGGAACTTGCCGTGGGCCTCAACCAGCGAGCGGTACTCTTCTTTCACGGTGTACTGGTCGTAGTCGAAGTAAATGCTGCGCTTGGACAGGATGTTCGACGGATCATTTACCGGGTCAACCGCTGACGCGCTTGAGGCGCTGCTCGCGCCAGAAGATTTGCTTGTGTTGCCCGATGAGCCAGCAGAAGTCGAAGGCGAAGACCCGGAAGACGATGAGCCGCCGCTCGAAGCCGACGAAGCGTTGCGGTCTTCTACCGGCGGTGCTTTATCCGTCAGCTTGACGGTCGAACACGCACCCAGCAGCGCAAAGGCAATAACGCTAATAAGTATTTTTACGCCATTCATGGCATTTCTCTCCTTGGTTGGTTAAGCAAAATTGTTATTCACTACTTGGTAAACGGTCCCCACGCGGGCTCGCGAATCGCCGACGCGCGGGCATTCAAGGTGTAGCGCGAACCACCATCAACAGACACCACGGCCAGATGCGCACGGCCGCCTGATTCGCTCGCGTACATGATGTAACGGCCGTTCGGTGCAAAGCTGGGTGATTCGTCGCGCGGCCCGTCTGACAGCCGGCTCTCTTGCCCGCTTGCCAGCTCAAGCACGTAGACCTGAAAGCGTCCCTCGCGCCGCGAAATGTAGCTCAAAAGCTTGCCATCGGGTGAGATGGCTGGGCTGATATTGTAGCTACCGTTGAACGTGACTCGGCGCCGTTCGCCGCCATCGGCATTCATGCGCCAGATTTGCGGCGATCCGCTGTAGTCGCTAGTGAAATAAAGGGTCTGGCCGTCGGGTGAAAAGCACGGCTCGGTCTCGATGTCGGCGCGGCCAGGCACGCGGCGCAGATCGGTGCCGTCAACATTCACGGTGTGAATTTGCGTTGCGCCATCGCGCGCCAGTGCAATCGCTAGACGGCGACCATCGGGTGACCATGCAGGCGCCGAATTGCTCCCCTTGAAGTTGGCCACAGCGATCCGCTGCCGGGTTGCAAGCTCCTGCACATAGACCACTGGTTTCTTGAGGTTGAACGAGACGTAGGCGACCTTGGTGCCGTCAGGCGACCAAGCCGGAGAAATCACGGGCTCGGAATCACGAAACGCGGCGAATGCGTTCTCGCCATCGGAATCGGCGATCTCAAGGCGGTACTCGTTACCGCTGCGGGCCACGTAGGCGATGCGGGTAGCGAAAGGGCCGCGAATGCCGGTTAGCCGCTCAAAAATATCATCAGCAACCCGATGCGCGGCAAGCCGAATGAATTGCGGATTTGCCTTCAGGCCCGATGAGGTGAGGGTGACGCCTTTGGTGGCGTCATGCAGACGGTAGCGAATCTCGATACGGCCATCGGCGCGGCTGAGTGTGCCGCCGAGCACCGCATCAGCGCCTTTGGATTTCCAGAAAGCGTCATCGACCGTGCCGGTTTCTCTTACCAGGTCGTTGGATGGGATCACACGAAACAAACCACTGCGCTGCAAGTCGGCAGCGATGATGGCGGTGACCTGATTATCACCGGCGGGATCATCCCAGAACTGGCCGATTGCGATCGGGATCTGGTTAGCGCCGACGCCGGCAATTTCTACCCGTAGCTGTGCAAGCGCGGTGCTGAGGGGGTAAAGACCACCGATCAGGCCGCACGCAGCCACGGATTGCAGGAAAAATCTTTTCTCGGGTGAAGCCATGGTCATGGTTCTTTCAGACGCTGCCTGACGGTAATCGACGGTGGTATCTTGCCGGTAGCAGGGTCGCGCTCGAAAGGCGCTGTCGAGTACACCGCACGCTTAACAGCCTCGTCAAACGCCGGGTAACCTGATTCGCGCAGTATTTTAATATCTTTTACGCTGCCGTCTGGTAAAAGTTCCAGCTCATATTCAATGGTTGGATTTCCAGGAACTGCATCCGACGCGACAAAGCGCGTGTTGCGTTTGATCCTGGAGGCCAGTTTGTTGAGGTAGCTGGCGTCAAATTTCGGTCCGGAGTTTCGCTCAGCCTCACCCGCGCCGGTGTCGCCGGCCATCGCTTGCAGACGTTTTAGTTCTTTTTCACGGCGAATTTTTTCCAGCTGGCTGTCTGCCGCCTCTTCCTGACGGTTTCGAATTTCCTCAGAGGCTTTGTTCGCCAATTCTTGCTTGCGCTTATCGTCTGCTTTTTTCTTGTCGAGATCAGCGAGACGTTTTTTTTCATTTTCTTCGGCGATACGTTTCTTCTCTTGCTCTTCTGCGAGTCGTTTTTTTTCTTTTTCTTCGATCTGACGTTTCTTCTCTAACTCTTCAGCCAGTTTTTTCTCGAGCTCCTGCTTGCGTTTTTTTTCAAGCGCGATATCAGGATCAGGTGTTTTCGCGACGGGCTCGGGCGGTGGCACTGGTTTTGATGGCGCAGGCTTGGGCGGTTCCGGTTTCGGCGGCTCTGGCGCAGGCTCGGGTAGCGGCTCGGGCTTGGGTGCGGCTTCGCGCGCCTGCGGGCTCCAAATCTCCGCCTCGATCGCAACCGGCACCGTGTTTTGCCAAGACACGCCAAACCAAAGAAACGCAATCAACGCGATGTGCACTAGCGCCGCCAGCAGCAGTGCTCGTAAGCGACCGGGTTCTGCCGGTACCTGGTAGGGGACAGCGGTAGCGTTCAAGGTAACGTCAACGCGTGGCAAGGCCGACGCGACCAATACCGGATTTATGCGCCAAGCTAATGGTTTGTACGACTTCGTCGTATTTGATGTCTTTGTCAGCCGCGATCATGAGCGGTAACTCAGGATGCTTGCGACTCAAATCGGCCAGCGCGCTCGCGAGTTGCGCACGGTTGTTGACCTTGTTGAATTTTTGCCCATGAATGCCGACGCTTGCTGCGCCATTTGCGCGTAACTCAATCTCAATATAGTCGGTCGGCGGCTGCGTGGACTGACCGGCTTTGGGTAGCTTGATCTCGGTCGGCGGAATCATGGGTGCTACCACCATGAAAATTACCAGCAGCACCAGCATCACGTCGATGTAGGGAACAACGTTGATCTCGGCTTTGAAGCGCCGAGTGCGCCCGCTTCTCATGGACGAGTTATTGTTCATTTCAGCGCGCCTGCCGCTGCAGGATGTTTAGAAATTCTTCAATGAAGCTCTCGAACCGGATCGAGATACGGTCAATATCATGCGAGTAGCGGTTATACGCAACCACCGCCGGGATAGCAGCAAACAGACCGATCGCAGTAGCGATCAGTGCCTCTGCAATACCCGGCGCGACCGCAGCCAGCGTTGCCTGCTGCACGTTGGCCAGACCTCGGAATGAATTCATGATGCCCCACACAGTGCCAAACAGACCAACATACGGCGACACCGAGCCGACCGACGCAAGAAAGGCGAGATGCTGTTCGAGTGCATCCATTTCACGCTGGTAGGCGGCACGCATCGCCCGCCGCGCACCGTCGATCAGTACTGCGGTATCGATATTTTTGCCGCCGAACGAGACACGCGCTTTTTTATACTCCTCCATACCCGCTTCGAAGATTCGTTCCAGCGCGCCACCACCACTACGGCGGCGGCTGGCGGTAACTTCCTCGTACAAGGCATTCAAGTTCGCGCCCGACCAGAAAGCGGCTTCGAACTCGGTTGTTTGCTGCTTGGCGCTACGTATCGAAAAAAGTTTTCTGAAGATGTAGAACCAGCTCATCAGCGACACCAGCGCGAGCAGCGCCATCACCAGCTGTACCAGTAGCGAGGCATTACTAATTAGTGCAACGAAAGAAAGATCTTGAGTGACGGTCATCATGTTGATTGGATTTCTCGCAAGGGGTGCGTAGAGGTGAGTAGCTGGGTCGGGTAGCAGTCTGCGGCAACAATAAGGTGCGTGTCGGCGTAATTACACATGAAGACGAATCTGCTCTCTAACATGTGCTGGCAAGGGCGCAGGCCGTAAGCTGACGGTGTCCACGCATCCCACTCTGACATGGCAAGTGCATAGTAATCTGGGTTGATCATCAGCTTGTTCAAGCCAGGCTTGTTGTTGAAAGCTCACCGATGCCCGGCCAAGATTCTCCACGACGACTGATATCTCAAGCTGGTTGTCTAGTCTGGCCGGTGCGTGGTAATCGATCACGCAGTGCGACACAACGAAAGCACGATGCGAGGTTTGCGATAACTCGCTTTGGTGAACGCCTGCAGCACGTAACCATTCTGTGCGGGCGCGCTCGAAAAACTTCAAGTAGTTTGCGTAGTAGACAATTCCGGCGGTGTCAGTGTCTTCATAAAAAACTCTTACCGGCCAACGAAACACGCGACTCATCCGTTGCGCTTGACGGCGAATGGCGAGAAGCCCTGGCAGGTCGGCATCATCTCGATCTGATTGACGTTGATATGCGCAGGCAGCGTTGACACCCAGTGCGCGGCCTCGGCGATGTCGTAGGCAGTGAGGGGCTGAATGTTGGCGTAGACCTTGGCGGCCGCCTCATCATTACCCTTGAAGCGCACATTAGAAAACTCGGTACCGCCGGCCATGCCGGGTGCAAGATTAGTCGCTCGCACGCCAGTGCCGACCAGATCGGCGCGCAGATTCAGCGTGAACTGCTCCACAAACGCTTTACTCGCGCCGTACACGTTACCGCCGGGATAAGGGTAGGCACCAGCCACTGAGCCGATATTGATAATCAAGCCGCTACCACGGGCCACCATTTGGGGTAGCAGTGCGCGTGTCATCCAGACCAGGCCCTGGCAGTTGGTCGCGATCATGGTTTCCCAGTCATGCAGGTGCGCTTCTTGGGCTGGCTCGAGACCCAGCGCGAGCCCGGCATTGTTGACCAATACATCAATGGCGCGCAGCTCAGTGGGAAGTGCCGCGAGCATTGCGTCTATCGAGGCTTTGTTGGTGACGTCGAGCTCGTGGGTGGTAAGCGATGGGCCAAGCTCTTGCGCCAGCGCAGCCAAACGATCGGTTCGGCGAGCGGCAGCGATAACGCGGTGGCCCTCGCGGACGAATCTGCGCGCAATAGCGGCGCCGAAACCCGAGCTGGCGCCAGTGACAAGTACGATCATGAAGAAATCCGAATCGACCGCTGGTCGGACAATCACCGGATTCTAGCGGAAAAGACCGGCGAAAGCCGGCGACCATCCTTGCTGAAACACCCTGCGTCCTCTAAAATTTCGAGGTTTTCTGCCTTGCATGACCGGATTCCTGCGCAGTGTTTCCGGTGCGCCGAACACCCTCGCTACGCGTGCGGACGCTTTGACCGAAGTTTGCCGCAACCCAGACCCGTCGGCGGGTAGCCTCGAACACTGACAGGCTTGTGCCAGTGTCGGGGCGATAACTCTTTCTGATGACGCATCACCTGACCTACCCTTGGGAGCCCCTGAATGTTTTCCAGCCAGCACACCATTGCCGCCGTTGACCCTGATCTGTGGGCGGCGATTCAACAAGAGAACGAGCGCCAGCAAGAGCATATTGAGCTGATCGCCTCCGAGAACTACGCCTCACCAGCGGTGATGGCAGCACAAGGCTCGCAGCTGACGAACAAATACGCCGAGGGCTATCCGGGCAAGCGCTACTACGGTGGCTGTGAATTTGTCGATATCGCTGAACAACTCGCGATCGATCGCTTGAAAGAACTCTACGGCGCCAAGTTCGCCAACGTACAAGCCAACTCCGGCTCGCAGGCGAATCAGGCCGTGATGCTGGCGTATTTGCAGCCGGGCGACACCGTGATGGGTATGTCGCTGGCTGAAGGCGGCCACCTAACCCACGGCATGGCGCTGAATCTGTCGGGCAAGTGGTTCAAGGTGGTGTCGTACGGTCTGGATGCGAAAGAAGAGATCGACTACGACCAAATGGAGCGCTTGGCGCATGAGCACCGCCCGAAGATGATCATTGCCGGTGCCTCAGCCTATGCCCTGAAGATTGACTGGGCGCGCTTTGCCAAGGTCGCCAAAGACATCGGCGCCTTGTTCCTGGTGGATATGGCGCACTACTCCGGCCTGATTGCCGGCGGTGTGTACCCCAACCCGGTACCGTTTGCGGACGTGGTGACGTCTACCACCCACAAGAGCCTGCGCGGCCCGCGCGGCGGCATCATCCTCATGAATGATGAAGAGGTGGCCAAGAAGATCAACAGCGCGGTGTTCCCCGGCATGCAGGGTGGCCCGCTGATGCACGTGATTGCGGCCAAGGCGGTGGCGTTCAAGGAAGCCTTGTCGCCCGAGTTCAAGCTGTATCAGCAGCAGGTGTTGAAGAACGCCGATGCGCTGGCCAAGGCCTTGATTGAGCGTGGGTTGCGGATTGTGTCGGGTCGCACCGAGTCGCATGTGATGCTGGTGGATTTACGCTCGAAGAAGCTGACCGGTAAAGAAGCTGAGGCGGTGCTGGGCTCGGCGCACATTACCTGCAACAAGAATGGCATTCCGAATGATCCGGAGAAGCCGTTTGTGACCTCGGGCATTCGCCTGGGCTCACCGGCGATGACGACGCGTGGCTTCAAGGAAGCGGAAGCCACCAAGGTCGGTCATCTGATCGCCGATGTGCTGGATAACCCGCATGACGCGGCGACGATTGCGCGTGTCAAGGCTGAGGTCAAGCTACTGACCGATGCGCACCCGGTGTACGCACGATAAG
>VGHX01000099.1 GCA_016868055.1 Betaproteobacteria bacterium
GGCGTGCAAATATTGTCAAACCAGAAAGTTTACAATAGTCAATAGCATCAGGAATTTTGTCATTACGATAACTATCCGTTGGCCCAAACCTCGGAGGATGACAGATGCAAAACGCAAGCGGACTCAAGCTGACCCCCTGGAGCGCTCTATCGTTGCGGTTCTTGATCCGGCGCGTCCGTCGCTGGTACTACCAGCGCGCCGAAGAGCACTACCTGATCTGCGCGGCCGTGGAGCACGCACGCGCGTGCGAGGCTGAAGAGAACGAGGCCTACTACCAGAAGCGCGCCGCCATGGCGCGCGCTGCGCTGCGCTTTGATTGATTAAGCCGCTTGCTGCTGCGACGCGAAGTTCGACGCCGCCGCCATATCCACCGCAACGATTCGCGACACACCTTGCTCCTGCATGGTGACCCCGATCAGCTGCTGAGCCATCTCCATTGAGATCTTGTTATGCGAGATGAACAGGAACTGGGTATTGGCCGACATCTTCTTGACCATATTGCAGAAGCGCTCGGTGTTTGCGTCATCCAGCGGCGCATCCACCTCATCCAGCAAACAGAACGGCGCAGGGTTGAGCTGGAAGATGGAGAACACCAACGCGGTCGCGGTCAGCGCTTTTTCACCACCGGATAAAAGGTGAATCGTGGCGTTCTTCTTGCCGGGGGGTTGCGCCATCACCTGCACACCGGAATCCAGAATTTCCTCGCCGGTCATCACCAGTTTGGCGGTACCGCCACCAAACAGAATCGGGAACAGCTCGCCGAACTGCTGGTTAACCTTGTCGAAGGTGTCTTTCAGAAGCTCGCGCGTCTCCATATCAATTTTGTGGATCGCGTTCTCGAGTGTTGTAATGGCCTCGGTCAGGTCAGCGTTCTGCGCATCAAGGAATTGCTTACGCTCGCTAGCTTGCGCCAACTCATCCAGTGCAGCCAGGTTCACTGGCCCAAGCGCATTAATTGAATTGGTCAGTCGGGTGACTTCACCTTGCAGATACGAAGGTCGCATATCGTCGCTGAGCTTCTCTGCCAGCGCCGCCTCGTCGGCGTTTGCATTCGCCAATGACTCGGCGTGCTGCTCCTGGTTCATACGAGCAGCCTGCTCTTTCAGCTGAAGCTCGACGATACGGTCACGAATCGGTTGCAGGCCGCGCTCAGCCGTCAGCTTGGATTCATCTTGTGCACGCATGCGCTGGGTCAGCTGATCCAACTCGTGCCGGGCATTTGACAGCACCTGTTCCTGCTCGCTGCGCTGCTCAAGCAAAGATTGCAAACCGGCTTGCGCGGCACGATCGTCCAACTGCTCCAGCTCCAGCGTGCCTTGCTCCATGCTGGCAAACAACTGCGCAGATTGCTCAAGCGCAGTTGCAATACTGCGTTTCAGCTCGTCGATACGGCTCTCGTGAGCGCGTTGCGCAAACTCGGCCTGCTGCGCCGCCAGCGCCAGCTCGCGTACATGCTCGCGTGCCTGATTCAACGCAGCCTCGCGCTCCAGATACACCGTCTGGCCGTCTTCGTGCGCCTCTTGTACCTTCGCCAATTCGATATCAAGTTGTTCCAGTGCCTGCTCAGCATTGGCCTGCAGCTGGCGCTGTTCGGCTTCTTGCGCCGCGATCTCGTTCAGGTCATTACCAATTTGCGTGCCGCGCTCGCTGAAACGCTCTACCGCTTCGGTCCGCTTGAGCAAATCCATCTGCAAGCTGTGCAGCGCCTGCTGCTGCACACTAACACGCTGAGTCAGCTCTTCCAGGCGCTGTGTGCCTTGGGTGAGCGCAGCATCAGCGCGCACTGAACGCTGCCTGGCTTCATCGGCCAGCATCTGTTGCGCACGTACCTGACGCACCAGATTATCGATTTCCTGCTGACGCGCCAGCATGCCATCTTGCTCGGAATCAGACGCATGAAACCGCACCGACAAACGGCTGACCAGATGGCCCTCGCGCGTAACCAGCGTCGCGCCCAGCGGCAGTTTGCTACGATCGAGCAGCGCACCCGCGGCATCATCCGCCACATACACTTGATGCAACCAGTCTTGCAGCAGTGCGCGCAATCCAGGGTCATCGACCTTCATCATCGACATCAGCGGCTTTAAGCCACTCGGCGCAGTCTCGTTGTTGCTGGCAGTGCCGCTCAATGAATACAACGACAACTTGGCCGGCGGCGCATCACCGAAAAATGCTTTGGCCCAGTCGAGATTGGACACCTCGAGCGCAGCAGTTCGCTCGCGCAAGACGGATTCCAGTGCCACTTCCCAGCCTGGTTCAATCGACAGCTTTTGCCACAGCCGCGGCAACTTGCCAAGCTCGTGCTTGTTCAGCCAAGGCGCTACCTTACCTTCGGTTTGTACGTTTTCTTGTAGCTGCTTCAGTGCCGCCAAGCGTGCCTCAAACTGCGCATGTTTGGCGGTTTCTGTGTTCACCGACGCTTGCGCGTCGCGGCGCTCTTGCTCGAGCAATGGCTGTTGCTCACGCGCCGTGTTCAGCTCAGCGTGAGACTGGTCGAGCTGCGTTTGCTTCTGCTCTGCCTGGTCTTTTAAATTTTTCAAATGCGCAGTGTCAGGTAATGACAGCGCATTTTTCTCTTGCGCCAGCCGCTCGCGTCGCTGCGTCAGCGTAGCGAGAATATTCGACGCATTGCGCTGATGGGTAGACTCCAGCTCGATACGCTGCTGCACCTGCATGATGCGGGAACGTGATTCAGTGGTGGCCAGCTGCGCGCTACGCCAAGACTCTTCAATCTCCGGCAGCGAGGCCTGCTTGCTTTGCAATGCCTGCTGCGCCTCGGCGACCCGTGCGGCATGCGACGTCAGCTCGGTCTCTGCTTGCTCCAGCTCAGTCTCGAATTGCGAGCCTTGACGCTGCCACTGATCACGCTGCGCGGTGAGTGAATTGATCTGCGTCTGAAGGCGCGTGCGCGACTCAATCACAAAACGAATCTGCGCTTCAAGGCTACCGATCTCTGCATTAGTTTGATACAGCGCACCTTGCGCCTGATGGGTACGGTCACCGGCGGCGTAATGCTCTTGGCGCAGCTGCTCCAGCTCGGTCTCGATATGGCGCAGCTTGGCGGTCTGCTCCTCCAGCTCGGTTTGTGCTTTCTCGATGTCGCGCAAGAACTTTTGCTGCTCAGCGGCCGCTTCGTTTTTACGCAGCAGCCACAGCAGCTTTTGTTTCTCGTCCTGCTCCGATTGCAGCTCGTGATACTTTTGTGCGACCTCGGCCTGCTTCTCGAGCTTGACAACGTTTTGATTCAGCTCGCGCAGAATGTCTTCAACACGCTGCAGGTTTTCACGCGTATCTTGCAGACGGTTTTCAGTTTCACGGCGGCGCTCTTTGTATTTCGATACGCCTGCGGCTTCTTCCAAAAAAATTCGCAGCTCTTCGGGGCGCGCTTCGATAATGCGCGAGATCATGCCCTGCCCGATGATGGCGTATGCACGTGGACCCAAACCGGTGCCCAGAAAAATATCTTGTATGTCGCGACGACGAACCGCCTGGTTATTGATGTAGTAGGTCGAGGTACCGTCCCGGGTGAGCGTGCGCTTGACCGAGATCTCGGCAAACGTGCTCCATTGCCCGGCGGCCTTACCCGCACTGTTATCAAACATCAGCTCAACCGAGGCACGCCCTGCTGGCTTGCGGTTGGTCGTGCCGTTGAAGATAACGTCCTGCATCGACTCGCCGCGTAGCTCGGATGCCTTGGATTCACCCAGCACCCAACGCACTGCATCGATGATGTTCGACTTGCCGCAGCCGTTAGGGCCGACCACACCCACCAACTGACCAGGCACCTGAAAATTGGTCGGATCGACAAACGACTTGAAACCAGAGAGTTTGATGGAGGTTAACCGCACGACTTTTCCAACTTAAAAAAAGAGAAACCGGGCGGTGGGCCCGGCGGGTGATATGCACAGCAGCGCCATGATAACATTGAGGGGTGCATATTCCGAGGTCTCTAAGGGCAAACCCTGCCGGGAAGCCCGGGCTCACCGGACTGCTTTGCGCGTTGGCATCGCCAGTATAATCAGGCGCTTTCCAACGCATTTCCATCATTTTCGCTCCGTGAATCCGCTGCTCAGCAAGCTTCAGCCTTATCCTTTTGAAAAGTTGCGCCATCTGTTCGGCAGGGTGACGCCGAACGCAAAATTCAGCGCGATCAGTCTGGGTATTGGCGAACCCAAGCACCCTACGCCTCTTTTCATTCAGCAGGCACTGGCCGATAACCTGTCTGGTTTAGCGACCTACCCTACCACCGCAGGCACGGACCAGATCAGGCGTGCGATCTGCCGCTGGCTGGAACGCCGCTACCAACTGCCCACGCTGAACCCGGCCACCGACGCGCTACCTGTGAACGGCTCGCGCGAGGCCTTATTCGCACTGGCACAGGTAGTGATCGACCCGGCTGCCAAAGCAGTGGTGGTGTGCCCGAACCCGTTCTATCAAATCTATGAGGGCGCGGCGTTTCTGGCAGGTGCCGAACCCTTCTTCGTCAATTCAGACCCGGCACGCAATTTCGCACCGGATTTTTCGAGTGTGCCGGCCGATGTCTGGCCTCGCGTGCAGTTGCTATACATCTGCACCCCGGGCAATCCAACTGGCGCGGTGCTCACGCTTGATGACTGGCGTGCGCTATTTGCATTGTCAGATAAATACGGCTTTGTGATCGCGGCAGACGAGTGTTACTCCGAGATTTATTTTGGTGACCATCCGCCGCTGGGCGCTATGCAAGCAGCTAACCAGCTTGGTCGTGGCTATCAACGGCTGGTGGCGTTTTCCAGTTTGTCCAAGCGCTCAAACGTGCCTGGCATGCGCTCAGGATTCGTCGCAGGGGATGCAGACATACTCAAACAATTTTTGCTTTACCGCACCTACCACGGCAGCGCGATGAGCCCCTCCGTGCAGGCAGCCTCGATCGCGGCGTGGAATGATGAAGATCATGTCGTAAAAAATCGTGAAAAATATATCCGCAAGTTCAAGCAGGTAACACCCTTATTGGCTGAGGTGCTGGATGTGGCTTTACCTGACGCCGGGTTTTATCTTTGGGCCAAGGTCGATAAGCTCATCAATATCAGCGACGCTGAATACGCGAAACAACTCTACGCCGAATATCATGTGACGGTTTTGCCGGGCAGTTATGTGGCGCGTGAGGCGCACGGCTGGAATCCGGGCGCGAGTCGTATTCGTATGGCGCTGGTGGCAGAGGTCGATGAGTGCCTCGAGGCCGCGCAACGCATCGTTGAGTTCACCCGTAAGCTAGCTGCTTGATAGACGACTGAGTCTTCCAGACGACCAGCCTTACACTGAAATGTAAACCGCGAATTTTTTATCTTCTCCTTCAACAGAAAAATCATGACCCAATCACTCCAAACCCTGATCGATAATGCGTGGGAAGAGCGCGCCAATTTTTCACCGAAATCCGCGCCGACCGACGTAAAAAACGCGGTAGCTGAAGTGCTTGAGTTGCTGAACCAAGGCACGCTGCGCGTGGCGCAAAAAGACAGCGGACAGTGGGTCGTTAATCAGTGGGCAAAAAAAGCGGTACTGCTTTCGTTCCGGCTGGAAGATAACGTCGCCATCCCCGGTGGCGGTGGTATGCAGTTCTATGACAAAGTCCCCACCAAGTTCGCCAACTACAGCGCTGACGATTTCGCTAAGGGCGGCTTTCGTGTCGTACCACCAGCCGTCGCACGTCGCGGCAGCTTCATCGGCAAGAATGTGGTGCTGATGCCTTCATACGTCAACATCGGTGCCTATGTCGATGAAGGCACAATGGTAGATACTTGGGCCACCGTTGGCTCTTGCGCGCAAATTGGTAAAAACGTTCACCTCTCGGGCGGTGTCGGCATCGGCGGCGTACTCGAGCCTATGCAAGCCAACCCCACCATCATCGAAGATAACTGCTTCATCGGCGCGCGCTCTGAGGTTGTAGAGGGTGTGATCGTTGAAGCCAACTCGGTTATTTCGATGGGTGTGTACATTGGTCAGTCGACCAAAATCTACGACCGCGCCACCGGTGAAGTGAGTTACGGCCGTATTCCGGAAGGCTCGGTGGTGGTATCCGGTAACCTGCCCTCGTCGGATGGCAAATACAGTTTGTATTGCGCCGTGATCGTCAAGCGCGTCGATGAAAAAACGCGCGCGAAAACCTCGATCAATGAGCTGCTACGGGATTGATGATCACGCTTTACGGCATCCCCAACTGCGACAGTGTAAAGAAAGCCCGCACCTGGCTTGATCAGGCTGGGCTTTCTTATCAATTTCATGACTTCAAAAAAGCCGGCCTTGATCGGGCAACCATCACAAGCTGGTTGAAGCAGGTACCGTGGGAAACGCTGGTCAATAAAAAAGGGACCACGTGGCGTGGCCTGCCTGATGACAAGAAGGCCGCCACCGTCGATGCGGCCAGCGCCACCGCGCTGATGCTTGAGAACACCAGCGTCATCAAACGTCCCGTGCTCTGCATGAATCAACAGGTGCTGGTAGGCTTCGACGCTGACCTCTATAAAAAGACATTCAAAGCATGAGCAAGACCCTCGCGCTGACCGAAGAACTCATCTCGCTGCACTCAGTCACACCCGCTGACGGCGGCTGTCAGTTGAAGATGGCCGAGCGCTTATCGCCACTCGGTTTTCAATGCGACACCATTGCGTCCGGCGATGTCACCAACCTGTGGGCGCGACGGGGTAACGCACAACCGCTACTTGTATTCGCAGGCCACACCGATGTGGTGCCTACCGGCCCGCTCGAGCGCTGGTCTTCTGATCCCTTCATTCCTACGCATCGCGACGGCAAGCTCTACGGTCGTGGTGCTGCCGATATGAAGACTTCACTCGCAGCGATGGTGGTAGCGGTTGAAGAATTCGTTGCCGCGTACCCGAATCACAAAGGCTCGATCGGTTTCCTGATCACCAGTGACGAAGAAGGTCCGGCGACCGATGGCACCGTGATCGTCTGCAATCAGTTGAAAGCGCGCGGTGAGCAGCTGGATTACTGCATCGTTGGCGAGCCGACCTCGGTGAAACAAATTGGTGACATGATCAAGAATGGCCGTCGTGGCACTATGTCCGGCAAGCTCATCATTAAAGGTATTCAGGGTCACATTGCGTATCCGCAGTTGGCAAAAAACCCTATCCACTTTGCGATGCCAGCACTCGCTGAGTTGGCAGCCATCGAGTGGGACCAAGGGAACGAGTACTACTTGCCTACCTCCTGGCAGATATCGAACATTCATGCCGGCACCGGTGCTTCGAATGTCATTCCCGGCGAGTGTGTCGTCGACTTTAACTTCCGCTTCGCGACCTCAAGCACCGTTGAAGGCCTGCAGCATCGAGTGCATGCGGTGCTGGATAAGCACAGCCTTGACTTTGATCTGAAATGGACAGTAGGCGGACTACCCTTCCTCACCCCGCGTGGTAGCCTAAGTGCAGCGCTATCAGCTGCTATCAAAGACGAGACCGGTATTGATACCGAGCTTTCGACCACCGGCGGGACCTCCGATGGCCGCTTCATCGCACAAATTTGTCCGCAAGTGGTGGAGTTTGGTCCAACCAACGCCAGCATTCATAAAATTGATGAGCATATTTCTGTGTCTGAAATAGAGCCGCTCAAAAATATTTACCGGCGCACGCTGGAAAATTTACTTCTCTGAGTTTTCAATATGGGCGCGCCCGCGCTAAGGTACGCGCGCGTCCAGTGCCACCGAACCAATCGGCTTGTTAGGTTACCGAATCCGCTCATTCACTCATGTGCGCAAGGAGATCGGTATGGCCAGACCACTCTCGGGAAGTAACCCATCAGCGACCCCTAGTCATTCATCCAATCCTAATTCCTCAGCCACTCCCGATAACCCCCCCGCCTCACACGCCCAAGCAAGCCCCGTTGATTCATCCGGCTCACCTTCCCAAACAACTCCGGTTAGTTCATCCGCACCGAATCTCACCAGACCCAACAGCGCCACTCAAGCGCTTGAATTTC
>VGHX01000100.1 GCA_016868055.1 Betaproteobacteria bacterium
TTCATCTTGCCGCCCTCCATCGCAGCGCTTGAGCAGCGCCTGAAGCAACGCGGCCACGACAGCGACGAGGTGATTGCACGGCGATTACATAATGCAGCGGGAGAGATCGCCCATGCGCATGAATTCGACTATGTTATTATCAACGAGAATTTCGATGCCGCGTTGTCACAACTGGTCGGCATCGCCCGCGCCAGTCGCTGCCGATTTGGGCAGCAGGCCGCACGATTCGGCGATCTCTTTGCCGGATTCGGGATCCAACCCTGAACACTTTGTTTCATCACCGGAGAACTTATGGCACGTATCACCGTCGAAGACTGCCTGAAAAGAATTCCTAACCGGTTTCAGCTCTGTCTTGCTGCCACCTACCGCGCGCGTATGCTGGCCCAAGGCCATACGCCGAAGGTCGACAGCGATGACAAGGCCACCGTCACTGCGCTGCGCGAGATCGCCGCAGGACACGTCGGCCTGGAGATGCTGAAGAAAGTCCCCACCTAACACGGCGCACCCGATACGGGCGGAAACAGCAATGCCTCCGACCGCCGTTGATCCCAGCGCGGCGCCTTCTCGCAAGGCACCGTTAGCCGCGCCCTCTGAATTACCTGCTTCGGCTGAAGCCAACGTACCTTTGCACGTTGGCGTTGCCTCGGTAACCCAGCTGAACAATCGTCTGGCCGAGTATATGACGCCGGCCGAGCTGAAAACTATCAAAGACGCCTACCGCTTCGCTGACGAGATGCATCTCGGTCAGGTGAGGCGCTCGGGTGACCCATATATATCGCACCCGATTGCAGTTGCCGAGATCTGCGCTGAGTGGAAACTCGACTCGCAAGCCATCATGGCCGCGCTGCTGCATGACGTGATGGAAGATCAGGATGTTCTGAAAGACGAACTGATCCAGCGCTTTGGTGCTCCTGTTGCTTCACTGGTCGATGGGCTCTCCAAGCTCGACAAACTGGAGTTCCAGAGCCAAGCAGAGCATCAGGCTGAAAATTTCCGCAAGATGCTACTGGCGATGGCGCGCGATGTGCGCGTGATCCTGGTCAAGCTGGCAGACCGCTTGCATAACATGCGCACGCTGGGTGCGATGAGTTCGGACAAGCGCAGACGAATCGCGCGCGAGACCATGGAAGTCTATGTGCCGATTGCGCACCGCCTTGGTTTGAATAATCTTTATCGTGAATTACAAGATCTGTCGTTCGCGCATCTGTACCCCTTGCGTCAGCGCACCATCGCCAAAGCCATTCGGGCAGCGCGTGGTAACCGGCGCGAACTGGTCGGCAAGATTTTGGAATCAGTGAAGTCAGCGCTGGCGAAATCAGGCATTGAGGCATCCATCGCTGGCCGCGAGAAAACCCTCTACGGCATTTACCGCAAGATGCGCAATAAGCACCTGAGTTTTTCTCAGGTGCTGGATGTGTACGGCTTCAGAGTGGTGGTCGATAGCTTCGAGAAATGTTACGTCGCCCTCGGCGTGCTGCACGCACTGTTTAAACCGATGCCGGGTAAATTCAAAGACTATATTGCGATCCCTAAGCTGAATGGCTATCAGTCATTGCACACCACCTTGATTGGCCCCTACGGCACGCCAGTTGAGTTTCAGATTCGCACTGCCGAAATGAACCATGTCGCTGAATCAGGCGTGGCGGCACACTGGCTGTACAAGAACCAAGACGCCGCGCTGACCGATCTGCAGCAACGTACGCATGCGTGGTTGCAGTCGCTGCTGGATATTCAGCATCAGACCGGCGACCCTTCCGAGTTTCTTGAGCATGTGAAGGTCGATCTATTTCCGGATTCGGTGTATGTGTTCACGCCCAAGTCGACCATCATCGCGCTCCCACGCGGCGCTACGGCGCTTGATTTCGCGTACACGATTCACACGCATATCGGCGACCACGCAGTGTCTGCGAAGATCAATCATGAGCCGGCGCCGCTCAAGACCGAACTCCACAACGGTGACATCGTCGCGATTGATGTGTCAGACGACGCACAACCGACGCCTAATTGGTTGTCATTTGTGCGCACTGGCCGCGCCCGATCGGCGATCCGGCATCACCTGCGCTCGATGAACCGAGAGCAAGCCATTGAGGTGGGTGAGCTGTTACTGGAACAGGCACTGATCTCGCTGGAGCTGCCGGGCAGTGTGCCGCCCACCATTCAAGATAAATTAGTCGGTGACACCGGTGCTAAATCCATGGCGGATATTAATGCCGACATTGGTACAGGACGCCGCCTCGCGACGCTGGTAGCGCGTCATATTCAAGGCCTGATGGACGCGACAATTGCGGCATCAGCCACGCCCAGCGGGCCGGTGCATCTACCAGAGCAAAAAATAAAGCCAGTCACGATCAGTGGTAAAGAGCCAGCGTCGTCGGTGCAGTTTGCGCATTGCTGCTCGCCGATACCCGGCGATATGCTGGCAGGTAATTTGCGGCGTGATCAGATGCTGGTAGTGCACACCAGCGATTGCGAACTCGCACGCCGCTCGCGCGCCAAAGACCCTGGCCGCTGGATTGATGTCTCGTGGGCGCAAGAGTACGCGAGCCGATTCAATTGCCGCATTAGCGTGCTCGTCAATGATGAAAAAGGTTTGCTTGCGAGATTGGCGGCACAGATTAATGAATCTGACTCGAACATCGTGCTGGTGGGTATGGATGAGGGTCGACGCGAGGGGCCGCTGACTGAGCTGCGCTTTACCGTACAGGTTGAAGACCGTGTGCATTTAGCGCGTCTGATGCGCAACGTGCGGCAAGTCCGTGGGGTTGCAAGGATTTTGCGCGACAAGAGCTAGAGCATGTGTGGGTGTTGCGCTTGCATGCCCATTAAGCTCATGAGCACGCTTCCACCACCCTACTTCGCCGGGCTCTGAAACTTGCGCCGCAAAGCGCGTAAGCCCATCCACACAACCAGCGCCAGCAGCGGCACCGCAACGCCGATGGCGATATCAGGATTCACAGGCAAGCCTGCTGCCTTGGCACCCTTGAGCACATAGCCAAGCAAGCCCACCAAGTAGTAAGAAACAGCCGCAACGGATAATCCCTCCACCGCTTGCTGCAAGCGCAGCTGCTGCGCCGCGCGCGTGTTCATCGATTCAAGTATCTGGCTATTCTGGCGTTCCTGCCGAATGCCCACGCGGGTACGAAGCAGCGAGTTGGTGTTAGCAATGCGCTCGGCGAGCACCTCCTGACGCCGCGCGGTTGAGGTGCAGGTGTTCATCGCGGGTGAAAGCCGCCGCTGCATGAACTCTTCAATCGTCGGCACGCCCTCAATACGGCGCTCACGCAGCTCGTGAATCCGCGCCATGACCAAACCAAAGTACGCCTGCGAAGCAGAAAAACGGTAACTGTCGTCCACTGACAGCTGCTCCAGGCGCGATGCCAGCAAAGTGATTTGTTGTAGCAAGTCCTGCTCGTCTTGCATGCCTTGTTCTTCGCTGCGACCAAGCTTTTGACTTGCCACCATGTCGCGCGTCACCGAGGCCAGCTCGGATTCAATATCGTTCAGCACAGGTGCTGCCTGCTGCGCTACCGGCAGCCCAAGCAAGGCCATCACACGGTAGGTTTCTATTTCAAGCAGCCGCTGTACTAGCCGCCCTGCTTGTAAACTCTTTAGCCCTGCATCAAGCACGATAAAACGCGCGAAGCCGTCAGCGTGAATCCGGAAATCTGTCCAGACCTGCGCTGCTTGCGACGCACCACACCCGACAATGGCATTGGTATCGAATAGCTGCCGCATTTTTGGCGCCATCTCTTCAGCGGTTGCGCTGGCCTGATCAAGCACGATATGCGTAGCGACAATCAAGCGACCTTTCAGCGATAGCAGCCAGTCTTCGGGTAATTCGCTCGACGGCATGCGCGCAAACGGATCGGCACCTGATAGCGCCGGCGCAGTCGCAGCCGCAGTGGCAGTGGCGACCGTAAAGCTGGCAAACTCGGTGTGGCACTCCCACTTCAGACGAAAACGCCCGAAGTCATGAAAAAAATACTTGGCATTGCCGGCGGGCGGTGGCACGCCGAAACGCGCACAAAAATCAGCCAGCAGCGCGGATTGCATGCCAAGCTTGTCGGCCGCTACCAGTGGCTCGTTGCGACCGTGAACGGCGAGATGCGTAATCGCCTCCGGCGCCTCCAGCCGCACTGGTGGCCGTGAGTGAATCTCAGCGGCCAGTGCTACGCGCTGCGGGTGGTTCAGCGTAGAAAAGACAATGGTCATACGTCCAATTGTACGTTAGCCGGGTGACGGATATTCAACACGAATGATCTCAAGCTCATCTTCACCGGCGGGCGTGAGAAGCGTCACCACATCACCTTCGCGTGCTTTGGTGAGTGCACGTGCTACGGGCGATACCCAGCTAATCTTGCCATGCAGCGGGTCCAGCTCGTCGATGCCGACGATGCGCACAGTATGCGCATCGCCCGCAACATTTTGGTAGGTGACCGTGGCACCAAAGAACACCTGATCACTACCGTGATGCACGCTTGGATCCACCACCTCGGCTAGATCAAGACGTTTAGTCAGAAAACGAATGCGGCGATCAATTTCACGAAGACGGCGCTTGCCGTAGATGTAGTCGCCGTTTTCAGAACGGTCACCATTCGACGCTGCCCAGTGAACGACACGCACGACCTCCGGCCGCTCGACATCAATTAGCTGCAATAGCTCTTCACGAATGCGCTGATAGCCTTGCGGTGTGATGTAATTCTTGGCACCGGGTGGAATCGGCGGCAGACCGCCCGTGTCGTCATCTTCATCGGCGTCGGATTCTTTTACAAAAGCTTTGTTCATGCTTTGATTTTTTGAGCAAAACAGATGGTTCTGGTGGCAAGCGTGCTAGTTCACTCACTTGCCTTGGACGCCTTAGGTGCCCTGGCTGCGCTGCCGCTGGTTATCGTGTACTGCGCAGTGTGATCGCGCGCCAGTGTTTGCGTTAGCCAAGGCAGGCATTCGCGTAGCGTTGCCTCCAAGGTCCAGGGCGGGTTAAGTATGAACATGCCGCTGGCATTCAAGCCGCGGCCATCTGCATTGGTCGCGGCACCCACTGAAAGCGTAATGTTCAACCACTCCGACTGCGCGCTGCGTTTCAAGCGCTCGGGTAGTTGTTGCGATTCCGAACGCGACAACACCGGATACCAAACCGCGTAGGTGCCGGAGGCGAAGCGCTTTTGTGCGTCTTCCATTGCCAGCTTCACCTTGCGATAGTCGTCTTTATTTTCGTAAGGCGGATCAATCAACACCAAGCCACGCCGTGAAGGCGGTGGCAGTAAGGCTTTGAGCGCTGCAAAGCCATCGGTGCGCTCTGCCAAGATACGCTTACCGCGATGTTTTATGCCATTGGCTGCCGCGTGTGCTTCCAGCTTGCGCACGTTCTCGAGCAAGAGCTTGGCGTCCGTGCTGTGCAGCTCAAATAAGCGCAACCTATCCTCGCTGCGCATACATTTCTCTGCAATAAACGGCGAACCAAGATAATGTCGCAGCTTACCGGCCGGATTCATCGCACGTATCAGAGCGACATACTCAGCGATAGCGGGCGGTAAATCTTTACGCTCCCACAGCTTGGCGACGCCGTCGCTTGCTTCCCCGCTCTTGCTGGCATAGTCGCTATCCAGTTGATACAAGCCAGCACCCGCGTGGGTATCAATCACCATGTAAGGCGTTGGCTTCTGATTCAGATATGCCAGCAGCTGTATCAGCACCGTGTGCTTGAGCACGTCGGCGTGATTACCAGCGTGAAAACCATGACGGTAACTGAACATGCGTGGAGTCTTTGTTAGGCGTGGCGGTCACTGGCGGTCAGCTTGGATTAAACCTGGGACTAAACGCAAGTGGCAATGAAACTCGAGGAGCGCGGCGTGGGCCCGCTTATAGAGCTCAGTCGGTACGGCCAGATTTTAGCGGAACAGGCAACGCAACTCTCATTTTATGCCCACGAAAAAAAAGACCAGTCAGTGCGACTGGTCTTCGGTCACTGGGAAGCGTCCTTGTGAGAGGCAACCCATACAGTGATAGGAGTGCCGCCAGCAATGCCAGCGGCCGAGTGTGGCAGGCTACTAGGCGACTTTACGCTCGAAGAACTGCTCATCCTCTGTCGAGCCATGCAGCGCTGTCGTCGATGACTGGCCCTGCTGAATCGTCTGCGTCACCGCGTCGAAGTAACCGGTACCGACTTCGCGCTGGTGCTTGACTGCGGTAAAGCCACGATCAGCTGCGGCAAACTCAGCCTCTTGCAACTCGACGAATGCAGACATCTGGTTACGTGCATAGCCGTGGGCCAGATTGAACATCGAATAGTTCAGTGCGTGGAAGCCAGCCAGCGTGATGAACTGGAACTTGTAGCCCATCGCGCCCAGCTCTTTCTGGAACTTGGCGATGGTGGCATCGTCCAGGTTTTTCTTCCAGTTGAACGATGGCGAGCAGTTATACGACAGTAGCTTGCCTGGGAATTTAGCGTGAATGGCTTCTGCGAATTTCTTGGCGAATGCCAGATCAGGCTTGCCGGTCTCGCACCACACCAGATCGGCGTATGGCGCATAGGCCAGGCCACGTGAGATGGCTTGATCAATACCCGGCTTGGTCTTGTAGAAGCCTTCAACGGTGCGTTCACCGGTGCAGAAAGGCTTGTCGTTATCGTCTACATCGGAGGTCAATAGATCAGCGGCCTCTGCATCGGTACGCGCAACCAGAATAGTAGGCGTGCCCATCACGTCAGCTGCCAGACGGGCGGCATTCAACTTTTCAACGGCTTCACGCGTTGGCACCAACACCTTGCCGCCCATGTGACCGCATTTCTTGACGGATGCCAGCTGATCTTCGAAGTGAACGCCCGAAGCGCCAGCTTCGATCATGGCCTTCATCAACTCGAATGCGTTCAGCACGCCACCGAAACCTGCCTCTGCATCAGCCACGATCGGTGCGAAGAAATCGATATCGTCTTTACCTTCCGACCATTGAATCTGATCGGCACGGGTCAGCGTGTTGTTGATGCGCTTGACCACCATCGGTACTGAGTTGGCTGGGTACAGCGACTGATCAGGGTACATCTCACCGGCCACGTTGGCGTCACCTGCCACCTGCCAGCCGGACAGGTAAATTGCTTTCAGGCCTGCTTTCACTTGCTGCATCGCCTGGTTACCGGTGAGCGCGCCGAGCGCATTCACAAACGGCTCTGTGTGCATCAGGTTCCAGAGTTTTTCGGAGCCGCGCTTGGCGAGCGTATGCTCAACCATCACCGAGCCGCGCAGACGAACCACGTCTTCTGCAGTGTAGTTGCGCTTGATACCCTTCCAGCGCGAGTTTTTGGCCCAATCTTTGGCCAGTGCTTGAGCCTGCTGTTCACGAGTCGCCATGATGTTCCCTCCGAGAGTTAGCGTAAGTGAGCAGAAAAAACAATTCCGCCGTTGGAGAGATATTAGGCTTATTTTTGCGTGGCAACAAGGTCTTATATAAGACAGAAGATTAAAATATATCTGTTTTAAATCAGTAAGTTATCAATTTTATTTCGCGATACGGAAAATAATTTCTTAGAGTGGAAGAGATCCCTGCTGCCTCGCACCGTTAAGTTTCCGCATTATGAAAAATAATTGCCGCTATTTGGAAAGCAATCAACAGCGAGGCGGCTGACGAGCCGGCCACAGGGCCGGCAGGGGCAATCGAGGGGGAATGGGTACGTGAAGGGGCGCGGAGTCGGCAGAAAATTTACCAGGGAAATCCCGCCGGCGGTGCCG
>VGHX01000101.1 GCA_016868055.1 Betaproteobacteria bacterium
AAATCAGCGGTTTGCTGGTGGGCTCAGCTATTTGTATTTATGACGGTAACCCCGGCTACCCCAATCTTTCTCGCTTATGGAAGTTTGCCGAAGATATGCGGCTCACTTTTTTCGGTGTGGGTGCGGCCTTCTTCAGTAATTGTATGAAAGCCGGTATCTCACCCGCAAAGATTGCTGACCTGTCGACATTACGCGGCGTTGGCTCGACCGGTTCACCGTTAGCCGATGAGGCGTTTCATTGGATTTACCAGCACGTACATCCTGATGTACTGCTGGCATCGATTAGTGGTGGTACGGATGTGGCCGCACCGTTCGTCGGCTCGTCGCCATTGTTGCCGGTGTATGCGGGCGAGATGCAGTGCCGCGCGCTCGGGGTTTCCGTGCATGCGCTTGATGAGCAGGGCGAAGCGGTGATTGATCAGGTGGGTGAGTTGGTGATAACCAAACCGATGCCAACGATGCCTCTGTTTTTTTGGAATGACCCGGGAAACAAACGCTACCTGGATAGTTATTTTGATCACTACCCCGGATTATGGCGGCATGGTGATTGGATCAAGATCACGCCGCGCGGTGGCGCAATAATCTACGGCCGCTCTGATGCCACGATTAATCGCTACGGCATACGCATGGGCACTTCTGAGATCTATCGTGTGGTGGAGGATTTTACTGAGGTGCTCGATAGCATGGTGGTTGATCTTGAGTATCTCGGAAAAGAGTCGTACATGCCGCTGTTTGTTGTGTTACGAGAGGGGCATGAGCTTGACTCAGTTTTGAAGCAGCGCATCGCCGACAAAATACGTACGCAACTCTCTGCGCGGCATGTACCCAATGATGTGTTTGCTGTGCCCGAGATACCGCGCACACTTTCAGGCAAAAAAATGGAGCTGCCGATTAAAAAATTATTACTTGGTACGCTAATCGAGAAAATTGGTAATCCGGATGCGATGAGTAATCCGGATTCACTGAAGTGGTACGCTAATTTCGCGGCGCAAAGAAAGACCCACTAGCGAGACGGTTGAACGCCGCAACCATAGCCGCTGAGCAAGCAGCAGTGAACCAAGGGGGTAGGTGCGAAGTTGCAGCGCCGAGCGAGAGCGAGAGCGAAGTATTAATCTTTACCGGGCGCGGTAGCCTCGGCGGATCCATCAGGTAGAGCCACAGTCGCCTCAGCCTCAGCCGCTGCTGCCGCCTCGGCTGCAGCAGCCTCAGCGGCCGCTTCTGCTGCTTTTTGCTCTGCCAGCCGCACCAGCCGGCCTTGGCCGAAGGTATGAAAGGCCTCGTCAAATACCTTGCTCATCAGGTCAAAGTTCAGAAACAGTACTTTGTTTTCGCCTTTGACCGAGATATTCAGCAAATCCATCATTATTAATGCCTCGGCGGCGATGCCAATATCAATCACTGATAAATCGGTTTTGCGTGAGAGATCGATCAGCGTCAGCCCTGGCTTACCTGCCTCGGCAAGCGCAGTGATCATTTTGACGCGCTTCTCGGTCGAGAAGCCTCCGAAAAATCGCGCAAATTCTTTGGGTTCCATGATGATGTTGGCTGGTTAGCCTGTGGCTGATTTGGATACAGTGGAATAATAACAGTCGAATGATCGCAGCCTAAGCATCTCAGCCGGCAGGTTAGCCGCTGCCGCGGAAGAATGCGTTACGGTCGCCATGGCAAGCTCCGTTTAGCCTGTTGTTAGCGATCCCACGACCCGAACACCCTAACCAGCATGATCAATTTATCAACTCGGCCTAATTGCCGAGCCGCCCCTGTTTTTTTTCTGTTATCGGCGATATTGGTAGGTTTACCAGTGGCGCAAGCTGAAGAGGGCGCCATTCAACAACCGGCACCGCCGGCGCTGGCCGATAGCACTGCCGATGTGGCCAAACGCATTGATCCCACCGATTTTAAGAACCGATTCGATCTTCGCACCGAATTTAATCAATATGCCACGGCATCTAATCAGCTGATTATTCCGCGCTTTGAATATGCCTTGAGTAAATCGGTAGGTTTGCGGACGGAGCTGCCGATTGGGCGTTACGATCCGGCTTTTGGTGCGGCCAGCGCAGGTATCGGTAACCTGCTAACGCGTATCGCTTGGCGTGCCGCGCGCACCGAAGACTACGCGCTTGTTATCGGGTCTGAGTTGATCTTCGACACCGCCAGCAGCAAAGCGCTGGGCTCGGGCAAGCACGTGCTGGCGTCGTTTGCTTTTGCAGCGGTCGATCTGCCGCAGGCAAAGTCGGTATTTTTCCCTTATATTCAATATGGCAAAGCGGTTGGTGGTGATGCTAGCCGCGACGATGTGAGCTTCACCAATATCAGAGGCTCGCTATTGACCCGTTGGCCAAACAAGGTCTACAGCTTTGTTGAATATAGTTACCGGATCAACCATAATCGCTCGAGCGTGGCGAGCTCACAAATCAAAGCAGAGCTAGGGCAATTTATTTTGCCTAAAACAGGCTTTTATGTAAGACCAGGCACAGGCCTGAGTGGCATCGATCAGCGCTACGGCATGCACTGTAGCTTGGAGTTTGGTATGCGGCACTTCTTTTAATCGCGGCGTAGTAATTGACATAAAAGATGATGCTTTATGCCTGCTGAGAAAAGATCACCATGAATCAGATTGTTGCCACACTGTTGATTGCGGGTCTGCTGCCGATTATTTGTGCTGGCATCGCAAAGTGGCGCGCCGCAGACTACAACAATCATCAGCCACGCGCCTGGCTGAGCTCACAAGAAGACTGGCGCGCGCGCGCCAACGCTGCGCAGCAGAATAGTTTTGAGGCATTTCCGCTGTTTGCTGGCGGTACACTGCTCGCGCTGGTTTCCGGCACCGACGTTTCCATGATAGCCCAGACCTGTTGGGTGTTTGTTATTGCGCGTGTTTTGTATGTCTATTGTTATGTGACCGACAAAGCCACGCTGCGCTCGATTGTCTGGTTGGTGGGCCTGATCGCCGCAGTGCGTTTGTATTTGCTGGCAATCTGATTTCATTCTGCCCCCATGAAAATCCTTGATCATCTAGAAGAATGGCTAATCGCTTTCTTGATGGCGGCGGCTACGCTGGTGATTTTTTTCTCGGTGGTGCATCGCTATGCCTCGGGCCTTGCCATACCTGGCCTGCAAGATCTGCTACTTCGAATAAACACCAGCTGGGCGCAAGAACTGACCATTTATTTGTTTGTCTGGATGGCGAAATTCGGCGCCGCCTACGGCGTTAGAACCGGGATTCATGTCGGTGTCGATGTGCTGGTTAATCGCTTGCCAACGCCGACGCAGCGGCGCTTTATTTTGTTTGGTTTACTCGCAGGTGCGCTGTTTACAGGCGTGATCGCAGGTTTAGGCGCCGAGTTCGTGCTTGAGCGTTCAGCGACTTCCAGTACCTCGGAGGTGATGGAGGTGCCCATCTGGGTCGTGTACTTGGCGATTCCGCTCGGATCGGCATTAATGTGCGCGCGCTTTTTACAGGTGGCGTGGCAATTTGTGCGAGGTGGTGAGTTGCCTACTCATGATCCTTCCCATGTCGATGGTCTGGAGGATGATGCGATCGAGGCTAAATCATGAACGCCGCGCTGATCTTTCTGCTGCTGATTGCGCTGATGCTCACTGGCATGCCGATCTCGATTGCGCTCGGCCTGACTGTGCTGACGTTCCTGTTCACCATGACCTCGGTACCAGTGCAGGCGGTGGCGCTGAAGCTATTCACCGGTATCGAGAAATTCGAGATTATGGCGATCCCGTTTTTTATTCTGGCGGGAGGCTTTCTGACGCACGGAGGCGTGGCGCGTCGCATGATTCAATTCGCCACGTCGATGGTGGGGCACTGGCATGGTGGCCTCGCGTTGGCAGGTGTGCTGGCGTGTGCCTTGTTTGCTGCAGTTTCAGGTTCATCTCCCGCGACGGTAGTAGCGATCGGCTCGATTATTTTGCCGGCGATGGTGCGTCAGGGTTATCCGAAATCCTTTGGTGCCGGCGTCATTACGACATCGGGCGCTTTGGGTATTTTGATACCACCTTCAATTGTGATGGTGATGTACTCGGTATCCACCAATACCTCGATCGGTAAGTTATTCATGGCCGGTGTCGTACCCGGAATCATGCTGGCATTTTTGCTTGGGCTTACCACCTGGGTGCTGGCCCGTAAAAGAGGCTACCCGCGTATGACACCCGCTACCTGGGCCGAGCGCGGCCGTGCGTTTCGCGATAGCGCCTGGGGTCTGCTGCTGATTGTGGTGGTGATGGGCGGTATCTATAGCGGATTATTCACACCCACCGAGGCCGCAGCAGTCTCGGCAGTGTATGCCTGTGTGATCGCCGTGTTTGTCTATCGTGATCTGCAAATCAAAGATATTGGCAAGGTACTGCTTAGTTCAGCGGCGATGTCTGCCATGCTGCTGTACATCATTACCAATGCGGTACTGTTTTCATTTTTAATGACCAGCGAGGGTATTCCGCAAGCGATGGCGGGCTGGATTATTGACAAGGGCTTTGGACAAATTGGCTTTTTATTGATCGTCAACCTGTTATTACTACTAGCCGGTAATGTGATGGAGCCATCGTCCATCATACTCATCATGGCCCCCATCTTGTTTCCGGTGGCGACTGCACTGGGAATTGATCCGGTGCATTTCGGTATCATCATGGTGGTGAATATGGAAATCGGTATGTGTCATCCGCCGGTAGGGCTGAATCTGTATGTGGCATCGGGCATCACAAAAATGGGGATTACCGAGTTGACTGTCGCAGTCCTGCCGTGGCTCGCCACCATGGTGGGCTTTTTATTGCTGGTGACGTATGTGCCGCAAATTTCATTGTGGCTACCGCGCCTTTTATTTGGTGGCTAGCTTTGAATTGCTGCACCGTATTCGGCGGCGCTTGGTTCGTTCAAAGCAAAAGATATTTTTGTCAATCGATCTGCTAGGGATAGGTTATGGATCTTGGACTACGCGGCAAACATGCCATTATCGGCGGTGCAAGCAAGGGGCTGGGCCGTGGTTGCGCGGAAGCGTTGGCGAAAGAGGGTGTGCATGTCACGCTGGTGGCACGTAATGCAGCCAACCTTGAAGCTACGGTGCAGCAAATTCGTGCACAAGTAGATTCTGATACTCAGGTGAATTTTGTTGCGACCGACATCACCACGGCAGAAGGGCGTCAGCAAGTATTAGCCGCTTGCCCGAATCCGGATATTTTGGTGACCAATGCGGGCGGCCCTCCCGCCGGTGATTTCCGCAACTGGGAACGTGAGCACTGGATTGCTGCGCTTGATGCGAATATGCTGACACCCATTGAGCTGATCCGCGCCACTATTGATGGCATGATGGATCGTGGTTTCGGTCGCATTATTAATATCACCTCGGGTGCGGTGAAGGCACCGATCGATATTCTCGGTTTATCCAATGGCGCGCGCACCGGCCTGACCGGATTCGTTGCAGGGCTGTCTCGTACGGTCGCGCACAAGAACGTCACCATCAACAACATGCTTCCCGGGCCATTTGAAACCGATCGCTTGCGTGCGACATTCGAAGCCTCGGCCAAAGCCACCGGTCAAGAGATAGAAACCCTGATCGCTGCGCGCCGTAATGGCAACCCTGCAAAACGGTTCGGCACAACCGAAGAGTTTGGCGCAACGTGCGCGTTCTTGTGCAGCGTTCACGCTGGCTTCATCAACGGGCAAAATATTTTATTGGATGGCGGTGCCTATCCCGGTACCTTTTAGTAAAAAACTTTCGGTTGAGCGCTCGATCTATTTTTCCGTGGCTCAGCATACGTTGGAGATTTTAGGCATGTTCAGCTCCCTTAGGTTTTTTCGTTTAGTGCGTAATAGCTTTATCAGCTTGCTGTTACCTCTATCGGTCAGCTCGCTGCAGCCAGTACAGGCTGCTGATGCTGTTATTACCATCAAGTTTAGTCACGTTGCTGCCGTTGGCACGCCCAAGAGTGATGCTGCCGAGTTATTCAAGAAATTGGCAGAGCAGCGCACGGGCGGCAAGGTGAAGATTGATGTCTACCCCAACAGTACGCTCTACAAAGATAAAGAAGAGCTTGAGGCCTTGCAAATGGGCGCGGTACAGATGTTAGCGCCGACCCTTTCCAAATTTGGCTCGCTAGGTATTCGTGATTTTGAGGTATTTGATTTACCGTTTTTATTTGAAAACCGCGCATCCGTTCAACGCGTCACCAACGGACCGCTGGGTCGTGAGATGTTGGCGGTGCTGGAGCCCAAAGGCATCAAGGGGCTGGCGTATTGGGACAACGGCTTCAAGATGATGTCGGCGAATAAACCGATTCGCGTACCGGGTGATATGCGTGGCCTGAAAGTACGCATACAAGGCTCCAAAGTGATTGATGAGCAGATGCGGGCGGTGGGGGCGATACCGCAGGTCATGTCTTTTTCTGAAATGGTTCAGGCATTACAAACGGGCGTGGTCGATGGTGCAGAGAATCCGCCTACTAATTTTTATTCACAAAAAGTATACGAGGTGCAGAAGCACCTGGCCGTAACTAACCATGGCTATATTGGTTATGCGGTGATTACCAATAAAAAGTTTTGGGATGGCTTGCCTCAGGATATTCGTACTACTTTGGAAGGAGCGATGGCCGAAGCAACTAAAATGAACGACAACGCTATCGAGCGCGAGAATGCAGCAGCAATGGAGGCAATCAAGAAAACCGGCCGAACGACGATTTATCGCCCCACGCCAGAGGAGCTGGCGCAGTGGCGTCAGACCATGCTGCCGGTGCACAAGAAAATGGAAGATCGGGTCGGCAAGACCTTGCTCGCGCGTGTACAAAAAGAGGCTGGCGTAAAAGCACCGTAGCACATCTTTAAAACATATCTACGGCGTTTTACCTAACAGGTTTCAACTGCTTTGTTGCTGCAGTTGCTTCTTTACCTTGGATCTAAATTTACGTAGCACTTCTTGTCCCGGCGGCTTAAGAGTTACAAACCAGTGCTTGGATAAAAATTTTATTTCTTCCTGGCTAAGCACGATTCCCTGCTCAGCGCACCATAGTGCCAATTCGCCCTTGGTTTTTCCGTCAAAAAGTTCGTCGTATGAGTGCCTATCAAAGCGGATTCCGCTTTTGATATACGGTACAAGACTATGATGATTATTTATGAAAGTGTATACAAGCTCAATGAGCTTGCCATCCAACCCCTTTCCATCCAATCCATATTGATATTTTAACTGAGCTGAATTAGCTTTAATCACAAGGAGTGACAAAACAACAAGCTTGCCCAGTTCGTCATCCGATATATGAGTCAAGCCAAGCTGTCTCTTTTCTAGTGCTGTAGATAGAAGGCTAAACAACTTTTCGCAGAAATTAATTCGTTGTTCAACGCTCGTGTAGTCGCTTTTGTGCGGGCGCTCAAAAACTTTACGTATGAATTTCTGTCCCTCTTTAGTCTCAAGTCCAAGAAATTTTATGTAGGGATCCAGGTTTTTTTTCGTGGCTTCAAGTACGAAGTGCAACACGGTTTAAAGATTCATGAAACACCTGATGTGGGGTTTTAAATCCCAATTGTTTTCTGGGGCGGTGATTCAATTGATCTTCGATC
>VGHX01000102.1 GCA_016868055.1 Betaproteobacteria bacterium
TGGGCATTACCTTGTCGCCCCGGTACTTTGCCTGAGCATAGATAGTTCATGTTCATATTGGCGATGGTAGCCACCTGAACATCCAGCAGCGCCATATCAATATACTGGCCCTCGCCACTGATACGGCGATGCTCAATCGCAGCGAGCATGGCGATGGTGGAATACAGTCCGGTCATGATGTCGGCTACTGCTACCCCCACTTTCTGAGGTCCGCCGCCGGGTAGATCATCACGTTCACCGGTGATACTCATCAGTCCACCAAGGCCTTGCACGATGAAGTCGTAGCCTGCTACATCAGCCATCGGGCCGGTTTGGCCGAAGCCGGTAATCGAGCAATACACGAGCCGTGGATTAATCTGCTTGAGATCGTCGTAGCTCAAGCCATAGCGCGCCATGTCACCGACCTTATAGTTCTCGATGAAGATATCCGCATCTTTTACCAAGTGTCGAACGATAGCTTGCGCCTCAGGTGCGGCGATATTGAGCGCGAGCGATTTTTTGCCGCGATTAGCACCCAGGTAATAAGCCGCCTCGGTCGTGTCATTACCCGCTTCATCTTTTAAAAATGGCGGGCCCCAGCCTCGGGTATCGTCGCCGCTGCCCGGGCGCTCGATTTTAATGACATCAGCACCCATATCGGCCAACAGTTGGCTTGCCCAAGGCCCGGCCAATACGCGTGATAAGTCTACGACTCTGAGATGCGAGAGCGCCCCTGCCATATGATCCTCGTTTTATAAAACCGTGTTGCTCAATAATGCGGCGTTAAAATACCCAAGCACGGAAGCTGCTGGATACCGGCCGCTGCCGGTATGACGATTGGATTGCTGTCTTTCAAACATTAAAAATAAGTGCGAGCATACAACATGATCAGAGACCCGCAGACGCTGGCGCTACTGCTTGATTCAGTCAAGCGATTTGTGCGCAGCAAACTGGTGCCGGCTGAGCATCGCCTTGCCGAGACCGATGAGATACCGCCAGCGCTGATTGATGATATGCGCGAGCTGGGATTATTCGGCATGTGCATACCAGAACAGTACGGTGGCCTGGGTCTGACCATGGAGGAAGAGGTGCTGGTCGCTTTTGAGTTGGCCTGGACCTCACCCGCGTTTCGTTCACTGATCGGCACGAATAATGGGATTGGCTCGCAAGGGATTATCATCGACGGCACTTCGGCACAAAAAGAAAAGTACTTGCCGCGATTAGCCTCAGGTGAGCTTATCGCTTCGTTTGCACTGACCGAGCCAGACTCAGGCTCTGACGCGGCGTCGCTTCGTACCAGTGCGGTGCGCGACGGTGATGTCTACATATTGAATGGCACCAAGCGCTACATTACTAACGCACCGGAGGCAGGTGTATTCACCGTGATGGCGCGAACTGATCCAAATAGTAAAGGTGCGGGCGGCATCTCCGCATTTTTGGTGGAAGCGGGTGCACCGGGTTTATCGCTCGGTAAGCGCGATATCAAGATGGGGCAGAAGGGCGCGCACACCTGTGACGTCATTTTTGAAAACTGTCGCGTGCCCGCAGAAAATCTGATCGGTAGCCAAGAGGGCATCGGTTTCAAGACGGCGATGAAGGTGCTCGACAAGGGCCGGCTACATATTGCTGCGGTATGTGTTGGCGTAGCCGAGCGCATGCTGAATGACGCGCTAGCGTATGCGATGGAACGCAAGCAGTTTGGCAAGCCGATTGCAGATTTTCAGTTAATACAAGCGATGCTTGCTGACAGTAAGGCAGAAATCTATGCGGCGCGTTCGATGGTGTTAGATGCTGCCCGCCGACGTGATGCGGGTGAAGATATCTCGACCGAGGCTTCGTGCTGCAAATTATTTGCGTCTGAAATGTGTGGCCGAGTGGCCGACCGCGCGGTTCAGATTCATGGCGGTGCCGGCTATATTGCTGAATACGCAGTGGAACGGTTTTATCGTGACGTGCGCCTGTTCCGGATATATGAAGGAACGTCACAAATCCAGCAACTGCTGATCGCGCGAAATATGATCAAAGCCGCTACAACGTAGGCGTTATAAACAGAACTTAGATCGGTTTTAGATCAGTTATTTGGACGAGTTTCAAGCAAGCGGCAAACACCAGAGCCGCAAGCTGCCTAAAGAGATAGGTTCATAGCACGAGGGAGGAGCAATGTCAGTCCACGCACGTCTTCGATGGCTTTTTCTGGCAAACGCCACAGTTCTGTTGACGCATCAGATTGATGCTGCTTACTGGCATGAGTGGGAGTTGTTTCATATCCCGGGTGGTAATCAAGTTAACCTGCTTGCCAATATCCCGATAATTGCACTCGTTTTATATGCGCATAGTCGCGTCGTCGCCGATATCGAGACCGGTCTACCGTTCTACCAGCTGATGGCCATGTTGGGTTTCTTGACGGTTGGGATTCCTTCATTTTTCTTTTTGCTTGGCAGTGAGTCTTTTGTACAACCCATGTCGATTGCGTTGTTCATAGCGACTTTTGTTTTATCGATCTGGCAGTTGATGGCATTACGCGACTTTAAGAAGTTAATGGCAAGCGATAGTGAGTGATGACAACTCGCGAGTTGGCAGAGCAGTTTCATGACGCTTTACCGCACCAGGTAAAGCTAAAGGCGTGGGGCTGCTGATGACTCACCTGGATGACTTTATGGGTACCCGGCATTTGCCGGTGGCTGATAGCCGAGCCTGTCGTATTGTCAGTCTTGTGCCTTCGTTGACCGAGCTTCTCTGTGATCTGGGCCTGACGGACCAAATTGTTGGCCGTACTGGATTCTGTATTCATCCGCGGCAAGCGGTGGCGTCGATTCCAAAAGTGGGCGGCACGAAAGATGTGAACATCGAAAAAATTCGACGACTGTCGCCGACACATCTTATCGTCAACATCGACGAAAATGAAAAACCTACCGTCGATGCATTGGCTGAGTTCGTACCGAACATTGTCGTTACTCATCCTTTATCGCCGCTGGATAATCCCAATGTATTCAAGCTTTTCGGCGGGATTTTTTGTCGTGAACAAGAGGCTGAGACCTTATGCCAGCAGTTTGATACGGCGCTGGCTGATCTTCGGCATGCCACGCGCAATCATGCACACGCATCGTCGGATGCGAGTCATCCGAACCGCGTGCTCTACTGCATCTGGCAAGACCCTTGGATGACGGTATCGCGTGATACCTATATCGCGCGTATGTTGGAGTTGATCGGTTGGCAACAGTGGGCGTCGCCCTTGAGTCAACGCTATCCTACCTTTGAATGGACCCAATCACTCATTAATGATATCGATGAAGTCATCTTGTCGAGTGAGCCTTATCGATTTATGGAGCAACATGTCGATGCGCTTGAGCGTCAAATCGGCAAGCCCGCTCGTCTCGTCGATGGCGAGATGCTGTCTTGGTACGGCAGCAGGGCGATCAAAGGGCTTGGGTATGTGTCCTCCTTGGTGAGGCCTGTTTGAGCCACAGTTTGAGCCGGTCTCGGTTCAATTTGCCCTGATCGTAATGCTGCAATGCGCTATTTCTCACTGCGCTTATGGCGAGCAGTTCATCGTGATTCCTACCGGACTTGGCTCGCATGCGCCAGGGTTTATGGCCTCGGCATTCCCCGAGATCAAGAACTTCCCCGGCGGGGCCGCATTGATCGCGTTCAAGGTCAAGCGTTAACGAGTGGGTGAACTTCGGGTAGCGGAAGAAAGGCCAGCATGATGAGGGCAATTTCTCGATGCTATTGAAGTGAGCAGGGTGCCTGAGAGCGATCTCAGGCACCTTTTTGTTGCGATCTGCGCTTTTACATAAGCGACATTTCCTCGAGCCATGGATTTTGGAAACGATGCGCTGGAGACGAAAATTGAAAAAGATTGTTTTGCATGGTCTGCTAGCAGTTGGTGCTGCCTTGATTTGGCTCGGACCATCGACCGATAGTCAATTGCCTGCGAGCGCGAGTGCGGCAGATAGCGATGCGAATGATGGTTTTGTAACAGCGAAAGAGTCGGGCCCTGAGGCTGGCCGCAAGCCCCCGTTTGATCTGGCTGATCGCACGCGTATCGATGCTGGAAAAGTACTGTATATGCGTACTTGCGCGGGCTATTGTCATGGCGGTGATGGCGCAGGTGGTCGCGCGCCAAGCTTCAAGAATCGCGATGATCTTGATCCTGTGTGCGCCTACAAAACGATTGTGAATGGTCGTGTTGCATCAGATGTCATGCCAGTGTTTGGTCACACCTTCAGCGCTGATCAGGTATGGGAACTGGTCGCCTACCTGAAATTTTTAGGTAATAAAAAGGATTGATCATGCCGAATTCAATCCGTTTATCTGTTGCCTGTACGTTGCTGTTGTCGGCAGTGTTGGGGCTGAGTACGAGCACACATGCGGCCACGCTTGCAGATATGCGTAATGTCGGTACCATGAGCTTCTGTCTCAACCCTGAAGCCATGCCGTATTCCCAGCGCGATGCCGGTGAAAATAGCCCGGGCAATGGCTATTTATATGAACTCAGTATTGAACTGATCAAGAGGCTGCAGCTGAGCCCCCGAGTGGTCTGGTTGAATTCGCTGGAACGGCTGAATAAAACGACTGCGACTTGGTGCCGAGTGCTATTGTTGAAAAAAAAGATTTGGCTGAGCAGCGTGGCCGTATCGAAAAAAATCCGGAGAAAGTTTTTAATCGTCTCTTCACCGTACCTTTCAATACGGCTTCCGGATTTTTGGTAAGCAAATCGAATAAATATAAGGACTTCGAATCTCTGAAGGCAACGCATGTGGCGGTGCCGAGTGGATCTTATGCGCAGGTAATTTTCAATCAGATGAAGGTACCGATATGGGTACGGTTTCTGACTGATGAAGATATCATCAATGCCGTACGTGAAGACGAAGCAGGGGCAGGGTTGGTGACCCGGACTGGTTTTGAATGGTATGAGTTCGTGAATGGATCTTCAGGGCTGGTCAAGCTCGATATCGATGTGGATAATTTCGAGCTTGATGCGGATATTGGCATGTTATTACGAAGTGCTGATCAGCCTGCGCTACTTGCGGTTGAGCAGGCGCTCAAGGCCATGGTGGACGATGGATTTATTACCCGCGCAATGAAGAAATACGGTATCACGCATCATCCGCCCAAGTGGTGATCACTGAGATGGCAGATCTTTCAGTGTGCTGATACGGTGCTGATGAAACTGTAGCAGGCTGGGGATCTCGACGGATTCTCGCGTGCTCGCGATCAGTTGCTCGAGATGCTCGCCAAGTCGCTTAGTTTCAATATGGCAGCGTCTCAACATTTGTATCGCCATTAAATCTGCTTCCAGCTCAAACTCGAAGTATTGATTGAGCGAAGCTCGTACTATTTCTTCGAATATCTCACCGGGTAACATCCGTTGCGCGCGTTCCAGATGGCTTAGCATGTGATGCGATAGCTCATGCGCTAGCACGAAGTGAAGAAAATCCTTGTCGTTAAAATTCGCTAGCAGACCTTGACTGATCACGATACGGCCGCTGCTGCTGAATGCAAAAACATCTTTGCCAGCCTCGATCTGCAAGTGTAAGGCTTGGATGCGATCACGTAATTCAAGCGCCGTACAATCACGCAGCGTTGTCATCATCGCATCGAGCGTTTGCTGATGTATTGTAAGTGTCTCTGTGTTTGCAGCGGGCTCTTCCGCAAGCGTGCAGACATGAGCTGCGAGCAGCAGCATGCCCAAAGAAAATTGCATAAAGCTGATTATATTTTTACGCATTATTTTGATTATATTCACTAAGCCCGAGTGACTGGGTAAAACTGTTATAGTCGGTTTCGTATAAGCAGGCAATCAATCGGGTTGCCAAATACATAAACACAAATATTGAGGAGACGGGGATGGGATTGTTCGATATGTTCAAAGGTGCGCCGCCCGAGCTGACACCGAAGCTCTCGCTAGCGGTGGGTCTGCTGCACATGATTAACGCTGATGGACACGTCGAGGCGGAGGAAATCGGAAATGTGTTGCAGGCACTGGGTAATGACAAGGCCTTGCTGGATGCTGCTGGCCGTTATGCGCGCGCCAAGGATATCGATAGCTACCTTGCAGAGTCAGCGAAGCTGCTCAACGCAGACCAAAAGATGTGCATCTTGCTGAATCTGTACGACTCGCTGCTGGCGGATGGCGTGGCGGCACCGGAAGAGCAGATTTTGTTCAGTCGTTTTCTGTCGGTCTATGGTGTTTCAGAGCAGACGATAGAGCCGTACACCCTGGGCATCGCATTGAAGAATAAGCGCGAGGTACTGGAATAAGCGAATTGCTTTGCACCCTTCAAGAAACGTCAGATTTCGGGAGCTTGTGGCCATGTCAAAACTACAGTTATTCGGTGTGGGCTTGATGGTAGGCTTGATCGTTATTTTAGTGATCGAGCATTTCGCCGGTTTTTTACACGTCAATAAGCAAGAGGCGAAGGTGTACCGGCATACGCCTGAGGGGCGGCTACTGAACGTGATTCAAGGCTGTCTGATCAGCATCACGCTCATTCTCTCTGGGCTGGCTGCGGTGATGATTCTCGGTTGAGCCCTTACCGCAACGATCGCTGAAACAACGACCAGTCAGCCCCGTCCTGCACGCTGACCGCCGTTGCTACGCCTGCCAAATTCGTTGCTTCACCTGCAGCACTGCAAGGTGATCGCCCAGATCGCTCACCGAGTTCCCGAGTGACTCGGTGAAGCGCTCGAGGATAAATGAGCCTACGGCAAAGAGCTTGTCGGTGTGGGCGTAGTAATCGTGGAGATTGAGCAGCAGGCTGAGTTTTTGGTCTTCGCGTAGCGTGCTTTGGCAGAGATTCAAAAAATCATCGAACGTGAGGTAGGCCACCAACGCCTGCACCTTACGTATCAGTGACTCGTCCATCAGCAAGTGGCGCACCGATGCCATTAGCTCGGGAACCGCCTCTACGTGCTCGGCGCACGCGAAAAAAAGTATCGCGGTCGCAAAAATCGTATCGATACTAATGGCCTCAGATTTCAATTTTGGTACCCAGCTCGACCACGCGGTTTGGCGGAATTTTTAAGAAATCCGAGGGCTTGGCAGCGTTCTGCATCATCCATGCGAATAATCGCTCGCGCCACAAAGCCATGCTAGGCAAATCACTCGGAATAATGGTGTCGCGCGCCAGGAAGAAGGTCGTATCTTCGAGTTCAAGAAGGCCGCCGACATGAGGCTCAAGCTGCTCCATGACTTGGCGTACATCGGGGGTCTCTTTAAAACCATACACTGCACGTGCAAGGTAAATGTTGCCACCCATATGC
>VGHX01000103.1 GCA_016868055.1 Betaproteobacteria bacterium
TGCGGGAAGCTGGATAGACCGGTTCCGAAGTTATCGATCGCAATCTTTACGCCTAGCTGATGGAGGGCGGACACAATTCCGACGCTTCTGTCGATATCCGCCATGATCATGTGCTCACTAAGCTCAAGCTCCACCGCCGCGGCCGGTAGTGAATGCCTTGCCAGCGCCATCGACACTTTTTCCAGCAGCTGCGGCATGTGTAGCTGTTTTGCAGACAGGTTTACCGATACCGATAACTCACCAAAACCCTGGCGGCGTAGTTCGGCACATTGCTGGCAGGCGGCGTTGATGACCCACTCACCGATCTGATCAATGAGTTTGCTTTCTTCTGCTGTCGGTAAAAAACGCGATGGCTTCAGCATACCCAGTTCGGGATGCTGCCAGCGCAGTAACGCCTCGGTACCGACAATCGCACCTGTCGCGAAATCGACCTGTGGTTGATGCAATAAGATTAATTGATTGTGTTCTATTGCATCGACCAGTTTCGATTGTATTTTTGATCGCTCGGCAAACTGCAAATGAATATCTGCATTTTAGAGCTGATAAAGATTACGGCCAGCTGTTTTAGCAATATACATCGCCGCATCGGCACGCTCGATCAGCGTATCTTCATCGTGACCATCGTCAGGGAAAGCGGTAACACCCAAGCTACAGGTGACTTGCAGCCGGTGCCCCTCGAACTCTACCGGCTCGCACACTACCTGCATGATGCGCTCGAGTATAGGCGTGGTAAGCCGCGCCTCAGGGCCGCCGCGTAACAGCAGCACAAATTCATCACCACCGTAGCGCCCGATGATGTCATCCTGACGCAGAAGCTGTCGCAGGCGCGCGGTGATGGTCTCCAACAAACGATCACCAGCGCGGTGACCAAACCGGTCGTTAATTTGCTTGAAATGGTCGAGGTCAATAAACACAACCCAGAACGGCATGTTATGCCGCCGCGCGAAAGCCAGCGTCTCTGTGAGCGAGGAAATTAATGCGCGACGATTGCTGACGCCGGTGAGTGAATCATGGGCGGCTTGGTGCGCGAGTTCTTTTTCCAGACGCTTGCGGTCAGAGATGTCGCGTGCGACTACCTGCATCGCCGACTTACCGTCGTAGGTCATTGGCATACAGCGCAGCGCAATCTCGAAAGGCTGCCCATCCAGGCGGCGGGCGATGGTCTCGATTCGCTCGCTCGGCTCCTCGGTGGCACTAGCCACATCAGCCTGTAATCCGAGGTCGGCCATCGTGAGGCCGGTGAGCTGAAGGTGATCTGATTCAGCGAACATGCGCCGTGCAGCGCTATTCGCAAAAGCGACCTGGCCATTCAGCTGGACCATGATGGCATCGGGCGACATTTCAACGATCAGGCGGTAGCGCTCTTCGCTCTCCCGCAGCCTCTGCAGCGCTTCTTGACGCTCTTGTGCCTCAATATACAACTCGAGACTTTTTTGCTCGAGCAGACGCTCAGCTTGTTGCCGGGCACTGATCTCGCGCGCTAGTCGGCGCTGTTCAATATCTTCAGCGCGTGCCATGCGCGGCGCGCACCAAGGTAAACCGCGTCTGCGCTTCGTCTCCCTGCGGCGCAAGCTCGACACGCTCGATACTGACATCCTCTTTGAAATGCGCGATGCAACCTTCGATTAAGCCATGCGCAAAATCTGCCATTCGCCGACGTGATCGGTAGATGAACACCATGTGCTGCTGATTATCTTGCTCGTAGCTGAATAAGGGAAGTTCGGCGTCTCGATAGAGCTTGTTCACATCGACATGAATCGTGTTTTCGAGCGCGCTTAACAAGGCGAATACATCACTGTACGAGCTGGTCATGCCCGGATGAATCTCAACGAACCGACCGAACAAGTGGCGGCCGAAATGACGCAATAAATCGGGCACCGACATACCTGCCTTATTGGAAAGGTTGGAGACCAAGTCCACCATCTCTTGGTGGGGGTAGGTACCTACCGAAGTGTAGGCGCCGGCGGTAGACAACTCGGACGCTTCGATAATTGCGTCAGCCGTTTCCACAGAAAATTGCGACTCCACCATGTCGATGAATTCGCGAAAGACAATGCCCTTCAATTAACTCGCCTCTGGGGGCGCTCCCTGAGCCGCCCTGCCTGCTAGATCAAGGCTCAATGTTACCACTGGTCAATAAATGAAACTTTAGGTTGCGCTGCCAAAAGGGCTGTTTTATCAATGAAATTTTTTGTTAGGTTCGCTGAAACGATGGTGAACCAAAGCACCGAGAATGCAAAATACAAAACACTTTTTTTATTTGAATAACGATCACTCGCTCGGGTGGGCATGCTCGGCGAGCGTCTTGCGTGCAGTGACGCACGCCATGGTCTTTTCCCAGAACACAGCCCCGCTGCCACCGTAGCGCGAGGGCAAGCGTCTCATTTTGCGGTGAGTGAGCGCGAGGCTGCGCTCAAGGCTCTCGCTCATCATGCCTTCACGCTCAAGATCAAGATACGCCTCGCAATTAGCGGCGATTTCATCTCGTTCAGGGTCGGTCGCGTGCGCACACTCGTGGTAAAAAATGAAGTCGAGCATGTGTGGGTCGTTTTGGCGTATGCCCTTGACCGTCACTTTGTCAAAAAAAATGACCGGCCAGCCATCTTCATCGGTTCGTACAACCGCAGCCGCACCGCCGAGCTCCGGATGCCGATCACCGGCATCGCCATGCCCCAGCCAGTGCTCGGCGACCACCCGCTGCTCGCCGTTGCGCTCAACAAGGCACTGCACCGAGACGCCATCCGAGCGCTCAAAGGCAAGTACTTCGCGCGCCAGGGGCAGCAAGAACAGCAGCGTGAGCAGGGCGCGCGAGGTCATGGGCTGTTTTTTACTAGGGGCGCTGGAAGGCGGCCACCGGTAGCCGCGGCGCTTCTTTGAACTGCTTTGGCACTTCACCAGTCAGCGTGGAGAGAAAGGCAACGATCTGCCGAACATCGGTATCGGATAATTGCTTACCTAACTGCACGCGCGCCATAACGCGAACAGCGTCATCGAGTGTGGCCACCGAGCCGTCATGAAAGTAGGGCGGGGTCATGGCCACATTACGTAGCTGAGGCACCTTGAAGATCCACTGATCTTCCTCTTTGCCGGTGTCATGAAACTTGCCCTTGTCATAACCCTTCAGCAGGGGAATTTCGACACTGCCAGTCGCTTTCCAATAGTCTTCGAGCAAACCGAATTTCTGGAAGCTCTCCCCGCCGACGGTGGCACCACTATGACAACCGGCGCAGCCATAGCTGATGAATTTGTCGAGACCGGCCTTGGCGTCGGCACTGATGGCTTTGGTATTACCTTTCAGGTACTGATCAAACGGTGCCGGGGTGAGCAGGGTTCGTTCGAACGCACCAATGGCAATCGCCCAGTTTTGTGCACTGATGGCTTCTTTTTCATTGGGGAAGGCCTCCTCAAACAGGGGTTTGTAGCCAAGCTTGTGCAGCTTCGCTTCGGCTTCAGCAAAACTTTTATTGCCATAAGCGAGTGGGCTGGTGAGGGCTTTCCAGGCCTGCTCTTCTACGCTGACGCGATTGCCACCGTAGTGCTGCGCTATGAGCAGCGGCGTATTGAATACTGTGTGCGCATTACGGGGTAACACCACCCCATTGACCCCAACCGAACGCGGCAGCGAGTCGGCACCGTAATGACTTGGACTGTGGCAGCTGACGCAACCGGTGCGTCCGTCGATCGATACTCTCGTTTCAAAGAAGAGTTTTTTGCCTAGCTCGACTCGCGCTGCGGAGTGAGGATAGTCGTCCACATGCGCGGTGTAGGGCAGCGGGCGAAATACCTGCTTGGCGCGCTCCAGCAGTGCACTTTCGGTATCGGCAGCGACGACCAGCCCAACTGTACACGCGCCTGCACCCAATAAAAGAGCGATCAGACCGCTGCGTTTGAAAAAAGAAGGCGTGAGTTTCATGGATGTCTTTCTGAAAACTATGAGTCTGAGAAACTTGACGGATTTTGCCCCGATTTCAGGCGACGTGCATGATTGATCATGCGCGGGGGTAACAGCTAGCTAGCTTGCCTGCTTGATACGCCTCTGAAATCGGGTGATGTACGCCTCTGAGATCCGGCGATGAATGATTTGACGGGTTGCGATACGCCTTCGTCATCCCGGTTCGAGGCAGCGGTGGCGTTTGAGCCGAGGCTCGATCAAGTGTCGCCATCACGCCCCGCTGCCACTGCTTGGGACAGGGCCGGGGCGCGGGAGAGGGCGACTGTGAGAAGTGAGCGTGGGGTTGAGTGTGAGGTTGTGCGTTAGGTTGTGCGTTAGGTTGTGCGTTAGGTTGTGCGTTAGGTTGTGCGTTAGGTTGGGTGTCTGGGTGAGTGTGATACCGAGGGTGATGGACTAGGCTGTCGAGCTGACCACTGCAGGCGAACGCGCCTTGGGTTTACCGTGCACATCCGAAATTCGATACTTGGTTCGGCGGTCGCCCATCAAATCGCGTAGCTCACGAATACTCAGCTCGGTGACTTCATGCATGCGAATCAGCATCGAGGCGCCCACGGGTAGCGCGCGGTGACGTATCTTGCTGATCACCGGTGGCGCTACTTCCAGGGCGCGTGATAGCGCGGCATCATTTTTTAGTTGCATACGCTCTCGTAACGTATCGAGCAGCTTGCTGGGGTCATAGGTATCCTGCGAGGCGAGCGCGTGCTCTTGCGGCAGCTGACGGTGAGGGGGTTCCATGATGCTCCTTGTGGCGGCGGCGTTTCTATGATGACTGTGCGGTGTCTATGTAGTTCCATCGAACAGTCTCTCGCCAAGTGATCATTTGTGATGCAACACAGCCGCAAGGTATCTATTATTCAAACATCGCGAGACAATGCTGATCGAGGCTGAGCGAATCTAATCATCCCGAATAAGCCCGTGCACCATCGAGACGCATCGACTCAACTGATGAGAATCGATGCGAATCAGAGCAAACTCAATTTCACCAAAGGCTGCTCATGATGCTGGTGTTCATCGCCTGCGGGTAGCTGGTTGGTATTGGAAATGACATCATCCCAAACGGCATGGCAAGCGCTGCGTTTTGCGCTTGTAGGGTTGGCAGATCACTGTAGCCCATGCGAAGCGCTTGTAGCGCAGGCAGGCTCATCAATGCACTAAGCCCGGGAGCGGTAGTCGCTGTGATCGGCAGCCCCTGCGGCGCTGCCAAACCGACGGCACGCAAGGTATCCGGTAAACCAAAACCGGTGCGTCGCTGATCACCCAGCATCAGCGGCTGACGGGATTGTTTGATGATCTGAAACAGACGCTCAACGCGTGCCGCGCTACGCATCTGCCCACTGCCGCGAAAATCCGGATGATGTGCCAGCGCGAGCGCAGCAAGGCCTGTCACATGTGGCGCGGCCATGGAGGTGCCATCCCACGCCGCATAGCTCTGCTCGGGTACCGACGACGTAATGGCAACGCCTGGTGCGCACACGGAGACCTCAGGGCCGTAGCAGCTAAAACTCGCTGAGAAGAAGCCGTTGGCATCGACCACCGGCGTCACGGTCTGCGCGTGGTAACTGTCTGCAGGGAATTCATTGACACGGCCAATAGCTGCAACGGTCAGCACATTGGGTGACGACCCGGGATACTGCACGATGCCGCCTGAGTTGCCAGCGGCGACGATGCATGCGATCCCCGCCTGCTTGGCACGCACGATTTGCTGTTCCAGGGCTTCCGAGGGCTCGGCGCCACCGAGCGATAGGTTCACTACATCAATCTGCTGCTCGATGCAGTATTCCAGTGCATCGATTAACTGACTGACCTGCCCACCCGGGAACAGCTTGCACACATGAATTTCTGCGTCGGGTGCAAAGCCACGAATACCACCGGCGGAATCAAGACCGGCAATGAGCCCGGTGCAGTGCGAGCCATGCGCCAGCGTGTCGACATTCCATGTCGCGGTGCTGATCGATTTGTTGACGATGTCATAGCCGCGCGATACTTGTGTCAGATCCGGATGGGTATTGGCGCAACCAGAGTCAATCACCGCCACCCTCACGCCTTGGCCACGGAAGGTATTCGGTAGCTGATCCAGGCGCATCGCGCGCTGGCCCCAAGTGAGTTGCTGTTGCTGCGGGAAGTTTTTAAGGCTGGGCCAATCGGATAGCGCGCGCAGGCCTACCATGTTCAACTCCGTATCGCTGATATCCGGTTGCATCTGGTAGAAGCTCCAGAAATCAGCGCGTGGCTTTACGTACAGCTTGCGCACGCTGGCAGCCGTTTCACCAAACAGCATGAGTCGTACCCGGCCTTGCGCATCGGTTACGCCTTGTGCGGGTAGCATGCTGCCGTACAAGTAGACTTCGGCACCGGCGACGGGCTGCCCTTTGCCCATGACGACAAATTCCGCACTGAATGCGGCACCCGCAGCGGGCAGGTTGCAGTTGGCGAGTGGTGGCTGCTGCAAGTAACTGACATCGTGTAGTTGTAATGGCTGATCACGCTCAACAATCAGCTGGCCTTGGGCTTGTCGTGCCAGCGCTTGCGCTTTATCTTCATGCATCAGCGCGACCAGCACGCCACCTTCTTGCATGCCGGTACCGAGCGCGCCGACAACCTGCTTGGGTCCAACGCGATCAATGATCTGAATGTCGGGCGATTCTTTTAGCGCTTGCTCGACCACCGAAAAACTCAGCGGGGCGATACCCATCATCTGCATTCCCGGATGCCGGCGCGGCGCAATGAGAAATTGCCCTTTACGTTGCGTGATTCCGCGCGACGCCGGATTCACACCCGTGCTTGACGCTACTGACGCTGCCGACGCTTTGTCGGACTCTGATTTGGTGGCCATGACAATCCTTTCATCAATAATGGTTTATGGGCTGGCCGCAGGGTCGGCGAACATCTTCAGCCGCTGATCCGGCTCGAT
>VGHX01000104.1 GCA_016868055.1 Betaproteobacteria bacterium
TGCGCGTCACGCCGGTTGCGCTGTCCCGTGGGCGGTAACGAAAAGCAATTTGAGCAGTAGCGGCTGTCATGCTGTCTTCTCCTGTTAGATATCTTTAAGATATCTCATGGAGTACCATCTGTCAACCGCTTCGGCGGATCATGGGCAGCCTTAAATTACGGTGAAATTACGGTGACAGTTTATTAATACACCAAATAGGCCTGAAAAACGCGATATTTGGTCAAATTAGTGTATTTAGTAAACTGTCACCTTAATTTAAAACCGCATGCACGGTTTGATGAGGGAGGGCAGGCGAGAGCCTGTTCTCTACTCTACCCGTAATCCGTAATATCACCGTAATACCAGTTTAACGGTCTGCTTCGACAACCCCCACACCCGCAACCACGGCAGCATTGGCCAAAGCTTGGTCGCGTGTGGCGATGGGCACACCGCGGCGCAATGCCAGATCCAGATACACAGCGTCGTAGCTGGTCAGATCGTAGCGAAGGGCAAGGTCCAGGACTTGGGATGGATGAAGGGAAGCGTGGTCGATATCGATGGGTAATTCGGCCAACATGGCCACTATTTGATGGGCTTGCGCTGCAATCATCTTTTGCTGCTTGCATGCGGTACGCATCACGTTGGTGTACTCGAGCTGCAACAAAGGCGGAGCGATGGCACGCAGTGTCAGCAACCGCGTGGCGATTAGCTCACTGTAGGCGCAAGCCTGGTCGTTTAGAAACCAGCCGCTGACCACCGAGTTGTCGAGCACAAAGGACATCAGGCCAAGCCTTCGCGAGCAATGGTCTTCAAATCACCCTCAAGCGACACGCCACTTCGAAGCAGTCGCAGGCGATCAAAAACCTGCTGCACTCGCTCCCCTTGCCGGGGTGACCCCTCAGTGGGGTAAACCACGAGTTGCACCACCGGCTTGCCACGCCGTGTCACCGCGACGGTCTCACCCCGCTCCACGCGGCCAATGAGTTCTGACAAGTGGTTTTTCGCCTGTGCCAAAGGTACGTTAATCATGTCTAGACCTTCCCGAAAGTAGCTAGCTATATTGTGCACAACACCCTGCTCCGCATCAAGTACCACAGAAAGTGCTTGATGCGCAGGTGTTGTTTGATCCACTTGAAGAAGAGTTCGACCTGCCAGCGGTTTTTGTACAGGGCTGCGATGGTGGTGGCAGGCAGACTGGTGTTGTTGGTCAGAAAGATCAGAGTCTGGCCTGTGGTGGGGTCGGCAAACCGAATACGCCGAATGTGTTCGGGATAGTCTTGGATGGCATAAAAGCCCTCGAGCGCAACACGCTGATCGGCAATCACTCCTGTGCTTCGAGCGGTTGGGGCCGAGTAGACGCGTCTGGCCCGCAGGTTGTCCTTGGCGCGCGTGACGTAAAAGGCACCGGACTGATGAAGGCGAAGCACGGCAACCGGTGGCAGATGCTTCTGGGTAAACGCCCTGCCGGCAAAGCCATCCGTGCGCTTATCTGGCTCGGCCCTGAACAGGCGCCTGTGGCGCTGCAGGTACTCAAACGCAAATTACCGAATCATGAATGGGAGGCGATGCGCCAGGCTCGTGCGAGACTGCCAAGCTGGATGGCCAAAGCAGTGAGTGAGATGGCGATTGGCTGATTCATGGTTCAACTTAGGCCGCCAAGATCAGGCTGAAGCACTCGAAGTGGCGGCCGCACAGACCGGTCGCCCGACGCATCTTCTGGAAAAAGACATTTGGGTAGTCTGAGATTACGGTGACAGTTTACTTAATTCTCTACGGGGAATTAAGTAAACTGTCACCGTAATCCCGAGAAATTGCCCATGCAGTGGCAAAACAGACGTCAATGTTTTTTGCAGAAAAAGATTTATTGAAAAATCTGATCGACTATAAAGCAGCTGTTAGCACTGAAATTCAGCTTGTCCCCAGCGGCCTTGCACTAGAGGTGCTCGAATTACGGTGACAGTTTACTTAATGCGCTCAAAATGCTCACTCGAACAGAGTCACCACTTTGGCAAGCACCTCGTTCATCAGGGGCTCTGGAAGTACGTCCACCTTGCGGGCCTTGCGGGCGGACAAATCAAGCGCTCGCGGCTGGTCGCAGCGCACAATACCCTCGGTTTTTATACCGGTGATGGGCACTGCAAACCCCAAGCGCTTGGCAAACTCGCCCCCGTTGGTAATTGGCAGCACGATCGGAATTTGACTGGCTTGGTTAAACGCTTTTGGGGAAACGACCAGTACAGGCCTGCTTCCACGCTGCTCGTGGCCTGCCGTTGGGTCTAAAGACACGAGATAAATGTCGCCCCTGTTTGCAGCGGCCATTACAGCAACTCTTTGCCAACCGGCGTGCTACTCACCCACTCACGGTCCTCTTGCGTCTGCGCCTCAGAAAAGTTGGACTTGGCCAGCAGCTCTGCCAAGGTATAGCGTGGCTTGGGCAGTGGCTCAACAACAAGCCGACCCTTATCCAGCCCAAGCCCTACGGTGGCCCCGGTCTTAATTTGAAGCTGTTCCAGCAGAGCGGGGGGAACGGCCAGCATGAACGAACCGCCGACTCTTCGAAGTTTGGTCGTGTGCATCGAATGATCCATTAAGCGAAAAGTTTTACAGAAGTTAAATATAAAGGTGTCTTTCTCTGCAGTCAAGAGAATTGCGGTGACACCGAACCCTTCCCCGACGATTTTCTAGTCGAACGCGACGATCGGTCACCACAGGAGCGAGACTAGTCCTAAGGTGGGCTGCGATCTGATTGAGAAGACAGAGGCTGAAGTGCAAGCCGAGGGCCGTTTTGCATCCTCGTTAATGGCCAAGATCCTGCGCGACGGCAAAAAGGTTTATGTTTCGCCGAAATGAGCTTGTGAATGCCTGGCTTCATCAGGCCAGGGTTGATATGCAAGCGGCTAACCCGCGTCTACACCTTGTTTCAAGACACTTTTAAGCGCCTGTTGAACAACCCGTTGAACGCTTGCCTCAGTGACGGGAGCTGCCTCGGGAAGCAGGGCGTTACGCAAGGCTTCATTGATTAAGGTCTGGTAGCCCTTGCCGGATTCTTCCGCGCGCGCCCGAAAGGCGGCGATCACATCGTTATCAAGCATGATCGTCAGTCGTGTTTTGCCTGTGGCTGAAACCACGGCGCCAGGTTTAGCGTTGCTGAAGTCGTAATCTTTTTTCATCGTAGGTCCTTGCCTCTGCAGGACTTGCTTTTCTTGCCGAAATCACTCGAATGTTTTCGCCGCGCTCGGTAAAACAGATCACTAAAAGCCTGCCCTGTCCATCCATGGCCAGCGTAATGAGCCGCTGCTCGCCTTGTGCATCGGGGTCTTCAATGGTCTGTGCATGGTCGTCGTAGAACGCGGGCTCAACCTCAGAAAATGCGATCCCATGTTTGCGAAAGTTCTCGGCTGATTTGTCTGGATCGAACTCAAAAACCAAGCCAAGTTATACCTATTTTATGCATATTTCAAGCTCCGGGATTGAGTCTGAGATTGTTCCCGGTAGGGGAAGTCTACGTACTCAATTGGTTTCCAAGGTCACTCAACGTATGGTCTCGGTATTCGACCCGCAGGCCATCTATCTTTTTGGCTCAAGGGCCTGGGGACAGCCAACTAGAGATAGTGACGTTGACCTTTTGGTGGTGGTGAAATCCTCCGACGATCCCCCATGGACCCGCGCCTCACAGGGCTTCGCGCAGTTGCGCGGAGTAGGGGTGGGCTGCGATCTGATTGTAAAAACCGAGGCTGAGGTGCCGGCCGAGGGCCGTTTTGCATCCTCGTTAACGGCCAAGATCCTGCGTGATGGCAAGAAGGTCTATGTTTCGCCGAAATGAGCTTGTGGAATTACGGTGACAGTTTACTTAATTCACTTCGTGAATTAAGTAAACTGTCACCGTAATTCCACAATTGGCCAGCACGGATGGTTAAAAATCCGCCAGAAGGCTTGCACTAAACCAAAAAAGCGGAGTTAAATAGAACAATGGAAACGCTGCTCAACCGAATTACTTCAAACTCAGAGGTTTGCCTTGGCAAGCCTTGTATTAGAGGAATGCGAATTCGTGTTAAAGATATTCTTGATCTTCTAAGCGCCGGAGCAACCCGCCCCGAGATTCTAAGTGATTATCCTTATCTCGAAGACGACGACATCAGCGCCGCGCTTGCTTACGCCGCTGCGCAATCAGATCACCCGATTCTCCGGGTTGCTTAATGCGTTTTTTGGTGGATGCTCAGCTTCCGCCTGAGCTAGCCAGCTGGCTTATTACTTCGGGACACGAGGCCCACCATGTTGCGGGATTGGGAATGTCTGGCGCCCGCGATTCAGAAATCTGGCAGAAAGCCATCGAATTCCAAGCAATTCTAATCACGAAGGATTCTGACTTTTTTTCGATTTTTCAGGCTACTGCAGGCACGCAAAAGCAAGCTGGGGTGGTCTGGTTGCGGGTGGGTAATACTCGCACCCGGCGACTTCTGGAAATCATGGGCTCCTTATTACCCGAGATCGTCAACTTGGCCACGCAAGGAGAGTTGTTTATTGAAGTAGGCGACCCCTCTGAGTAGCGGTGGCAGTTCTCTTAATACACTTAATATCGTCGGGCCAGCGGCGTGGCTAGGGAAGAAGCCTTCGCTGTAAGTCTCGGCCATTTGGGTTACACTCTTTTCACAGTTGAACGCGTACAGCACTGAACGCGCGACTGTAAAAAGTGCTAACTCTCTGAATTTACAGAACTTAGCCCGGCGGTAGCGTTGTGAATCACGCGGAATTACGGTGACAGTTTACTTAATTCACGATGTGAATTAAGTAAACTGTCACCGTAATTCAAACTGTCACCGAAACTCCTGGTCATGGCCCTGCTAGACATGGTTGGCGTGGCTTCCATCATGCCGTTCATGGCCGTACTGGCCAACCCTGGGTTGGTGGAAACCAACGCGCTTTTAAACAGCACCTTCACCGCCGCCAACCGCTTCGGCATAACCACCACCCAATAGTTCCTTTTTGCACTGGGCATGCTGGTGTTCGTGCTGCTGGTGGTCTCGTTGGCGTTCAAGGCGCTCACGACCTACGCGCAACTGCGCTTTACCCTGATGCGCGAATACAGCATCGGCAAGCGCCTGGTGGAAGGTTACCTGCACCAGAGTAATGCTTGACAGGTTGGTGTCATTAGTGGAACCATATTTAGAATGGCGTCGGTAGAGAAAATCCTCGCCAACATGCGCGAGGAGCCGAAAAACATCCGCTTTGCAGACCTTAAGAAAGTCTGTGAAGCCTATTTCGGCCAGCCACGCCAGAGCGGCACCAGCCATCTAGTTTTCAAAACACCTTGGCCGGGCGACCCGCGCGTCAATATTCAAAATGCAGGTGGGCAAGCCAAGGCTTATCAGGTGCGCCAAGTGCTACAGGCGATCGACAAGTTGGAGAACGGCAATGAGCGCTGATCATTACACCTACCGCGTGACCTGGTCTGCTGAAGATCAGGAACACCTCGGCCTTTGCACCGAATTTCCGTCCTTGAGCTGGCTTGCCGCAACGCCCGAAGAAGCGTTGAGCGGTATTCGCACCCTCGTGAAAGAGGTCATCACTGATTTACAGACGAACAATGAATCCGTCCCCGAACCACTTGCCGAGCGCAAATACAGCGGGGAATTCCGTGTGCGCATACCGCCCGAGCTGCATCGGCAACTGGCCATAGCCGCTGCCGAGCAAGGTGTGAGCCTAAACCGTTTGGCCAGTGCCAAGCTCGCGGGCGAGAAGGCTGGGTAAGAAAAAACCTACCTTTTCCCGTCATTGCGAGGAGGGCGTAGCCCGACGTGTATTACGTTCGTAATCCACGTAATCCAACCGCTGCCCCAGCAATAACGTAAAGCGTCACCGAAACAACTCCGAATGCGTTCCGATTCGGGCGAATACAATTTTTTCGGTTTTCGATTCGCGCTCGATTTTGTAGACCAGCAGAAAATCACCGCCAACATGACACTCGCGATAATCTGCGTATTCGCCATTCAGTGCATGGTCCTGCCACTCGGGGCCCAGCGTTTCGCTTGAAATGAGCAACAGCATGACTTCTTTCGCCCGTGCAAGATCGTATCGGCCCGATGAGAGCAGCCGCGCCCAGTCTTTGGTGAACTGCTTGGTCTTGTATGAATCGCGCGGCGGGTCAGCGCGCTTTGGGTTGTGTTTGGGTTTCAAGTTGCGCAAGAAATTCTTTCGGCGCCAGGCCCCTTTTGCCCGAGTTCAGCAATTGGCGGCCCTCTTCAAGCGCTGCGCGCGTGGTGGCATTTGGCACTTTTACAGAGAAGGGCAGACCGCGCTGTGTCACCACTTGTCTCAGAAAAAGGCGAACTGCATCTGAGACATTCAGGCCGCAGTCGGCCAGCACGGCAGTGGCCTGAGTTTTCAGTTGCGGCGAGATGCGGGTGCGAACTTCGGCAGTCATGTTTTGGAGGTCGGCTGTTGAAGGGGTCATTACGGGCTCCGCTTGTAGCTACATTGACGGAGTATATCGAGCATTTTTTCGAGGCGCAATGACGAGTTTAGGCACGCCGCCCTCATGAACCCAGCTTACTTTCGCAATCCTGTCCGCCAGGTGGCAATAGAGGCCAATTAGCTGCTCACAAGATTCCGGCGAAAATTAGCAACGTAAACCTTCAATTGCTGTTGCTCAGTTTTTTATGCTCAGCCGTAGCCTTTTGCGCACGCTTTTAATTTCTGCTGCACGAGACGGGTTTGCCTTTAGTGCATCAAAGGCGGGGCCCACTTGGTCTTTCAGCCAGCTTTCCACTACGCGGTCTTGGGCCAGGGTTGATATGCAAGCGGCTAACCCGCGTCTACACCTTGTTTCAAGACACTTTTAAGCGCCTGTTGAACAACCCGTTGAACGCACA
>VGHX01000105.1 GCA_016868055.1 Betaproteobacteria bacterium
CACGCCCAAACACAAACTGAGTTTGGCCGGCATCGCTGCCCACTGCGCGCTTTCTGCGGATATTTCTCGTGGACTGATTGCGTAGGTGGTCTGGTATCAATTGCTTGACTGAGCAACGTAGCTCAAGCAATTGCTCGCAGCGTGCCAAGCGCATGATGCTTAGCATAGCCTGCCGCGCAAGCCATGTATCGCGATACCCCGTGCCTGCGCGAGCAGATGCGTAAAGAAAGCGATTCATCAGTGCCTCAGAAGTGTCGCTGTTGCCTAAGTAATGGTTGCTTTGCATAGTCTGTAAATTGTTGAGAGTGTGATTAGGAGTGGCGTTAACAAGGTGTAGAAAGTCTAGCGTTAATCCTCATAAAATCCAGCGCAGTCCGATTGAGACAAGTCAATGGCGCGTTAGCTTCAGACCGGACCAGCTCGAGCTGGCGACAGTTAGTGCTTTGTCGCGTGTGAGGTGTAGCGCGCCAACGACTAACGATATGCGACAGCGCGTACGCCACTTCTTGAGTAAGTCAGGTATCAGCTGCGTCTGGGTTATCGGGTTATCATGCCGTCGCCCGCGACCTATGCGGTTGTTAACTTTGGAATTTAGGATGATTCGCAACACCGCCTTAATGTTTGCGCATGCGCTACGCATGACCCGCCGCGACTGGCGAGCGGGAGAGTTACGTTTCTTGTTGGTGGCACTAGTGATTGCTGTCGCGGCATCGTCCGCGGTCGGTTTTTTTGTTGATCGTATGAATCGTGCACTCAGCCGCGATGCAGCACAGTTACTGGGTGCCGATTTACTGATACGCAGCGACTACCCATTGAATCAGGTGTGGCGTGACGAGGCTGCGCGACGCGAGTTGTTGCTGGCGGATACTGTCACCTTTCCCAGCATGGCGACTAGCGGCGACGGTAACCAGACCGATACACGGTTGGTAGCGGTCAAAGCAGTATCGGGCACGTACCCGCTGCGTGGTGCTCTGCAGCTGCAACGTGGCGCAATGACTGAAACCGCGCGCGGCGCGCCTGTATCAGGTGAGGTTTGGGTCGATGCCGGATTTTTAGCGTCGCGGCAGATTGCGCAAGGTGCCATGCTGCGTTTGGGCGATGCGAGTTTCAAGATCAGCGCCACAATTTTGCTGGAACAAGACCGTGGCGCAGGCTTCATGAGTTTTGCGCCGCGCGTCATGATTGCCCTCGAAGATCTGCCATCAACCGGCTTGCTGCAGCCAGGATCGCGTATCACCTACCGTTTGCAAGTTGCGGGAGATGGCGAGCAAGTGCGTCGCTACCGCTTATGGTTAGAACAGCAGATCAAAGAAAATGACACGCGCGGCGTTCAGCTGGAGTCGCTGGATGCGGGGCGACCAGAGATGCGCGCGACCTTGGACCGCGCGCGTCAATTTTTGGCGCTGGTGAGTTTGTTAACTGCCATGCTATCGGCGCTCGCGATTGCGTTGGCTGCGCGGCGCTTCATGCAGCGTCATTTAGACGGTGTGGCCATGCTGCGTTGTCTTGGCCTCAGGCAGAGCGAGCTGACACAGATTTATCTGATCGAGTTTTTACTCATCGCGCTCGCAGGTGGTGTCATCGGCGCTATCGCCGGTTTCGCTGCACATTTCCTTCTGCTGCAATGGCTGGGCTCTTTGATGCAAGTCGCTTTGCCTGCGCCTGGTTGGTTACCTTTACTGCAGGGGGTGCTGACGGGGCTGCTGTTGCTGCTTGGGTTTGCGCTGCCGCCGGTGCTGCAACTTAAAAATGTTCCGCACAACCGCGTGATTCGTCGCGAGCAAGCGGCGCCGCAGCCATTCACGCTGGCGGGCTATCTGCTGGCACTGGCTTGCTTTGTCACGCTGCTGCTATGGCAAACCGGTGAGCTGAAGATGGGGCTGTGGACGGCGGGCGGATTTGTGGCAGCGCTCGTGCTTTTTGGTGGTGTCGCGTGGGCGTTGCTACGTGCATTGCGATGGTCACGCGGCGCGGTTGATGCGCCCGCTTGGCGTTTTGCTCTAGATTCATTGAAGCGCCGGCCGGCGTCCAGCATTCTGCAAATTATCTCGCTGTCGCTGGGCCTGATGGCCTTGCTGCTTCTGACAGTCACCCGGCATGATTTGCTGGCCGCATGGCAGCAATCGGCGCCGCCCGATGCGCCCAACCATTTCATTATCAACATACAGCCGGAGCAACGCGCGCCGATTGAGGACGCGCTTCGCACCCACGGTATTCATGAGGCGAAGCTGTACCCGATGATTCGTGGTCGCTTGATACAGCGCAACGAGACAGTGATTGGTCCGCAAAGCTTTACCGATGAGCGTGCGCAGCGGCTAATCGATCGTGAGTTCAACTTATCCACCATGCCGACGCTGCCACCAGCGAATACGCTGGTACAGGGTCGATGGTTCGATACATCAGCGCAGCACCAAGCCTCGGTCGAGCAAGGTATTGCCAAGACGCTAGGGTTACAACTGGGCGATCGTTTGCATTTCGATGTCGCCGGGGTGCCGGTCGAGACCACCATCACCAGTATCCGTAAATTGGATTGGGGATCAATGCGAGTGAATTTTTTCGTGATTCTTGATCCGGTAACCGGCGCTACGCTGCCGAGTACCTGGATCACCGCTGTCTACTTACCACCTTCCAAACAAGCGCTGGTGAATCAGTTGGTGCGTGATTATCCAAATCTGACGGTGGTCGATGTGGGTAGCATGGTGGCACAGGTGCAGCAGGTGATTGGTCAAGTCGTCAGCGCGGTCGAGTTCTTGTTTCTGTTCACGCTTGCCGCTGGCGTGATGGTACTCGCGGCGGCGATGCTGGTCTCGCAGCATGAGCGCGCGCACGAGTCCGCGCTGCTACGGGCGCTCGGCGCCACTCGCGCGCAATTGTCACGCGCGCAGTGGGTGGAATGCGCGCTGGTAGGTTGCAGCGCAGGTCTGTTGGCTGCGATCGGTGCGACCGCGGTGGGTTGGGTACTGGCCAATCAGGTGCTCGATGTGGAATGGATATTCCGGCCCACGGTGCTGCTGGTAGGGCTAGTACTAGGAGGCGTGAGCGCTCTAGCGGGTGGCTGGTTTGGTTTGCATCGCGTCTTGTCGAGACCGCCCATACTAACCCTGCGAGAAGGCTGAGTACCGTCAAGCAAGCAAGCGAGTAGTCCACGTAGAGTCCATCCCTGTGTCGTGTTTTCAGGGATTGGCTCCATGCACAGCAGGTGTGAAGTACAACAGCTCGTTCGCCATCACACGCACGTTTGTGATGCGCATATATTGCATAAGCACCCATATCGTATCGTTCATGCGCTATGGCGCGGTCTGACACTTTGCGTTGTCTTGTCAGCCTCGGCCTGCAGTTCAATGGCGCCCGGTATTCAGTTTGCGAAAGCCAGTGGCGCCGCCGGCGAAGACGCTGATCAGGTGAACCCGTCGATCGAGCCGATCACGCCTGCACTGGTGAAACAGGAGCAGCAAGAGCGAGAGCAACGCGCACTGGATGATATCAGCGCGCTAATGCAAACGCCGCAGCCGTACCGTGTCGGTGTCGGTGATATTTTGAGTATCGTGGTGTGGGATCATCCCAAGCTATCAGCCACCATGCTGCCACCGCAACCCGCTGCAGGAATGGGGCCGATTGGTGTTGCCGCCAGCCCGATGCAACCCGGCGCTGGTTTCGAAGTTGACCAAAACGGCATGCTGGATTTTCCGTACGCTGGTCGGATGATGGTGCTGGGCCTCACGCCTGGCGATATTCACGCCTTACTCACCACCAAGCTGGCAAGCTATTTACGCGAGCCCAAAGTCACGCTGAAGGTTCAGCGCTACCGAAGCCAGCGTGTGTATGTCGATGGCGAGGTGAAGCTACCTGGTGTGCAGCCCATCAACGACCTGCCGATGACACTCACCGAGGCTATCAATCGTGCGGGCGGCATGAACCCGCTGGCTGATCAGAGCCGTGTGCTGCTGACGCGCGCGCACACCACCTATGTCATTAATTTACCGCAGCTGGTACAGCGAGGTGTCAACCCAGCACGGATCATGCTGGCTAATGGTGACTTGGTGCGTGTGATGTCACGCGACGACAATAAAGTTTTTCTGTCAGGCGAGGTGAGCTCGCCGCGAGCGCTGCCAATGCGCAATGGAAGACTCACCCTGAACGAGGCTTTGGGTGAGGCGGGGGGTATCAACCCGGTAACAGGTGATGCACGCAAGGTATACGTCGTGCGTCGCTCGGTCGGGAGCTCGCGCGTGTATCAGCTAGATGCCAACGCGCCCGGTGCGCTCGCGATCGCCGAGGGCTTCGAGCTGCAGCCTAAAGATGTCGTGTTTGTAGCAGCCACACCGCTCACCAACTGGAGCCGCACCATGAGCGCCATGATCCCGGGCTCGCTACCTACTGCAGTCATTGTGACCACTCCGCCCCCTGGCCGTTGATCTCGTCAATATGTCGACCACACCTTCGGATATGCATCGAATCTCATCTTCCCATCTGCAACTGGGCTATGCGGGAGAGTCACCGCTGATCTTCTCCGATGATCGAGAAACCGATCTTCGCAGCTATCTCGATACCCTGGTGCGGCATGCCTGGATGATCGGCTGGGTCACCTTGATCATCACGTTGCTCGGAACACTGTATGCGTTTACTGCGCGACCGGTCTATGAGAGTAGCCTGGTGGTTCAGGTTGAAGAGAAAGGTCAGCGCGATCCTAAAAGTATTTTGGGTGAGGCCGGCGCGATCATTGACTACAAAACCGTAGCCTCAACCGAGGTTGAATTACTACGATCGCGCTTGGTGGTGGCGCGCGCAATTGATCGTTTGGGCTTGAACGTCAGCGCGCGCCCTGAGCGCTTTCCCGTACTCGGATCTTTGGTCGCGGCCACCGGCATCAGCCACTGGGTGCCGGAACTGCGTGGTTTAGGTGGCTATGCCTGGGGCGATGAGCGGGCGGAGGTTGGCGTATTCGATGTGCCGGAGTATTTAGAGAATCGGCCATTCAGCCTTCAGGTGCTGGAGTCTGGGCGCTACCGGCTGACTGAACCGGATAGCGGCATCGCGTTGGAAGGACGTATTGGTCAAAGCGTGAGCGAGACCACTGCCTATGGCCCGATTGATCTGCGACTCGATAACATCGATGCCGCGCCGGGCACGCGGTTCACCTTGGTCTGTCGCTCTCGAATTGCCGCGATTGAGGCAGTGCAGAAAGCACTGGATGTGCAGGAAGTAGGCAAGCAATCCGGTGTGATCGTCGCTACCCTGAAAGGCGGCAGCGCAGCCGAAGTGTTCCGCTTGCTGACCGAGATCAGCCGCGAGTATCTCGCACAAAATAGTGCCCGACGTACCGAGGAAGCCGATCGGTCGCTCGCCTATTTGAATCAGCGCCTGCCGGAGGTCAAGCATCAGCTCGAGACAGCAGAGGCGCGCTACAACGCATTTCGCAATCTGCACGGTACGGTCGATGTTGGTGAGGAGGGTAAGCTCAATCTTCAGCGTTCCGCAGCGGCGCGCACACGCAAAATCGATCTCGAGCAAAAGCGCGCCGAGCTTCTTTCTCGGTACACCGCAGCTCATCCGGCGGTGGTAGCTATTGATCAACAACTCCGCGAGGTAGCGCAAGATTTGCGCGATACAGCGACGCAGCTCAAGCAGCTGCCGCTGCTCGAGCAAGAAATGGTCAGATTAACCCGTGAGGTCAAAGTGAATGGTGAGTTGTACGCTGCGCTGACTACATCAGCGCAGCAGCTGCAACTCATCACGGTCGCACGCAGCAGTAATGTGCGTTTGATCGATGCACCTGAGAAGCCCGATCAGCCGATCACGCCGAACCGTCCGCGGATTGTCGCGCTGGCGATGTTTCTTGGTATGTGTGTGGGTGGCGTACTCGCATTTCTACGGCGCTCGATCCGTAGCACGATTGACGATCCTGATGCGCTTGAGCGGGCCTTTGGCTTGCCCATATACGCCAGTATTCCGCACAGTCAGACCCAGCAGACCTTGGTTGAGAGTAGTCGTGATCCAACCAAGTTGCCGCTGCTGTCGCGCATCGCCAGTATGGATGTGGCGGTAGAAGGATTACGAAATCTACGATGTGCGCTGCAGTTTTGCATGAAGCAAAGCAAAAACAATATTGTTTTAGTCACGGGCCCGACTGCGGGCATTGGTAAATCATTTGTGTCGGTAAACCTGGCGGCAATCATGGCGGCCTCGGGTCAGCGCGTTTTACTCATCGACGGTGACCTGCGCGATGGCCAGTTACATCGCTATTTTCATGCCGAGCGCGCCAATGGATTGACTGATCTCCTGAGCGGCGCGTCGCTTGCGTCGGTGCTGCGTTGCGCAGTGCTTGAGCACTTGGATTTCATTGCGACAGGTTACCTGCCACCGAATCCGGCAGAGCTTTTGCTGCGTCCTGAATTAGTAGCAGCGCTCAGTTCGCTCGCGCCGCAGTACGACGTCGTATTAATCGACGCGCCACCGCTGCTACCGGTTGCTGACAGCCTGGTACTGGGCACCCACGCTGGCGCTATCTTGCTTGCTGCCCGCGCTGGCCTAACCCGAGAGCATGAAGTCGCCGAATCGCTGAAGCGGCTATCACGTGCAGGACTGACAGCGCGCGGGGTGATATTCAACGACTTGAGCGAAGCCGCAACCAGCTACCGCTACGG
>VGHX01000106.1 GCA_016868055.1 Betaproteobacteria bacterium
TGCTCTCGTCCGAGACTAAACCTCGACAGGAAATTCTTGGCTCGGTCCAGAATACTTATTGAGGTGCCTAGCTTTGGTGTGAGGCCTATTCGCGAGAATATTTCGGCGACCGAATCTTTGAAATTTGGTTTTGGCCCGGGAATCGGTTTATGTTGGCCAACACCAAAAAAACTTTTTACTGATTTCATACCACCTCCAACGATTCGCGCTATTGAACGTCGTGGCGCTTCGGGGTAGGTGGGCCATGAGCGCCTATTGAGCGTTCTCTACATCAATTGACTGCTGCGGCGACCAGCGTCACGGCGATGGGGCTTGTGTGCACAGCGCTTTAATGGCCAGATTAATCGTGCAGGTGGTGGCTGGGGCAGAAATTTTGCATCGCCGCTGCGCTATTGCGGCAGGCGTTTATCGCCGGTTTTGTTTCATCGCGCGATCGACTTCGCGCTTGGCATCGCGATCGCGCTCAGTGTCGCGCTTATCGTGCTGTTTCTTTCCCTTTGCCAAACCGACTTCGCATTTGATGCGGCCACGCTGATAATGCAAATTCAGCGGCAGCAGGGTGTAGCCGGCGCGCTCGACCTTGCCGATCAGTCGTTTGATCTCCTCAGCTTTGAGTAGCAGCTTGCGGGTGCGTACCGGGTCAGGGCTGACATGCGTCGACGCTGTCGGAAGCGGGCTGATGTGCGCGCCGAAAAGAAAAATCTCGGCATGTCGGATGATGACGTAAGCTTCCTTCAGTTGCGCGCGCCCGGCGCGGATGGATTTCACTTCCCAGCCCTCAAGCACCATCCCCGCCTCGTACCGATCCTCGATGAAGTAATCGTGAAAGGCTTTCTTGTTATCGACAATGCTCATTCGGTGGGGTGCAGATGGGTGAGGGCGGAGCATAGCGTATGCTCCGGTAAAATCCTGAGTGTGGATTCTATCAAACCCCCTCATGTCCGTTGTTCATAAATCAGTGTTACTGCCCTTCAGTGTCGAGCAGATGTTCCGCTTGGTCGACAGAGTGGAGGACTACCCGGCCTTTCTGCCATGGTGCGGCGGGGTAGAGGTCCGCGAGCGGGAGCCCGATCGCTTGGTTGCCGCTATCAAGATCAACTACCACGGCGTGAAGCAAAGCTTCACAACTGAAAATCGCAATACGCCGCCAACCCAAATGAACATGAAGCTGGTCGAGGGGCCCTTCCGACAGCTGGACGGCACCTGGACCTTCACCCCATTGCGTGACGACGCGTGCAAGATCGAATTTGATTTGCGCTATGAGTTCTCAAGCACCGTACTTGAAAAACTGATTGGACCGGTGTTCTCCAAAATTGCAGATAGTTTTGTCGACTCTTTCTGCAAACGTGCCGAGGTGGTGTATGGCTGAGTCCGATAACAATAACGAACGCTCCTTGAAGGTGCAGGTCTGCTATGCGCTACCTGAAAAAAACTTCATAAAAGAACTGAATGTATCGCCTGGCACGACCATCGCTCAAGCAATTGAAGCATCGGGCGTATTGCACAGCCACCCCGAGATCGATTTATCACAGCAGCGGCTGGGTATTTTCGGCAAACTAAAAACTGCTGAGTCCGAGCTGCGCGAGGGTGACCGAATCGAGATTTATCGACCGCTCCAGGCAGACCCGAAAGAGACGCGGCGGCGACGCGCGGCGCATCGCAAAGCGACCAAAGGCTGACAGGGGGTGGGTTTCTGTATAATTCGCTTTTGCGCCCATAGGATTCACTATGCGTCTCGTCCAGAAAGCACTCACCTTCGATGACGTGCTGCTCGTTCCGGCCTACTCGGCCATCCTGCCTAAAGATACCTCGCTCAATACCCGCCTGACCCGCAATATCTCGCTGTCGATTCCTCTGGTCTCAGCCGCGATGGATACGGTCACTGAGTCGCGCCTCGCGATTGCCATCGCGCAGGAGGGCGGTATCGGCATCATCCATAAAAACCTCACCGCCAAAGAGCAGGCGCGCGAAGTATCCAAGGTCAAGCGCTTCGAAGCGGGTGTCGTGCGCGACCCGATCACCATACCGCCCACCATGAAAATCCGCGATGTCATCGCGCTCTCGCAGCAGCATGGGATTTCAGGTTTTCCGGTGGTCGAGGGTAAAAATGTCGTCGGCATTATCACCAACCGCGATCTGCGTTTTGAAGAAGAACTCGACGCTGAAGTACGCCAAAAAATGACACCACGCGAGAAGCTGGTGTACGTGAAAGAAGGCGCTGATCCGGTCGAGGCCAAGCGTCTGATGAACAAGCACCGCCTCGAGCGTGTGCTAGTCGTGAATGATGCGTTTGAGTTGCGTGGCTTAATCACCGTTAAAGATATTTTCAAATCTACTGAGCACCCGAACGCTGCCAAAGATGATCAAGGCAAGCTGCGAGTCGGTGCTGCCGTGGGCGTTGGGCCGGACAATGACGAGCGGGTTGAGCTATTGGTGGCCGCCGGTGTTGATGTGGTGGTGGTCGATACCGCCCATGGTCATTCGCAAGGTGTGCTTGATCGCGTCAAGTGGGTCAAACGTCGTTACCCCGAGGTGGAGGTCATTGGCGGCAATATCGCTGCCGCTGAGGCCGCATTAGCTTTGCGTGATGCGGGTGCGGATGGCGTCAAAGTGGGTATCGGCCCCGGCTCGATTTGCACCACGCGCATTGTGGCCGGTGTCGGTGTGCCACAAATTACCGCTATCTCGAATGTCTCAAAGGCCCTCGAGGGTAGTGGTATTCCGTGTATCGCTGACGGCGGTATTCGCTTCTCGGGAGACATCTCGAAAGCGCTTGCAGCCGGCGCTTCGTCCGTGATGATGGGCAGTATGTTTGCCGGTACCGAAGAAGCCCCGGGTGAAATTATTTTGTACCAGGGCCGCAGCTACAAATCGTACCGGGGTATGGGCAGCTTAGGCGCGATGTCCGATGGTTCTGCCGATCGTTATTTCCAAGATGCCTCCAATAACGCAGACAAGTTGGTGCCCGAAGGTATCGAAGGACGTGTGCCGTACAAAGGCAGCGTACTCGCGATTTTGTATCAGCTGGTCGGCGGCGTGCGCTCTTCCATGGGCTACTGCGGCTGCGCCACGATTGATGAATTACGCGAGAAAGCACAGTTTGTAGAAATCACCTCGGCGGGTATGCGTGAGTCGCATGTCCATGATGTGCAGATCACGAAAGAAGCGCCAAACTATCGCGCCGACTGAAACAAAGGGACACTCACTTTGTTTTTTGGTCGCTTCTAAACAAAGGGACAACCACTTTGTTTTATAGTCGCTTTTGGGGAGGCTGTATTTTCTGGAAACAAAGGGACAACCACTTTGTTTTATGGTCGCTTCTGGAGTGGCTGTATTTTCTGAATTATTCACCACTACGAGTACATGCACTCGAAAATACTGATTCTTGATTTCGGCTCTCAAGTCACGCAGTTGATCGCGCGTCGCGTGCGTGAAGCAGGTGTTTTCTCCGAAGTGCATCCCTACGATGTCAGCGACGAGTTCATTCGTGATTCCGGTGCGGCAGGCATTATCTTGTCAGGCGGTCCTAGTTCAGTCACTGAAGGCGACACGCCGCGCGCGCCGCAGGCTGTCTTCGAACTCGGCGTACCTGTGCTGGGTATCTGCTATGGCATGCAGACCATGGCTGCGCAGTTGGGCGGTAAAGTTGAAAATGGTTTGGTACGCGAATTTGGTTACGCCGAAGTGCGCGCACGCGGCCACACTGCGCTGCTAAAAGATATCAATGACTTCGTCACGCCCGAAGGCCATGGCATGCTCAAGGTCTGGATGAGCCATGGCGACAAAGTCAATGAGCTTCCACCGGGTTTCAAGTTGATGGCCTCCACCGACAGCTGCCCCATCGCCGGCATGGCCGATGAAGCCCGTAAGCTGTACGCCGTGCAGTTTCATCCCGAAGTAACCCACACGCTCCAAGGCACCGCCATTCTCGGTCGTTTCGTGCACGAGATCTGCGGCTGCAAGGCCGACTGGAACATGCCCGATTACGTCGCTGAAGGGATTGCCGCCATTCAAAAGCAAGTGGGTGATGAAGAGGTGATTCTCGGCTTATCGGGTGGTGTGGATTCCAGCGTTGCCGCCGCGCTGATTCATCGCGCGATCGGACCGCAATTGACTTGTGTGTTTGTCGATCATGGCTTACTTCGTCTGAACGAAGGCCAGATGGTGATGGATATGTTCGGTAAAAACCTCGGCGTGAAAGTCATACGCGTCGATGCCACCGAGCAGTTCATGAGCAAGCTGTCCGGCGTATCCGACCCTGAGCAAAAACGAAAAATTATTGGTAAAGAATTCGTTGAAGTATTTCAAGCAGAAGCTGGCAAGCTAAAAAACGCGGGTTGGCTCGCGCAAGGCACGATCTACCCGGATGTGATCGAAAGCGCTGGCAAGGGAAAGAAGGGCGCGCATACCATCAAGAGCCATCACAACGTCGGCGGTTTACCAGAGACATTGAATCTCAAACTGCTCGAACCGCTGCGCGATTTATTCAAAGATGAAGTCCGCAAATTGGGTGTGGCCCTCGGTCTGCCGCATGACATGGTGTACCGACACCCATTCCCCGGCCCTGGTCTTGGTGTGCGTATTTTGGGCGAAGTGAAGAAAGAGTATGCCGACCTGCTGCGTCGCGCCGATGCTATCTTCATCGAAGAGTTGCGCAATACGCCGATACCGCTGTCGCAAGAACTGGCAGAGGGCGCGGTAGTGGGGCATTTCCATAAGAACTGGTACGACGCCACCAGCCAGGCGTTTGCGGTTTTCCTGCCAGTGAAGTCGGTGGGTGTGATGGGTGATGGCCGCACCTATGAGTACGTAGTCGCGCTGCGCGCAGTGCAGACCCAAGACTTCATGACCGCGCATTGGGTACACTTGCCGCACGAGCTTTTGGCGCGCGTATCGAATCGCATCATCAATGAGGTGCGTGGTATTAACCGTGTGGTGTACGACATCTCGGGCAAGCCGCCAGCGACAATAGAGTGGGAGTAGTTTTCTTTAGCTAAGTCGATGATTTATATAGGTTTTGTTGTTACACAAAACTTTCACAAGTCAAATAACCTATTGATTTTATAAGGCGTTGAATTTACAGTTACACGTAAAGCTACACAAAGCTGTAGCTATTCAAAATCGTACGTAACATCAACGCCATATGCCGCTCAAAAAACAGCCGAACGAAGCCAATGAAATAGCCATATACGACGAAGCCTTAATTTACCAAAGAGGTGAATATTGGCAGATGCGTATGTGGTTGGCTAAGGAAAAGAAGTACGCACGTTTTAGTCTGCGTACGAGAAATAGAGATACGGCAGAGGCTAAAGCTAAGAAGCAATACCACGAGCTAATGGCACAGCAATTAGCGGGTAAAACGTACTTCTCTATGACATCCAAGCAAGCTGTTGATGAACATCTTAAGCAACGGACAAAGGATGTGGAGGCTGGCTTAATCGTTAAGGGTAGGCTTGGCACCATCAAAACACACTTAGAGCATTGGCTTAAGTTCATAGGCAAAGACACTAAGGTTAAGGAAATGGAACGCACAGACTGCGAAAACTATTTCCACAACCGCACGAAGAACAAAAAGAAGCTACCAGTTAGTAGAACCACTGTGCTTAATGAGCAAAGTAGCATCAACGCAATGATGAGTTGGCTACACAAGCGTGGTGAAAGTTACATAGAAGCATTTGAATTTAAGAAGCTTGGAAAGATTGATACTGGTGACGAGCGTACGAGACGCAACACATTTACAGATGAAGAAATCATCGACATTAAGACTGAGCTTGAGAAATACATAAAGGAAGCGAAAGAAGATTTAAGCTTGTACGGCAACCTAAACAAAGTCGTCACAAGCTACTACTTGCTGATTTCTATCATCACTGGGTTGCGTAGGGGAGAACAACTACAGCTAACTTGGAGTGACATTAGTTGGTTGGAGAAGCAAGTAAAGAGCGACAGCAATGAAGACGAAGAAGGCGAGACGTACAGCTTTGTTAAGATAACTGTTAGGGGTAAAACATCCAAAGTAGGCAAGACAAGAAACTTCGTTGTGAAGGATTGGGAGTACTTCGATGAGCTGTTTAAGTTCCTCCATCCACGCTACGTTAAGGCGAACAAAGGCGATAAGAGTGCTACACCATTTGCTAAGACGCTAATCTTTAGCTTGGATGGAAAAACTCCGTTAACACCACGTGTAATCTTGTACCACTTTGATGAGATACTGACACGCTGTGAAATTGATGGTGGCGATGAGCGTGACTTAGTGCCCTACAGCTTCCGTCATTACTTCATCACAGATATGATTAATAAGGGTGCGTCTCCAACGCAAGTAGCTGAGACTTGTGGCACAAGTACGGCACAGATTGAGAAAACCTGACCCGCGTTAAATGTTGATCCAAAGTCTGTGAGAGTTTTGAGTCTAGCTTGACTTCATTGTAGATTCAATCTTTGCATCACCTCCTGTGGTGTTGGAATGGGTGGAAACAAGCTCAAGTGCAAGGCTTTTTCTGCCTTGGTCTTGGGCAGTCAAGCGGCTGGCGCCGGGGGCTTCATGTTGAGTCCTTGATGAGGTCGTGTGGTATTGAAGTGAATGCGCCATTGCTCAATCAGTACCTTGGCTTCACCGAGGCTGTAG
>VGHX01000107.1 GCA_016868055.1 Betaproteobacteria bacterium
GATGCCGAGCTTAAAATGATCGAAGATCAATTGAATCACCGCCCCAGAAAACGATTGGGATTTAAAACCCCACATCAGGTGTTTCATGAATCTTTAAACCGTGTTGCACTTCGTACTTGAAGCCACGCACAACACTACGCTCGAATCCTTAGATTTAGATTCGCTCCATCACGCTATATGTCGGATTACCCCGCAACTATTCAAAACGCTGTCACAAAATTATGGCCTGAAGTCGCTGACCTTGCCAAAGCCAGTATGGATGTTTTTTGACGCACATGATTCTCTGGCTGAGCTCATTGGAAAACACCCTACCTTGAGCTCTGTTGATGTGGGCAGTCTACCCATGGAGACTAAAAATCGGAACTCGTTTCTGTCAGCATTGAAGCCAAACCCACGACTACAACATATCGGTGGTGCATGGATCATTCCTAGACGCGGGTTTTTTTGTCCAACAATTGGAATGAATTCAGTTCCGTGATCAAATTCCTTCAAACCGCTGTAAATTTTCCTAACCTGACCTCAGTAAATCTTAGCTTTGTACTAGTGGATGCTCTACTACTCGACTTTCTGGAAAAGGATTCGCAATTAGAGAAAATCTATCTGGGCGAAAGCGGGGTAGAAGACCATCAGCTACAAGACCGGCTACTGAATCTGGTCAGGAATTCGAGTCGGATTAAAGAATTTCAACTCCGTTATGATCCAAACTTAAGTGGAGCAGAACAGAAATTTCGCGCGGCACTGAACGAAGCACTCGCGCTCAGCCGAGAACTGACCTCAGAACCCAAGATTGCCGCTGCCAGTGGAGCAATGTACAAGCTGATCGAAGACGAGGCCAAGAGAGGAGGCGCACAGCCATTGCCGTCGTTACCGCTTGAGGTCACCAACTTGCTAGCAACAGCCATTGCCCGCTACGTGCGACCCGACAAAGCGAAAGCGATCTTCGACGAGCTGATACTGCACGCACCCGCACGCCAATAAATAAGAAATGTGAAGTAGCCCGATAGGCCGGATTCTGTGCACCGGCCTTGCGGCCAGCGTGACAGTCATTCCTCTAGGCGCCGGATTACTCCGGCGCTCAAGCTTCCTACCCGCACGCTCCGCGAGCAACATCAATGCGTGCCTATTTGGAATTGCTCCGGGTGGAGGTTACCGCGTTTCACCGTAACTAAATACGCTCGTCTCTGTGGCCCTATTCCGCGCCTCACGGCGGACGGCCGTTAGCCGTCACCCTGCTCTGTGGAGTCCGGACCTTCCTCCCGCGATATCGCGATCGCCAGCGACTGTCTGGGCTACTTCACGCCGCCATTCTACCTGCTCGCCGCTGATTCAATTAGCGGAAAACTGGCTTACGCTTCTCCAAAAATGCCGAGAAGGCTTCCTTGGCATCAGGCCCCTTGAGCATCCGAGTGAAGTGCTGGATTTCGGTCTGCATAGCGCCCGAGACCGCGCTCTGCAGATCAGCCTGCATTAACTGCTTGGTAATGCGCAGCGATTCTTTAGGCAGGGCCGCGAGTTTTTTGGCCTGCGTATGAACAAACGGCATCAGTTCTTCTGCAGGTAGAACACGATTTACCAAACCCATGCGCTCGGCTTCTTGCACATCAAAAGGCTCGCCGAGCAACAGTTTTTCTGCAGCGCGCTGATAACCTACTAATCGCGGCAGCAACACACTTGAGGCAAATTCCGGACATAAACCCAACTGCGTAAACGGCATCGCAAACTTTGCGCGTTCACTGGCATACACCAGATCGCAATGCATCAGTAGCGTAGTACCAATACCGACAGCGATCCCGGGTACTGCGGCGACCACGGGTTTTGAGGTGACGCGCAGGGCATGCATGAATCGCGATACCGGCGTGTCATCGCTTTGCGGCGGACTGCGCAAAAAATCTTCCAGATCATTACCGGCAGTGAATGCGTCACCATCACCTGTGATAACGATAACGCGCACTCCATCACTCGATTCTGCTTCGGTCAGGGCATCTGCTGCCGCTTGATACATGGCAGCCGTAATGGCATTTTTCTTGTCGGGGCGACTGAAGGCGATAGTTGCAATCGCTTGTTCAACGCTAACGCGTACGCTCATTACAGCCTTTCAAAGATGCCTGCTGCACCCATGCCCGTACCAACGCACATACTGAGCATGCCGTACTTTAAGTTACGGCGTCTGAGCCCGTGAATCACAGTGGCCGCGCGAATGGCGCCAGTGGCGCCAAGTGGGTGGCCTAAGGCAATCGCACCACCCAGCGGGTTCACTTTCGCTGCATCGAGCCCAAGGTCATTGCACACTGCCAGCGCTTGTGCTGCGAAGGCTTCATTCAGCTCGATCCAATCGAGTTGGTCTTGGGTCAAGCCAGCGTGTTTCAAAGCGACAGGTATAGCCTCTTTGGGGCCAATGCCCATAATCTCGGGCGGCACGCCGCGGATAGAAAATGACATGAAGCGCGCCAAGGGCGTGAGATTGAATTGCTTGAGAATTTTCTCGCTCACCAAAATCAAGGCGCCTGCACCATCCGAGGTTTGCGAGCTATTACCGGCAGTGACGCTGCCTTTCGCAGCAAATACCGGCTTCAGTTTCGCCAGCCCTTCGAGCGTCGTGTCTGCGCGTAGGCCTTCATCTTGGGTGATGGTGCGGGTTTTGATGTCAATTTCACCGGTCGCCAGATTCGGAAATTTTTCGATCACTTCAACCGGCGTAATTTCTTCTGCGCGCTCACCGTTTTCAATGGCTGCAGCGGCACGACGATGCGACTCGACCGCGAATGCATCTTGCGCCTCGCGCGTGATCTTCCATTGCTGCGCTACCTTCTCTGCGGTGAGACCCATGCCGTAAGCCATACCGATATGTTCATCGCGGAAGATACCGGCGTTGAATGATGGGTGATAACCCATTAACGGCACCACCGACATCGACTCAACACCGGCAGCGATCATCACATCCGCCTCGCCCGTGCGAATACGATCAGCCGCCATGGCAACTGCCGTCAAGCCAGAAGCACAGTAGCGATTAACCGTCACGCCACCCACCGATTTTGGCAAACCTGCCAGTAGCACGGACATGCGTGCCACATTCAAGCCTTGCTCGGCTTCGGGAAACGCGCAACCAACGATCGCATCCTCAATGGTTGCAGGATCGAGTGCCGACACCTGCGCCAGTGCAGCTTTCAGTGTATGCACCAGCAGATCATCAGGGCGCATGTGTCGAAACACGCCGCGCGGTGCTTTACCGATTGGCGTGCGGATTGCGGAGACGATATAGGCGTCTTGTAGTTGTTTGCTCATATTCAATCCTTAGTTCCTCACTGGCTTGCCGGTCTGTAGCATACCCATGATGCGTTCTTGCGTTTTCGGATGCGCTAACAAGGAAATAAACGCAGCGCGCTCGCGATCCAGCAGCCACTGCTCGGACACACGGCTACCCGGCTCGATATCACCACCACTCACCACATCGGCAATTAATTCACCGATATGCATATCGTGCGCCGAAATAAAACCACCATCGCGCATATTCACCAGCTGCGCTTTAATCGTCGCGCTGCCGTAGCGCCCGGTCACAGGAATCAGCGACGCGATAGGCGGACGGTAGCCCGCATCGGCCAAAGCCAGTGCCTGTGTGATTGCCACATGCAACAACTCATGCGCATGCAGCACGATCACATCGCCTTTGGACAGGTAGCCCATCTTCTTTGCTTCCATCGCAGATTTTGATACTGCGGCGGTCGCTGCATTCATGTAGCGCTGCTTCAGGAACTGCAGAATGTCATTCCCTTTGGCCTCACGCGCAGAGCGAAGTGCTGCTTCTTTTAAGCCACCACCTGCCGGCACCAGACCCACGCCGACTTCGACCAAGCCGGCATACGACTCCAGCAACGCAACCCGTCGGCTCGCGTGCATCATCAACTCGCAACCACCGCCCAGCGCCAAACCACCCACCGCAGCGACTACTGGAACATTGGCGTATTTCACGCGCATCATCGCGTTTTGAAACCGCGCGACAAACGGCTCAATCGCCTTCGCACCACCCGACATAAAGAGTGGCAACATGGACTGCTGATCAGCACCCGCAGAAAACGCACCGCCCTCGGCAGCATCTGCGTGCCAGATCACCAATGCGCGGTAGTTCTGCTCTAACTCATCAATCGCGCGCTCCAGGCCAGCGATGACATCAGGCCCCAGGACATGCAGCTTGGTCTTGGTCGAAAAAATCAGTACACCATCGTTCTGGTGCCACAAACGAACTGCATCATCCTCATGCACCGTGGTGCCTGCATGGCGGCCATGCGGCGTGTTAGACCCGAGCAGTGGCGCACGGAACAACTGCCGCGCATAGACCGGTAAGTCAGCGCGTGGCACATAGGTTTTACGCGTCGGCGACCAAGACCCCGCGGCCGTATGCACACCATCGCGACCGTCAAATACCCACGCAGGCAGTGGCGCACTCGATAGCGCATGGCCGGCGTCAATGTCGTCTTTCACCCATTGCGCAACTTGCTGCCAGCCTGCGGACTGCCATAACTCAAAAGGCCCTTGCTGCCAGCCGAAGCCCCAACGCAAAGCAAAATCGACATCGCGCGCATTGTCAGCGATGGAATCAAGATGCACCGCGATATAGTGAAAACTATCGCGGAAAATCGCCCATAGAAATTGGGCTTGCGGGTGCGTTGAGTCATGCAGCGCCTTGATCCGTTTCGCCGGATCTCTTTCTTTCAATATGCGAACAACAAGCTCATCCGCTTTCGCGCCGGAAGCCACATAGTCATGACTCGCAGCGTCATAGCGCAAGATATCTTTGCCTGCTTTTTTGAAAAACCCCGCGCCGGTTTTTTGCCCAAGCTTGCCATCAGCAATTAATTTGGCTAGCGCAGCGGGCGGTTGATACAGAGAGTGAAAAGGATCTTCAGGCAGCTTGTCGGTCATGGTGTGAATTACATGACCCAAGGTGTCCAGACCAACCACATCAGCGGTACGGAAAGTACCAGATTTCGCGCGACCGAGCTTTGATCCGGTCAGATCATCAACCAAGTCGTAGCTGAGGCCATATTTTTCAGCCTCATGCATGGTGGCCAGCATGCCAAATACGCCGACGCGGTTCGCGATGAAATTCGGCGTATCAATCGCTCGCACCACACCCTTACCCAGGGTACTGGTTAAAAACGTCTCTAGCTGATCAAGGATGTGTGGCTGTGTAGCTGACGTCGGAATCAGCTCAACCAAGTGCATGTAGCGTGGCGGGTTAAAAAAGTGCACGCCACAGAAACGACTGCGTAATTCATCCGGTAGCGTACTGGACAACTCGGTGATGGAAAGGCCGGAGGTATTGGTCGCAAAAATCGCATGCGGTGCAATATGCGCGCCGATTTTTGCGTATAGCTGATGCTTCCAGTCCATGCGCTCGGCAATCGCCTCGATGATCAGATCCGCTTGCAGCAACTTATCGAGGTGATCATCAAAGTTTGCGGTTTCGATCAGCTCGGCTTGCGCGCTATCCGCCAGAGGTGCTGGGCTGAGTTTTTTAAGTTGCTCAATGGCGCGCATCGCAAGCGCATTACGCGGCTGGCCTTCCTTGCCGGGCAAGTCGAACAGAACAACCGGCACGCGCGCGTTGATACAGTGCGCGGCAATTTGTGCGCCCATCACACCCGCGCCGAGCACAGCGACTTTTTTTACAATGAAATTACTCACGAAACAGAACTCCTGATAGTTGTCATCGTTACGCGACAATGGATTCCGGCCTCCGCCGGAATGACGGCACAAAAGTCGGCAGCTGCAGCGCAGTCGTTCTATAACTCTTAAGCAACAGGGCCATCATCTATAAATCCAGACTCATTACAACGTCATCCCGGCGAAAGCAGGGATCCAGAATTTTTCAAACACATTAGAACAAGCGCTCATCCATCTCCATTAGATTCTTCACACCCGATCTCGCCTGCCGAATCAGCATCGCGGTTTCAGGCAATAAGCGCGCGAAGTAAAAGCGTGCAGTCGCCAGCTTCGCTATATAAAAGTCATCGCCACTTTTTTGTTTATCCAGCGCGATCTTTGCCATGCGCGTAAAGAAATACGCGAACACCAAATGACCTACCAACCTCAGATAAGGCACCGCCGCACCACCGACCTCATCGCGGTTCATGAAGGCCTTCATACCGATTTCCATCGACAGCTTGGTCACTTTATCGCCCATATCAGCCAGCGGCGTGATGAACTCAAACAT
>VGHX01000108.1 GCA_016868055.1 Betaproteobacteria bacterium
AAGTAAACCATCAGCAATGGCTAAGCGACCACGCGGCTACATCAATAAACAGGTGAGGGAACTTTTGCGGGAACTTTCTGAGAAATTTCAAGAATGCCCAAGAGGTGCTTGACATCTTGGCGGAAGCGGTGAGATTCGAACTCACGGAGGGCGTAAACCCTCGCCGGTTTTCAAGACCGGTGCCTTAAACCACTCGGCCACGCTTCCCCGGAAACAACGCCGCGCATTATACCCAAGCCCCCTGCCCGGCAGCCCAGTTTTTCTGCCGCGCAGCTTAATCGGGCAAAAACATCTGCTGCAGGTCGTTCAAAAAACGCTGCCCCAGTGCGGTGGGCTTAATGCTTTGGTGATCGGCCACGAGCAGCCCCTTTGCCTCGGCGCGCTGCAGCGCTGCCTCGATGCTCTGGGTTGACTGGCCTGTTCGCTCAACAAACAGCCGAGTCGGCACGCCTTCGGTCAAGCGCAGGGCATTCAACATGAACTCGAAGCCGAGCGATGCGCGCTCTACCTCGTGCTCTTCCTGAATCACGCTGCCATTGCTGGCGTTTTGCAGATAACTCGCAGGCTGCTTGAACCGCGCCTGTCGGATGATACGGTGGGGGAAAGAAATCTTCGAATGAGCACCTGCCCCAATACCCAGGTAATCACCAAACTCCCAGTAGTTACGATTATGTCGCGACTGGTGTGCCGGCTTTGCGTAGGCGGATACCTCGTAGTGCTGAAACCCAACCTCGCGTATGCGCTGCTGTAATTGCTGCTGCATGATCGCGCTTGCATCATCATCTGGCAGCGCAGGCGGGTATTTGGCAAATACCGTATTCGGCTCGAGCGTCAAGTGGTAGAGCGATAAATGGCTAACCTCAAAACGCAAAGCCGCCTCGATATCATCCAGCGCTTGCTCGACAGACTGATCAGGCAGCGCATACATCAGATCAAGGTTGACGTTATCAGTGCAGGCGAGCGCAATCTCTACTGCGCGCATTGCCTCGTTGGCATCATGAATACGCCCCAGCGCTTGAAGATGTTTAGTATTGAAGCTTTGTATGCCTAAAGAAAATCGGTTAACTCCGCTAGCAACATACTGCTTGAAGCGTGTGGCCTCTACCGTGCCGGGGTTAGCCTCCATCGTTATCTCTGCAGCCGCATCCAGCGGTAGCAAACTACGAATATCGGAAAGCAAGCGATCTAACCCTTGCTCACTAAGCAGACTTGGCGTGCCACCTCCGATAAAAACGCTGACGATTTTTCTGCCCCAAATGAGCGGCAGTGATTGCTCTAAATCGGTACGGAGCGCGTCAAGATACTCGCGCTCGGGTATATCACCTTTTGCTTCGTGCGAGTTGAAGTCGCAGTACGGGCACTTGCGAACGCACCACGGAAAATGGACATACAAAGACAGAGGTGGTAACGCAGCGAGATTCAGAATGCCGGGCTTGAGGTAGGTGTCAACCACACGACGCGGCACGCTCTGAAGTGGCTCAGTTTGAATCGGGATCATGCGAGCTTGTTTAATAAGGCCCGCAGCGCTTGTCCACGATGAGATAGCGTATTTTTTTCTTCTGCAGATAACTCAGCAGCGGTTTTACCAAGACGCGTTAAAAGGAAATGTGGGTCGTAGCCAAAGCCGCCCTGCCCGCGCGGTTGCTCGATTAAGCTGCCGTGCCAAGTACCATCGGCGATGATGGGTTGGGGATCGGCTGCGTGTCGAACCATCACCAGTACGCAGTAGTAGTAGGCTGATTTGTCGGTGTACCGAGCGATGTCATGCACAAGCTTGGCGTTATTAGCGGCGTCCAAGCGTGGCTCGCCCGCGTAGCGCGCGGATTGCACTCCAGGCGCTCCACCCAGCGCGGGTACGCAGATACCTGAATCATCGGCCAGCGCCGGTAAACCCGATATTAGCGATGCATGACGCGCCTTGGCCAGCGCGTTCTCGACAAAAGTACCGAACGGCTCCTCGGCTTCAGGAATATGTAAATCACCTTGCGACTTGAGGTCAAAACCCAGCGGCGCTAATAGCTGCCCAAACTCGGCGAGTTTGCCTGCATTGTTTGATGCGAGCACCAGTGTTTGCGTCATACGATTAGTCACCTGGGTATCGTACGAAGAGCAGTTCCAGCGTCAAGCATGTAGTTAACATTCGATTAGGCGATACCGAGTGCGGATTTTTGCTGGGCAATCAGCGTGTGTATTCCAGACTCGGCTAAATCGAGCAGCTGGTTCATGGTGGTGCGATCGAAGGCGTCGCCCTCAGCTGTACCTTGCAGTTCGATGTAATGACCGGCGTCGTTCATCACCACGTTCATGTCAGTGTCGCAGCCTGAGTCTTCGACGTAATCCAGATCCAGCACGGGCAAGCCTTGGTACACCCCGACCGATATCGCAGCAACAAAGTGCTTAAGCGGAATGGCACTGATCGCGCCACGCTGCTGCAGCGTACTAAAAGCATCATAGGCGGCGACCATTGCACCGGTTATTGCTGCCGTGCGTGTGCCACCATCGGCTTGAATAACATCACAATCAAGTTGCAGGGTACGCTCGCCAAAGGCTTCCAAGTTAAACGCGGCGCGTAGCGAACGACCAATCAGGCGCTGTATCTCTTGCGTGCGGCCCGACTGCTTGCCCTTGGCGGCCTCGCGATCCATGCGGGTGTGGGTTGAGCGTGGCAGCATGCCGTACTCAGCGGTCAGCCAGCCCTTGCCCTGCCCGCGCAAGAACGGCGGTACTTTTTCATCGATGCTGGCGGTGCATAGCACCCGCGTGTCGCCGAATGCCACCAATACCGAGCCCTCGGCGTGACGGGTGTAGTGGCGGGTGATGGTCACCTCGCGCAGTGCGTTCGGAGCGCGCCCACTGGGACGCGTCATTGGGGGTGTTGGCACGGGTTCCTCGGCAATACTGAAGCTGGCTACAGAAACAAAAGCTACATCGCCGATGGGTGGATGCTGGTGATCACCCTGTCATGCGGTAGCGCGTCGGTCATTAGCGGGTTTTCGCTGGGATCGTGCAGATTGTCTAACCAGGTCACGGCCAGCGCGGTGACATTATCGCCGTTTTTGCCGCCCGTCTGCGCGGCCTGACTGACTAGCTCGGGTACCGATTGCTCAAGCGGCGCCACCGACAAGCGGTAGGCCAGCTCATGCTCACGAATACTCGACCACAAGCCATCCGAGCACAGCAGCAGCTGATCGCCCGACTGCAGGTTGACTGGAGCGGCTTTGTCGATCTGTGGCAGGGTTAGCGCGCCAACGCAGTTGTAGAGCTTGTTGCGCTCTGGATGATTGGCGCGCATGTGTGGCGAGACTCTGCCAAGCGCGATCAGGCGCTCGATATGCGAGTGATCGACGGTGCGAGACAGTATGCGCCCACCGCGCAACCAATACAGGCGAGAGTCACCGCAATGCGCCCACCACGCTCTTCCCTGCTGCACCACGCAGGCCACGATGGTGGTACGCGGTGTGTCGGCTAGCCGGTGCATTGCGCGGTAGCGAAGCAAGGACTGATGCGCGGCATAAATCAGCTCGTCAAGCAGGCTTGAGGGATCGTTGAAAGTGGGCGTTGCGCGTTCTTTGAATAGCGCGCCCATGGTCTGCAGTGAAAGCGCGGCGGCAATCTCGCCGTTTTGATGACCGCCCATGCCATCCGCCAGCAGCAACAGCAGCGCCTCGCGCGTGAAGCAGTAACCCATACGGTCTTGGTTACTTGCTCTGCCACCGACATGGCTATCTTGGTACACCGCAAAACGCATGGCTAGCGCCCCTGCCGACGAAAGCGAGACAACAAACTCGATGGGTTGCTGGTGTCTTTTGCCTGCGGCACGCTTGAGTCGTTAGCTATTTGGGTGCTGGTAGCGGCAGATAGTTCGGTGGGTCGCATCATCTTTTGTAATGCGTAGACACTTTGCGGCCGCTTCAATGGGTCTAGCGTCAGACTCCAGCGTACGAGAGCGATCAGCTCTTTTGAATACAAACGCTCCAGCTCGTGAAAATAGGTTTCCATATGATCATCACGCTTGCGCTCGATAGCAGACTGCGGCGGTAGCCCAAGCATGCAGCAAAAGATCGACGCGCCGATGCTGTACACATCGGTCCATGGACCTAGCTCACGCTTGGCGTGCAGCTCAGGCGCGGCATAGCCTGGTGTGTACATCGGGTGCAGTGTGGAGAGGTCGGTGTGCAAGGTTTGCCGCGCTGCACCGAAATCCAGCAAGATCGGTGTGCCATCGCCGCGCAAATAAATGTTGGCCGGTTTGAGATCAAGATGAAGCAGCTTGTGGGTATGAACCTCGCGTAACGCATCCATGACTTGCGCGAAGGCGATGCGAATCGAGCGCTCGGACACCAATGGCTTTACGCCCTTGTGCTTGCGACGCTCGATATGCTCTTGTAGTGATCGGCCGCGCTCGTAGCCCATCACCATGTACACCGTCTCATTCGCCCGAAAGAAATTCAGAACCCGTACCACGTTGGGATGTGTCAGGGCAGCGAGCGCGCGGCCCTCATCGAAAAAGAATTTCATACCGAGCCGAAACAGCTCGGTATGCTCGGGCATGACTGTCGGCATCAGCTGACCCTCGCCGCGCTTGGCGAGCGCTATTGGCAGGTACTCTTTGATGGCAACGTCCTGACCGTTTTGATCAGTGGCGTGATACACAATGCTGAAGCCACCGACGGCAATCTTCTTTACAATCCTGTATCCGCCAAGTTCCAAACCCTCGGGCAGAGCTGCGTTGTTCTGAGTGGCCATCCGATGTATTAACTGTGCGCTATATCCCGGGGCGCGATTGTGTGGATGAATTGCCTTTTTGTAAAGACAGGGGTTGGATTTGACAATTAGCAGTATGACCGGTTACGCGGTCAGCAACCGTGACAGCGAGGCCGGCAGCATCACGCTGGAAATCAGAAGCGTGAACTCCCGCTTCCTGGATCTGCAGTTTCGCATCAATGATGATTTGCGCATGCTCGAGCCGATGCTGCGCGAGACGATCTCTGCCCGTGTCTCGCGCGGCAAGGTCGAGTGCCGGCTTTCTTTCGGGCGCAAAGAGCGCGTCACTGGTCTGGCGGCTAACGACGAGTTGCTGTCAGCACTGCAAAACGCGCAGCAATCCGTGCTTGCGTCGTTTCCTGATGCGCGACCGCTGAGCGTGAAAGAGCTGCTGTGCTGGCCGGGTGTGTTGCATGAGGCGCAGCTGAGCCAGGATACGTTGCAGGCCGATGTGTTGGCAACACTGAAAACGGCTTTAGCGGCATTTATTGAGTCGCGTCAGCGTGAAGGTGCGGCACTTACAAGCATGCTGCTGTCGCGTATTGATGAGATCGAGGCGATTGTCGAGCGCATTACGCCGCTAGTACCGGCTGCGGTCGAGCAGTTTCAGCAAAAGGCGATTGATCGTTTGCGCGAAGCGATCGGTTTGGCGGTGGCTGATGGCAAGCCGTTGCTTTCGACCGAAGAGATGCACGAGCGTGTACGGCAAGAGGTGACCTTGTACGGCATTCGAATTGATGTCGCTGAAGAGCTGACGCGTTTGTCTGGGCATCTTGCCGAGACCCGCGAGATTCTGAAGAAAGGCGGCCAGGTTGGTAAGCGCCTGGACTTCATGATGCAAGAACTGAACCGTGAAGCTAACACGCTGGGTTCCAAGGCGGCTGTTAAAGCACTCTCGGATGCGTCGATGCAAATGAAACTGCTGATCGAACAAATGCGCGAGCAAGTTCAAAATCTAGAGTAACTTGCATGAGCTCAAGCAAACCCAGCGCCGGTAGTGTCTTGATTGTGGCCGCGCCGTCAGGCGCCGGCAAATCGTCTCTGGTGAGTGCGCTGCTCGAGCAAGAGACCGATATTCTGCTGTCTGTATCTTTTACAACGCGTGCGCCACGCCCTGGCGAGCAGAACGGCAAAGAGTATTTTTTTATCGACCAGGCTGAATTTTTAGAGCGTCAATCACATAACGAGTTTTTGGAATCAGCACAGGTACATGGCAATTTCTACGGTACCTCGAAGCGACTGATTCAAGAGCAGATTGACGCTGGCCGTGA
>VGHX01000109.1 GCA_016868055.1 Betaproteobacteria bacterium
TCAGTGCGCAGATGTTCAGTCTTGGGGCCAGGATCAAAAACGAGTTCCCATGTGTGGCCATAAACCTGCATCGTCTGCAGAGGGCGCTTACGCTCTATCCGTGCGCCGACGACGATGCGCGTCAGCGCCTGAGCGAACCCATCCGCGCAGGCTTCGACGGCTTCCTCTTCGAGTTCGTAATACTGCCGCGCTCGAATGAGTGCAGACACTGAAGCCTGCAAGGCGTGACAAAGATCATCATCTTCTTCCTCGGTGATCGCGCCGCCGTAGATGTTCTTTAGGCTGATGTTGAATGGCAACCGGGCCAGAATAGAACCCATGCATTCGAAGGCTTTGGTGTTGTTTGACATGATCCCCCCTATGCAGACGCAATGAGAGAACGAATGTCTTCGACGCGCCACATAGTGCAGCGGCCGAGCTTCACCGGCTTGGGGAAGCGTCCTGAACGAACGCCATCCCACCAGCAGGACTTCTTTACTGGGATAATTGGGGGAATTGGCGGTTCGGCTTTGGGGTCGCCAATGATTTGCGGCAATCGAAGAAAGCCGGTTTCGGGAAGTTGGTTCATTGTTGATTGCTCCTGTCTATGTATGGCCATCGCTGGCCGACAGACGCAATTTAGGTATCCGGCATTGATCCTAATAGCCGGGCAGGTTCAGAAAACCCGCCCAGAAAAATGGGGGTGGGGTGGGTGGGTTCCACCGGTCGGGGGTGGGTAGATTCACTGCCGTGCCAGCCGCGAAAGCCAGTATTGGCGAGGCTCTTGGGGGTGGGTGGATTATTCGCCGGGGGTCTTGGGTGCGCCGCCGCCGGGCTGCCAGTTCGCCACTTTCGCGGCTTCCTCGATTCCGGTTTCGTTCGGCTTCCCTTCATCGTCAGTCATACCGAATTCTGCCGCATGTTCCCGCAGCCATTTTGCCAGAGCCTGTTTCGGATGCTTGCCGCCCGCATCGATCACGGACTGCCAGGCCCGCACCGCCGCCGCCAACTTTGGGGCATAGCGGGGATTTTTCGGGTTAAGATAGTCTGGTGCGATGGTTGCCGTCGGGAAGAAAAAGCCAGTGCGGATGCCTCGGGTTTCCAGCCACTCCCGCAGGGATTTAACCTCTACTCGCGACTCGACAAGATTTATCGAATCATCGATAGCACCACATTGGTTTCCGTTGATGTCGTATTCGTAGTTCGGGATCAGTCGCCCCTTGATCGCGCCACGCCGGAAGGCATTGGTTATTGCCGTCTTGGCAGCTTCATATCCGTGCGGCCTTTGGTGCATTTGCCAGTTTTCGGCGTACCCGTTTTCGCCGCTCGGGTCACTTTCGACAAGCAATAACGCAGCCTGGATGATGCTTAGCTCATCACATAGCCGCCAGTAATCCAGACTTTCCATGTCTGCGCCCCTTTCACGCATCAACCCTGAATATGATGCCGCGCCAGCCGGGCAAGGGTTTCCCGGTTTTCGCCCGTCGGGCTAGGCGCGGCAAATCTCTACGCTGCCGCCCGCTTGATCGGCGTCACGTGATCGTCGCCCTTCTTCCAGGTATCCAGCATGTTTGCCCATTGCTGCATCATTTTGGCGCGGTCGCCCAAGTATTCGGCGTGGTTGTACGTTCGCCGCACGGCATTCGGTTCGGCATGAGCTAGCTGACGCTCGATCCAATCGGAGGAAAACCCCAACTCATTCAGCCGGGTGCTGCCAGTGGTGCGGGTCGCGTGTGGGCTGTACTTTTTGCCCCAGCCCAACACATTCAGCATTTGCCGGAATGATGCCGAGACCATCGGTTTTGTCCTGTCATCGCGATGCGGAAACAGATGGACATGGCGGCCGGTGAGTCCGTGCAGCGCCCGCAGCATTTCGACGGCTTGCGTCGGCAGCGGCATCGTATGTTCCTTGCGTTTTTTCATCCGCTCAGCCGGTATCCTCCAGACCGCCGCATTGAGGTCGAATTCATCCCACCGTGCTTCAACGGCTTCGCTCGGCCGGCAAAGTGTCAGCCACATCAGGCGAAACGCAGTTATGGTTTCATGGCGACCACTATGCCCCTCCACGTCACGCAGCAATTGGCCGATCTCGGCGGAATCGAGAGGGCGCTTGTGCTGGGTCTTGTTGGCCGGCAATGCCTTGCGCACCGGATAGACTGGGTCGGACTCTGCCCGAAGAGTGGATACTGCCAATTCAAAGATCCCGGACATCGTACGCTTGGCTTCCGCCGCAACGGTCAAGCCGTTCTTCTTTGCCGACGTGTTAAGCACATCCAGAATGTGCGCTGGGGTAATGCTCTTTACCGGCAGCGATCCGATCTTCGGGAACACCACGCGAGTAAGCATGTCCAGCCGCCGCTTCTTGGTGATTTCTTCCCAATCCTTCAAGGTCAGCCATTCATTCGCTACGGCCTCGAAGGTTGTTGCGCTTTCCTGTTCTCGCTTGATGCGCTCAAGCTGCCGGTTGTGCGCCGGGTTGATTCCCTGCTTGACCAGTGACCGAGCCTTGATGCGTTCATCCCTCGCTTCGGCCAGAGTAAATCGTCGCCCGGCCCGCCTTGCCCGCCCCTCGTCCTTAGTTTCGCCGCTGGGTGCAACGGCGTAGTCGCCGATGGCAAAGATGCTTTCCTTTGCGACGTCGCCTTCGCGCAACTCGAAGCGGTAACGCCACGCCTTCACCCCGTTGGTTTTGATTTCCAGATACAGCCCCTTGCCGTCTGACAGCTTGTAGGGCTTGTCCTTGGGCTTAGCAGTGCGGCATTGTGTATCGGTCAGCATGGTCATATCTCCGGGGTTCGAGCTATACCCGGTTTTATGATACCCGGTTTTGACTCCATACCCAGAAGCGTACCCGGTTTATACCCGGGTTGCAACGGATCAACGCGGATCAACAAGGAACAAAAAACCCCGCAAGTACTGAGCTAAACGGGGTTTTTCTTGTCCGGTGAAATCCGCCGGAACTCGTTGTTCTGTTTAGACATTAAACCGAAAGTGCATCACATCACCGTCTTTAACCGGGTAGTCCTTGCCCTCTAAGCGCATCTTCCCAGCCTCTTTGGCGCCGCTTTCGCCCTTGTAGTGCACGAAGTCTGCATAGGCAATGGTTTCGGCGCGAATAAAGCCGCGTTCGAAATCGGTGTGAATGACCCCCGCGGCCTGAGGAGCGGTATAGCCCTTACGAATCGTCCAGGCGCGGACTTCTTTCACACCTGCCGTGAAGTAAGTTTGCAGCCCTAGCAGGTTGAAGGCCGCTCGAATAACCCGGTTAAGCCCAGGTTCTGTCATACCCATATCGGCGAGAAACACCGTCTTGTCTTCATCGCTCATATCGGCAATCTCAGCTTCGATTGCCGCACAAATAGGTACGACGACCGAGCCCTCTGACTGAGCAAGTGCCATGACGCGTTCAAGATGCGGGTTGTCCTTAAAGCCATCATCTCTGACATTGGCTACATACATCGTTGGTTTTGCAGTGATCAGACAAAGCGGCTTGAGTAGGGCCTTTTCCTCATCATAAAGGTCAATAGAGCGCACGGGCTTGGCCTCATTGAGCACGGGCAGGCACTTTTCAAGCACTTGTACGAGTCGCATGGCTTCTTTATCGCCACCTGAGCGTGCGACTTTGGCGTAGCGAAGCAAAGCCTTGTCGACGGTTGCCATATCTGCGAGCGCAAGCTCGGTATTGATCACTTCGATATCTGATAAAGGATCGACCCGCCCCGAAACATGCACAACATTGTTGTCTTCAAAGCAGCGCACCACATGAACCACTGCATCGGTTTCGCGGATATTGGCAAGAAACTGATTGCCCAAGCCCTCGCCCTTGCTTGCGCCAGCAACCAGGCCAGCGATGTCGACAAACTCAACCGTGGCCGGTAAAACCCGCTCGGGCTTTACGATGCTAGCGAGTGCTTCTAAGCGCTCATCGGGTACTTCTACGATGCCCACATTGGGTTCAATCGTGCAAAAGGGGTAGTTTTCCGCGGCGATACCCGCCTTGGTAAGCGCATTAAAAAGCGTGGACTTACCAACGTTTGGTAGTCCGACGATCCCACATTGAAGAGCCATAAAGCCTGCTTTCTTGTCGAAAAAAATCCATGAGCCGAGCTGCTGAAGTATAGTCGTTCATCATGGTTAGCTTAGATAACAAGTTAGTCGTTGCCTTATCGTCGAGGGCGGTGTTTGACTTCGAGGAAGAAAATCGCATCTTCGAACAAAGCGATGACCGCGCTTATCGTGCACTCCAACGCGAACGCCTTGATAAGGCTGCTAAGCCTGGCGTGGCCTTTGCCTTGGTCAGAAAACTGCTCGCCTTCGATCCTGATCAAACGCCGGATGCGCAAAGGCGGGTCGAAGTCGTGGTGGTCTCGCGCAACGATCCTGTTTCAGGGATGCGGGTTTTCCGCTCGGCGCAGCAAATGGGCTTGCGCCTTGAGCGAGGCGTTTTTACCAGAGGCAGAAGGCCCTGGCCTTATCTTGAGCCCTTAAAGGCCAACCTCTTTTTGTCGGCCAACGAGCAAGATGTGCGTGAAGCGCTTGAAGCTGGTTTCCCGGCTGCGCGGGTTTTCCCGAGTTCAGTACAAGCCTCGGTGGCCCATCCCGATGAATTGCGGATTGCCTTTGATGGTGATGCCGTGCTGTTTTCCGATGAAAGCGAGCAGGTTTTTCAACGCGAGGGTTTGGGTGCCTTTCAGGCCCATGAGCGTGAACATGCTGCGCGTCCGCTTCCGGGTGGACCCTTTAAGCCCTTATTAGAAGCACTCCATCGCTTGCAAGCATATGGTCATAGCGCCATGCGCGTGCGAACAGCGCTGGTCACAGCGCGTAGTGCACCTGCCCACGAGCGGGCTATTCGCACATTGCTCGACTGGGGCGTTGAGGTGGATGAAGCGATGTTTTTAGGTGGTCTCGACAAAGGCGGCTTTTTGAAGGCTTTTGAACCGGACTTCTTTTTTGATGACCAAACAGGTCATTGCGAGTCGGCTGCCCGGGTTGCGCCTGCCGGGCATGTGATTTCGGGTGTTGCAAATCGGAAGAAAAGCGACAAGGCTAATGAAAGCTGAGGTTTGAAGACAGCAAGGCCTTGGTTGAGCCAATGAGCTGCTATGAACGCCCGCTTAACAGTTGGCCGGGCCTTGCAGCGCTGCATCCAGCTGCTACCGCTTCAGCATGCGCTAAGCGGGCTCCGGTGTATACCCGCTGGCCGGACACCCAGCAGGCTTCGATCCCCTGGCTAGGTCTTGCGGGATTTTCGTAGTCGGCGATATCGAGTACCTGTTGAGGATCGAAGAGCACCAAATCGGCAGCGGCGCCAAGGCAAATCCGCCCGCGCGGTATCGGTCCGCGGTCGAGTCCAAAACGCGCAGCAGAAAGTCCGGTCATTTTTCGGATCGCCTGTGGCAATGTCAGCAAACCCTTTTCCCGCACATAGCGGCCAAGTACACGCGGAAAGGTTCCCCAAAGGCGCGGATGAGCTTTGCCCTGCAAGGGAATACCGTCCGAACCAATCATCGATTGAGGATGACTGACAATTCGGTCGACGTCGGCCTCATCCATCGTGAAGTAAACAGCGCCACTGGGCCCAAGATAATCAGCACATGCACTTGCCGATAAGTTCAGTTCGGCGCAAAGCTGATCAAAGTCGCGTCCTTCGCACGCAGGAAAGCGTTGGCAAGCGGTGATGATAGTTTTGCGCGATAACTTTGCACGGTCAGCGAGCAACATGGTCGACGAGGCTTCATAGGGGTAAACATCAAAGCCAAGTTCAATCGATTTGCTTGCTTGCTCAATACGCGCGAGGCTTTGCTTCGATTGCCCATGGGCCAAAGGACCAGCGCATTTGTGGTGCGAGATGATCGTGCGAACACCAAGCCCTTGACCGATTTGAATCGTTTCTTCGATGGATGCCATGAGGCCTTCGGCTTCGTTTCGCATATGGGTGGTAAAAATGCCGCCGCATTCGCACAAAGGGCGCAAGACTTGGGTAATCTCAGACTGAGTTGCAGACGAGGCTGTGGGGTAGAAGGTGCCTGTGGA
>VGHX01000110.1 GCA_016868055.1 Betaproteobacteria bacterium
TACGGAATAAAACTGACGTTGATGACCAGGCCATCAGTCTCGGCGCGCTCGCTGCCACCAATGCCTTGTTCGGCCATCATGTCCACGTCGCCGACGGCTCGCACCGAGGAGGTGCCATCCAGACGAACGCGGTTCGACTCGTTGATGGTCATCTGGGTAATCGGCACACTGGCGCCATACAGCGCGAACAGCGTCATGTTTGCTTCGGCCAGACCATTGATGATGCCGCTGGAACGCTCTCTATCCTGACCGGCGTAGAGTTTCACATCGTCGCCCACCAGGCTGGCGTTGTTCAGAAGGATCGCGTTATCGGCGTTCAACGTGCTTAATGCCGAAGCTGCCGCACCGCCGATCGCCGCTAGCGTCAGGGTATTCGCTTCAGCGATCATGTTGGCGTTCGTCTTGGTCGAGAACGCGAGATCGCCACTCAGGTTGCGGAGCGTTGCGCCATCGACAGCGATGTTGGACACCACATTGGCATTCTGCGTCGCGTTGGCATACGTGATCTTGAGTCCGGCCACGCCATCGACACGTACCTTGTCAATGATTTTGATGTCGGCGAGCGTATCAATATTGAAGCTACCCCGATCCTCATTCGACACCGTCATCGAACTGCCCTCGCCGATGCGTACGTTCGCACCGAACTTGCGACTGGCGTTACCGAGCTCAGTCGAAGCGGACAGCACATCAACACCACGAGCCCCCGCCGAGGTGGATCTCAGCGTGGGTGACTCTGCCGAGTATTCGGTCTTGTAAGCATTGTTGATCGAGCTGATGACAATGTTTTCGGCGGTTACTTGCGTGCCCGTCCCGACCAAGACGTCTGCAGTACCTGTCACCACCGTGGTCGACGACGCACCGCTGCCCGCGAAAAGGCCGATGGCCAGATTGTTTGCCGTCGCATCGAAATCCTGTGTGCGTTTCGCGCGCAGGTCTAATGTGCCCACCGACAAATCATTCCGATTCCCCAGACCGGCAATTGTGGTACCTGCAATCGTCAACTCTGACATCGCACCAGCAATACCGGCAAACAAACCACCACTCGCAGCTAGCGCATTCTGAAGAATATCGTCACGCGCCAATGCCTCAATACTGAGAACGTCTGACTGTAACCGTACGTCGTCGCCGATCCGTGCACGTATGATGCTCTCATCAGTCGTGGTAACCGACGATGTACCTACCGAGGCGCCGCTACTGACCGCGATCGAGGCCACATCGGCGTTGGCGATCTGACGTCCGTCCGCCTTGATGATCACATCGCCGGTCACCTCGACCTCGGTGCTGCTGATGAAGGCATCGACCACCGGCGAGAGACGATTCTCGGCAACTGTACCGGCCGCCGCCGCTGCAATCAGACCAAAGCTGGCGGCTGCCGCAACCACATCTGCCTGGCTCTCCGAAATCGACAAGGCCGTCACGGTCAAATTGCCGCCGGCGATTGCTTCGCTCCAGCCGGCGATGCTGCCCGTCACCGGCTGCGCCGTGCTTCGATCAATCGCCGCCTTGATGCGGGTGTTGATCGTGTTGTAGGAATTCGCGCCGCCACCCGCCACTGAGACACCGAATGCACTGCCGGAAATGGCGACCGCGACTGCGGTCGATTCGGAATCGATCACCGACTGATCGCTGGCATCGACAAGAATGTCACCGCCCGCAATCAGCACGACCCGATCACCCAGTGCCGTCACGCTATTACTGATCACATTCTCTGCAGTCGACACACCGATCGCCACAGCGACCGAAAACTTGCCTGCGAAAGCGGCAGCTACTGAGACGGCCATCACGCTCGATTCTATGCGTGCATCATCGCGCGCCAGGATGCTGATGTCGCCTGTGGTCTGAATGCCGTCGCCTGTACTGTTGGCGATATAAGCATCGGTCTGTGAACCGATACGATTGAGCGCACTTGCACCAGCGCCCGAGAGGGAGATGCCGGCCATGCCGCCACCTGAAGCCGCCACCGAACCAGAGAACACTGTGGAATCAATGATCTGAAGATTGTCAGCAAGCAGTGAGACGTCCTGCGCATCGATCGCAGAGCGGGTCACGGTGGCCTGAATTAAATTGGCTGATGGATTAGCCAATGCCTTCCATTTTTTTGAATCGGCAAAATCCTGCGACAGGATCAGGTCATCCAGCTCACCATCCTTGTTCACATCTTTTTTGATCAGATCATCTTTGCCGATGTACTCATACACTTCATTGGCACGTGCACCCGATCGCGGCCCGAGGCGAACTACATTGCCTTTAACAATCTTCGATGGATCATCTTTACCCGAGGTATAGGTCACTACACCGGCATAACCATACGGATCAAAGCCGACGTAGTTGCGCGCAATGGATACACCAATCGACGCACCCACGCCGACCTTGCCGCCCACGCCAATACCTAGCGCGGCCGACACGATAGAGGCGTCAATAACGTTGGTAGCTATCGCATTGACATCAACCGCACCAACCACACTCAGCGCACTGTCATCAATCGAAGCTAGCGTGTCGCCCAAAATCACATTCAGTGCCGACGCACCTGCACCGGCCACACCCGCACCCACCTTGTTACCCAAAGCTGCAGCAACGGATGCGGCAATCGCCACCACATCAATACTGGCGTCAGAGGTCGCTTTGACGGTAACATCACCGCTAGCCTCTAGATTGGCGCCAGCAAGGCTCGCCAGTACGCGCGTGTCGATGGTGTTGCGAGCAATAGTCACACCAATCGACAGTGCAGCACCCACGTTACCGCCCAGTGCTGCCGCAACCGATGCGGCACCCGCGAAGGATTTGATGCGCGATGTATCGGTGGCTTCTACCGTTACATCACCGGCCTCGATGTCAGCAACACGAACGCCAACGATGGCACGTGTTTCTGTGCCCGCGTGTACCCGGGTGCCAATCTGGTTCTCTGCGTGGACACCAGATCCGCTGGCGGCGAGGCCATTACCCGCACCGGCGCCGATGGCTGCCGAACCCGACAAGACCAACGCATCAATGGTCTGACGCGCATTGGCCGTCAGCGCCAGTGTTTCAGCGGCACTGATATCGGAGTCAACTGATAGCGCGCGCACCGTTGCAATGGCTGCTTCACCGACCTTGCCGAATCCTTCCTGGCCAATCAGGTTGCGCGCGATCGAAATACCAATCGATGCGCCAATACCATTGCCCGAACCGGCGCCTACGGCGATGGACAAGGAAGCGATCGTCGCTGAAATATTCGCTTCACTATTGGCAGAGAGGCTTACATCCTTAGCGCTTGTGACCGTACTATTTTGCAGCAGGGCATCGGTTGAGCCACTAACGCTATTGACCGCCACTGCGCCCGCGCCAGATACCGCGATACCATTTCCGCCACCAGATAATCCAAGCGCCGCTGAAGCAGCTACCGACACCGCATTGATGCTATTGCGGCTAACAGACATTGCATCGCCGCTCTTTGACAATGTATAGGTCTTGCCATCGGCATCAAGTACTTTCCAGCGCTTGCCTTCTTCGATCACCGACACTTCAAGCGTTGGCAGCACGCGCTCCCACTGCGCCTCATCGGTAAAGTCTTCCTGACTCAGGTCGGCACGGCGATTATTTTTTCCGATGTATTCATACACCGCACCAGCTTCGCCACCGAACGAATGATCGTCCGCGACTTCAACGGTATCGCCCTTCCGTAATTTCTTACCGGATTCGATCTCTTCCCACAGCGTATCGTCGCTGAAGTCGGCGCGCGCGAGATTGGTCACACCACGATAGCGATACAAGGAATCCGGCTCTTCGCCCGTGCCGGCCACGCGCACAAGGTTTCCTTCTTCCAGCGTCACACTGCCTGTGGCATCGCGCAACTTCAGCTTGCTCCAGACCTTGGTGTCGGTGTAATCCGCCGAGAGCAAGTCAATCGCTTTATCTGTGCCCAGGTATTGGTAGAAATCGTCACTGCCGGTTCTCGGCACACGCACGATATCGCCGTTGCGCACGACTTTTTCGACGCCCATGACGGATTGATCATCTTCGAGGTCTTCGAAGTCGGCGGCCAGCACGCCCGCGTGATGCGCGTTCAACGACTCCCAGACGCTGTCGTCAGCGAAATCGGCATCGTCGAGATCAACCTTGCCGAGGAAACGATACGAGGTACTTCGTCCCTCTTCGTCCATCAAGCCGACCATCTGGCCAATAGCAACTTCCTGCGCATCTGCCTCGGGCGCCTGGTGTGCATCTATCTGGGTCCAGAGTTTGTCGTCGCCGAAATCGGCTTCGGCAAGATCTAAGCCGTCAGCCGGTGCGCGACCGATGTACTGATAAACCTCATCGCCCTCGTCGCCTTCGACGATCACATAATCGTCCTTGGCAATATCGACCACACTGCTCTCGGGCGGCGTGAAGAAATAGCGCCATTCCCACACAGAGTCGTCATTGAAATCTGCAGTAGCAAGATTGACCGTAATCTTGTTGTCGCGACGTCCATCCGTATCACGGTCTTCGAGATAGCGGTACAGCCCAGCATGCTCGCCACTGGTGATCTTGATCATCAGATCTTCACCACTCGACAGATCGAACTCCACCTCTTCTACCGGAGACGCCATCGTCAGTGCTTGCGCCGTCCACAGCTCGGTATCGCGGAAGTCGGCAGCACCCAGATCGGTCAGGCCAAGGAATTCGTGCACGACCTTGCCACCGCTGGCAGTATTCGCTAGCACCAGCTGTCCGGCGCGCAACTGAACGCGGGTGTTGGTAGGCTCAGCTACTGGCGCCTCGGTTGTGTTGTTGGTGCCATTGGTGGCACTCGATGCAATACCATCCGCTGTGGCGTCGGACGCTGCGCCTTCTTCTTCCGCGCTTGCTTCTGCCTCTGCTTCCGCCTTCACCAGTTCGCGGCGCAACTGCACGGTCTGCCACATATCGGCGTCATCGAAATCCGTCTGGCCGAGATAAACCGTCCCGCCGTCGCCGAGGTAGCGATACACCTGTTCCGTTGCAGCCGACGACAGATCCAACAAATCGCCAGTCTTCATCTTCACCGCAGCCGTGGTCTTCGTCGCCGGATCGACAGTGTGCAAATACGTACGCTTCCAGATATCGGTGTCGGTGAAGTCCGCGACAGCAAGATCCGTCAGACCAGAATAGACATAGCCACGTCCGAGCTCGCGCACCCACTGATCGGTGTCGGTGAAATCTGCCGTCAACAAATCCATTGCCTGCCGCTCACCCAGGAAGCGGTAGACAACACCTTCGTCGGCTAGCGCAACTAGATCGCCTTCTTTTACGAACACGAATTCCGCATCGTTATCCGGATCGTAAGGATCAGTGGTAGTGATCGCGGCCGGATCTGGCACCAGTTCCGGATTGAAGTCGAGTGCGTCATCAGCAATCACGAAACGCCATGCCAGCACTTCTTCCCAGGCTTCATCGGTGTCGAAGTCGACTGCGCTCAGATCGATCGTGGTGGCCAGCAGACGATCAAGCACGGGCTCGGTGCCTATCGGCGCACCCGGTACCTCAACGGGCACACCCAGGTAACGGTAGACTTTGAAGCCATCCAAAGAAGCAACTAAATCACCGACCAGTACATCGACCTCACCGTCCTCGGTGGTGAAGTCCCATTGCGAAGCATCGACCATGTCGCCGGACTTCAGGCTGACTTTGACTTCTTCGGGCAAGCGGAAGGTATCGACTGCTTCCCAAACCGTGTCATCGCTGTAATCCGCGCGGCCGAGATGAATTTCGTCGTCATCGCCAAGGTAGCGATAGAGCTGACTGCCCTGCCCTGATGGAACCAGCACCATCTCATCGGTAGCCAGTTCCGCTAACGGGTTATCAGTCTGGTAGTTCCAGCGCTCGCTGATTTTTTCCCAGAGATCAGTTTTAGTGAAATCTGCTTCGCTAAGATCTACGGTGTCATCGTCACCGATGTAGCGATACACAACGGGGTCTTCGCTGTCAGCGTCACCTACCAAATCGCCGGTCTT
>VGHX01000111.1 GCA_016868055.1 Betaproteobacteria bacterium
AATCTCTCACTTATTTTCAGTCAGTCCGCCGGTAGCACGCGACTGATGCGTCGCCAACATCACGGGCCACTGCTGGTTCAAAAACCGCTGTACCCGGAAGGCGACCGCTGCTGTCATTCAATTATTGTTCATCCGCCAGGTGGTATTGTGGGTGGAGACACGCTTGAAATAGATATCCAGGCAGAACAAGACGCACACGTCCTGATTTCCACCCCGGGCGCTGCCAAGTGGTACCGCGCCAATGGGCGGCTGGCCCGGCAACGCGTGCATTTAAAGGCAGACGCAGGCGCAGCGATTGAATGGCTGCCGCAAGAGACTATATTTTTTGATCAAGCCGACGTGGGGTTAGAAACCCAAGTGTCATTGCATAACTCGGCGCGATTTATCGGTTGTGAAATCTTGTGCTTCGGTCGCACTGCGTCGGGCGAAAGATTTTCACAAGGCCAAGTCAGGCAGACATACAAAGTTTCCGTTGACGATAGGCCGCTATGGTTGGAACAAGGAGTCCTGCTTGCGGGCAGCGCCCATGCTAACGGGCCACTCGGTTTGGCTGGCAATTCAGTGTGCGCAAGCTTGCTGTGTGTCGGCATACCGTCTCAACGCGCACTGATTGATGAAGTACGCGCTGCCGTAGCGCCGTGGGCCGAGCCGCAAGCCAAGTTTGGCGCAACCCACATGAAATCTTTGTTAATGGTCCGGTATCTGGGCAACGCTAGTGAAAATGCGCGTCAGGTCATGCTATCCGCTTGGCGTGTTTTGCGGCCGGCGATGCTGGGTCGAGCATCTACTGAACTGCGCATTTGGAACACGTAGGTGAATACACGCAGACGAATAATGAAGGAGCGTCAATGGAGCTGACACCGCGTGAAAAAGACAAGCTGTTGATTTTTACTGCCGCCTTACTGGCCGAACGCAGAAAGGCGCGCGGACTCAAGCTGAATTATCCGGAAGCAATCGCGCTGATTTCTGCGGCCATTATGGAGGGCGCTCGCGATGGCAAGACAGTTGCTCAGTTAATGTCTGAAGGCGCACAAGTACTCACGCGCGAGGATGTGATGGAAGGCGTGCCGGAGATGATTCCCGGTGTACAGGTCGAAGCGACTTTCCCCGACGGTACCAAGCTGGTCACCGTGCACGATCCGATTCCTTAAATGCTGGTTTGATGAGTCAGCAAATCGTCGTGGCAGTTTTTTATCTGACTCGTCAATCTGGTTCTTGATATTGGTATTAAAGCGTGAGGAGCAAACCATGATTCCCGGTGAAATGTTGATTGAGGCAGGTGAGATCGCCCTCAATGTGGGTCGACACACAGCGACCGTCAAAGTTGCCAATAGCGGAGACCGACCGATTCAAGTCGGCTCGCATTTTCATTTCTATGAAACCAATCCGGCCTTGCAGTTTGATCGCTCTGTTGCCTACGGCATGCGGCTGAATATCACGGCTGGCACTGCGGTGCGTTTTGAACCGGGGCAAGAACGCACGGTTGAATTAGTTGATCTCGCAGGTGATCGTGAGGTGTATGGGTTTAACGGCAAGGTAATGGGCAAGCTGAAAGGGGCGAACCGATGAGCACGATCTCTCGCAAAGCATATGCCGAGATGTTCGGCCCCACTACCCGCGATCGCTTGCGACTGGCTGATACCGAGCTGTTCATCGAGATCGAGCATGACCACACCACCTATGGTGAAGAAGTGAAGTTCGGAGGCGGCAAGGTGATTCGTGATGGTATGGGCCAGTCACAGCGGGCACATAAAGATGTGATGGATACCGTCATCACCAACGCCATCATCCTGGATCACTGGGGTATCGTCAAAGCGGATATCGGTATCAAAGCGGGACGGATCGCCGCTATCGGTAAAGCTGGTAATCCGGATATTCAACCGAATGTCACGATGGCGATTGGTGGCGCCACCGAGATTATTGCTGGTGAAGGCATGATCGTGACTGCGGGTGGTATCGATACCCATATTCATTTTATTTGCCCGCAACAAATCGAAGAAGCGCTGATGTCCGGTGTAACCACTATGATTGGTGGTGGTACCGGCCCGGCAGTAGGTACTGCTGCGACAACGTGCACGCCAGGGCCTTGGCATATTCATTCCATGCTGAGCGCGGCCGACGCATTCCCGGTGAATTTAGGGTTTCTTGGTAAAGGCAATGTCAGCTTGCCGCTACCACTGGAAGAACAGATTCGTGCTGGTGCGATTGGCTTGAAACTGCATGAGGACTGGGGCACCACGCCGGCGGCTATCAATAACTGTTTATCGGTGGCCGATAAAATGGATATTCAAGTAGCGATTCACACCGATACCTTGAATGAGGGTGGCTTTCTGGAACATACACTCGCCGCCTTCAAAGATAGAACTATTCACACCTTCCATACCGAAGGTGCCGGTGGTGGGCATGCGCCTGACATTATTGCGGCTGTGGGTCAGGGTAATGTGCTGCCCTCGTCCACCAACCCTACGCGTCCCTATACGGTCAATACACTCGACGAGCATCTCGATATGCTGATGGTGTGCCATCACCTCGACCCGGCTATTACAGAAGATATTGCCTTTGCCGAATCACGCATTCGTCGAGAGACAATTGCTGCAGAAGACATCTTGCATGACCTGGGAGCGATCTCGATGATGTCGTCGGACTCCCAAGCCATGGGTCGGGTGGGCGAGGTGATTATGCGTACCTGGCAAACCGCGCACAAGATGAAGGTGCAGCGCGGTGCTTTAAAAGAAGACAGTAACCGCAACGACAACTACCGCGTCAAGCGCTACGTCGCGAAGTACACCATAAACCCTTCTATTACGCATGGCGTTTCACATATGGTGGGCTCGATTGAAAACGGCAAGCTGGCAGATTTAGTGTTGTGGAAGCCCGCCTTCTTTGGTGTGAAGCCATCGATGATACTGAAGAGCGGCATGATCGCTGCTGCACCCATGGGTGACCCAAATGCCTCGATTCCTGCCCCACAACCCGTGCATTACCGGCTGATGTTCGGGGCCTTCGGTGGCGGGCTCAAAACCTCATTCACGTTTGTCTCGCAGGCCGCATCGAAAGCAGGTATTGCAGATAAACTTAAATTGAATAAATCAGTGGAGGTCGTCAAAGGCATGCGCAAGCTACGGAAAGCGGACATGATTCATAACGGCTACGCCCCGGTGATGGAAGTCGACCCCGAGACCTATGAAGTGCGCGCTGATGGTGAACTGCTGGTGTGTGAACCCGCGACAGTTTTACCGATGGCACAGCGATACTTTCTGTTTTGAAGTCACCGTCTGGAATCGAATCACTCTGAATTTTTATCTAAATTTAATGCTTGTAACTATGTTGACGCTCCACACCAAAATAGATAGTACCGCGAAAATCGATGGCGAACTCGTACTTCCCTACGAGCTGCGAGAGAAAAGCCGTCAGCGTGCCACACTTGCCAGTGGCGAAGAAGTGACTGTACTGACTGTGCGTGGCACTGTGCTCCGCGATGGCGATTTATTAAAAGGCGATGATGGTCGTATCGTTCGAATTCGTGCCGCAGATGAAGCTACCTACCGCGTGAGCTGTGATTCACTGCATGCGCTGCTGCGTTGCGCTTTTCACTTGGGGAATCGTCACACGCAAGCGCAAGTCGGCGATGGATGGCTGCGCATCCGCAAGGATGCGGTACTGCGCGAGATGCTGATCGGCCTGGGCGCCATGGTCGCTGATGAACAAGCACCGTTCGAACCGGAGGCCGGGGCCTACCGCGGCGGGCATCATCATCACGGCGATCATGGGCATCATCATCATGCGCTCGCGCCTATTCCAGTTCGACAGAAAATTCATCGTCCAGGCGATTCTCAGTGACTGTGTATGCGCCCCGCCCTGCAGCGCCGTTGCTGCACTTGCTGCAGCTTTGCAGCCAGTCATTACCAGTAGGTGCTTATAGCTACTCGCAGGGGCTCGAAGCGGCGATGCACGCAGGTCGGGTCCATGATGAAGTGACTGCGCGCGACTGGATCATTCAGATGCTGGATCAGGTCGTGGCGCGTTTCGAAGCACCGATTACGCTGCGCCTGATCGCCGCGTTCACCGTGCGAGACGCGCGCTGTGTGCGTTACTGGACTGATTTTTTTATCGCCGCGCGCGATAGCGCAGAGTTTCGCGCAGAAACCCTGCAAATGGGCTACTCGCTGGGGAAATTATTACCTGAGCTGGTACCTGATCAAGCAGCGCTGACTGACTTGCTACCGCCGCTCTCGGAATTGCCGTTCCCGACGGCGCTTGCAGCGGCCGCGGTTGCACTGCAGGTGAATGATGATGATGCGCTGCTCGGTATGCTGTTCTCGTGGGCCGAGAATCAGGTACTAGCCTGTGTAAAATCTGTCCCGCTGGGACAAGTGGCGGGTCAGCGTTTGCTCCTCTCACTGGGGGAACCGATTGAGCACGCTGCGCAAACCGCGCGACAACTGCCAGATGATGCCTTATCCAACTGGACGCCGGGCCTGTCACTAATGTCGATGCAGCATGAGGTGCAGTACTCAAGGCTGTATCGTTCTTAATATTTTTGTTTAATCACTGAGAGTCCCATGAACACTTCGAATCCCCTACGCGTTGGCATCGGCGGTCCAGTAGGCTCGGGTAAAACGGCGTTGTGCGAGATGCTGTGCAAGCAAATGCGCAGTCAATATGAGATGGCTGTTATTACCAATGATATTTATACTAAAGAGGATATGGAAATTCTGCTGCGTGCTGATGCGCTCCCAGCAGAACGGTTGATGGGTGTTGAAACCGGCGGCTGCCCGCACACAGCCATTCGTGAAGATGCCTCAATAAATCTTGAAGCCATCGCTCGCATGAGCGCAGACTTTCCGAGTCTTGATCTTATTCTTGTTGAGTCTGGTGGTGATAATCTGGCTGCCACTTTCAGCCCTGAGCTCTCCGACTTGACGATCTATGTTATTGATGTGGCAGGCGGAGAAAAAATTCCTCGCAAGGGCGGGCCGGGCATCACCCGATCAGACCTGTTGATCATCAATAAAACCGACTTGGCGCCGCATGTCGGCGCTAATTTGGAGATCATGGCAACCGATGCAAAAAAACAGCGCGGCGAGCGACCATTTATTTTCACAAACTTAAGAAAAGGCGAAGGGGTTGATGAAGTCGTGTCATTCATCCGCAAGCAGGGGTTGCTGGACGAGGTGAAGCTTTAATACTTGAACGCGCTATCTTGAACTAACTATCTATAAAAAATTTTATGAAGTCAAACTACGCCGCTTTATTTTTTTGTATGCTACTTTAGGCTCAGGCGATTACGCTCGCATAAGACAAAGCATCCGATCAGGCAAATGATTGGCCGCTCTACCATCGATCGCCAGAGGCATGGCGCCATAGCCCCCTAAAACAAATTAATGTCGCCAACGTGTCCAAGCTCAAGGTGGCATGGACTCATACGCCGACCGGCTCTAGTAACGGTCTTTTGGCCAAGCCTATCGTTGTGTCTGGTGTGGTGTACTACAGCGACACTCGCAATAATGTCTGCGCGCTTGATGGCACGTCCGGAAAAGAGATTTGGCGTTACCAATCAAAATTAGATGGAAGCCATAAGCGCGGCTGGTACGGTCCGGGTTCTCGTGGTGTTACGGTCGGCCGTGGTAAGGTTTTTTCTTGGTAAGCTGGATAGACGCTTTATCGCTCTCGATCAGTCTACAGGCAAAGAGCTGTGGTCCACACAACTGATCGATCAAAAAAAAGGATTTTTACGCCCTTTTTCAATCTCCACCGCAGCTCGCGGGGCTGGATTTGCGCTTGCTCGGAGTTATCCACAGCCATTGCGAATTCAGCAACCTAAAATCTATGAAAATGCTACTTTCTAAAGATTT
>VGHX01000112.1 GCA_016868055.1 Betaproteobacteria bacterium
ACATTGCTTCGGGCGTGATTCGCAACAGCGGTGAAGTCGTCGCCACCGGCATCAGCAAATCCGGCGGTCGCATTGTTCTCGGCGCATCGAACGAAATTGCCAACAGCGGCCGCATTGATGCCAGCAGCATCGTTGCTGATGGCGGCAGTGTTCGCATCGATGCAAACAAAGTCGCCAACAGCAATGTGATTGACGTCAGCAGTGCTGCGCCCGCAGGCAAAGGTGGCGAAATTATCATCACGGGTAAAGACATCACATTGAATGACGGCGCGCAGTTGAATGCAACTGGACATAGCGGTGGCGGAAAAATTCTGGTGGGTGGTGATTGGCAGGGCAGCGGTGATCTGCGTCAAGCGACCACTGTCACCATGAATGAAAATGCCACGATCGATGCGAGCGCAATTCAATCGGGTGATGGTGGCAAGGTAGTGTTGTGGAGTGATGTCAGTAATCCGGATGCCATCACAGAAGTGAATGGCGCCATCAATGCTAATGGTGGCTATCTATCGGGGAATGGGGGAAACATTGAAACCTCCGGTAATCGCGTGCTCATCGATGGAATTCGTACTAGTGCGGGCGCTAGGGCAGGTCGTGTCGGTCTATGGCTGATAGATCCTTTCGACATCATGATCGGCACCGATACAACCGGAACACCATTTTCCTCCTCGGGTACTGATTACACCTTCACATCAGCGACTAACAGTTTTATCACTGCGTCCTCAATTATTTCAGCCCTCTCATCCACGAATGTGACGATACAAACCGGATTGGGTGGCACCGGGTTTGGCGACATCATCGTCAATTCACCGCTCAACTACAGCGCGTCGGGTGATCGTACGTTGACCTTAAGAGCTGCTCGAAATATTTTTCTGAACGAGGAGATTCAATCAACCGGAGGAAGACTGAGTTTTTCTGCAGTCTCTGACTTTGATGCTAATTCGTCAGGCGATCAAATTCGCCTCGGCGCAAACGTCACAACGAATGGCGGTGATATCACACTCAATGGTGAGAGCATCATATTCCAGGGTACCTCGGGTCAAACCATTAGCACTGCGCGCAGCGGTGAGACTGGTGGTTCATTGAATGTCGCCGGTGCGACTTTTCTTGGAGTTTCCAACAGTGGCGTTGCAAGTTCGTTGACGATCAACACAGGGGGCGGCAACGTTAATTTTAGCGGCGCGGTGAATAGTGCAGCTGATACGGTCTTTCAGAGAATTTTTGATGTTTCAGCCGATGCTAATTTTGATTCTTTGGCAGCCACCTACGGGTTTAGCCAAGTTTCCGGGGCATCAACGCAATCGTTTTATACATCGCAGCGTGCTTTCGGATTATTTTCGAATCAATCAATCGACTTAGGATTTACTAACCTCGCCAATAGCTCGGTGGGCTTGCGATTCAAATTTTATGCGGTCGACTCCTGGGACGGAGCTGCAGGTGAGTACTTCAACGTCAAGGTAAGCAGTAATGGTGGCGCTTCATTTGTTGATCTCTTTACGCTACGCCCCAATTTTCAAGTTACTTTTAGTAATGTGAGCGGTACTTCTAGCGGCTACAGTTACTCTGCAACGCTCGAGCAAGAGGGTAGTCTGACTGGATCAAATCGCGGTAACTTTGATCAATTCGATCGTCGAATTGGTATCGCGATTACGACACCAACGGTATCCTCGGTCATGCTCCGCATGACGGGCGCTCTCGACGGCACCCTGGTTGACGAGTCTTGGGCCGTTAATGGATTTACGCTTTCGAATACGTCTCAGACATTCTCCGGTAACAGCGGTCTTGCGATCAATGCTGGTGCTGGTAATGTGACTTTTGGGGGTGCGATCGGTGCGACTAAAGCGCTGTCATCCCTGTCGGTGACTGGCGCGGCAGTGACCACAGCGAGCATCAACACGGGCTCGGGTACGGTCACCATCAATAACACGGCGAACAGCAACATTGCCGGTGTCATCAGTGGAAGCGGTGGTTTGACTAAAGCGGGCTCTGGCACTTTGTCGTTGTCAGGTATCAGCACTTATACCGGTCCAACGACGGTGAATGAGGGTACCTTGCGCATCCCGAGCGGTGGCGCGATCTATTGTGATGCGACGTGTGGTAGTGGTGCAGAATTTGGTGATATTGCGACAGCGATTACGACTGTAAATTCCGGCGCAACGCTCGATCTTGGTGCTTGGAATTGGGCTGGAGGCCTTGGTGAGCGTCACTATCAAGCGAATGCGCTGGTCATCAATGGTGGCACCCTACGCTATTCCGGGGCGAGCGGTAACGCTGCCTCGGGTAGTCGCGGGCTCACGGTGGGCGCACTCGGTGCGACCTTCGATTCGGCGACGGTAGGTGTTACTTGGACTCTTACAGATGCTAGTGGATCTTTACCAGCATACCGATCGGTATTCAACGGGAATGTGAGTTTTACCGGCGACGGCAATATCTCGTTCGGTCATTCACTCACTGGCAGTAACACGCTCACCAAAAGTGGCACGGGCACGCTGACGCTGACTAATACCAATACCAACACAGGCACCACTACGATTAGCGGCGGTACGTTACAACTCGGTGCCGGTGGCACGACTGGCTCACTCGGGTCGGGAAATGTCTTCAACAACGGATCACTGACGATTAATCGTAGCAATACCTATGTGTTGCCTAACTTGATCTCGGGTTCAGGTTCGTTGATCAACCAGGGCACTGGGATGACAGCGCTCACCAATGCAAACACCTACAGCGGCGGCACGAGCTTATCGACAGGCATTCTCGGCGCTTACAACAACTCGGCGCTCGGCACGGGCACGCTCACCGCAGCGGCCGGTACGCGTCTGACTTTTGGTCGTGCGGTGACAAGTGTTGCCAACAATTTTGTATTGAACGGCAATGTCACGCTCGATCTTGATACTGCGGTTGATTATTTGATCGTCGGTGGCGGTGGTGGTGGCGGTGCGCACGTCGGTGGTGGCGGTGGTGGTGGTGGTGTGCTCTCAAACACTGTGGACCCGCTGACTGACACTATCATGGCTGTGGTCGTGGGTGCAGGTGGCACCGGTGCAATCAACAACTACGGCACAGTTACTGGCGGCACGAATGGTTCATCCTCCAGCTTGATTTCGGGATCTGTCAATCTGGTGGCGCTGGGTGGCGGCATTGGTTCTTCTTGGACTCATCAGACGGCAAATGCAGGTTCAAGCAGCGTTGGCTCCGGTGGCGGTGGTAGCTTTGGTTCTGCAGGTGGGGGCACGGCTGGTCAGGGCTTCGCCGGTGGTGCTGGTGTTACCTACACCCCATATGGTGGTGGCGGTGGCGGTGGTGCTGGCGGTGTTGGCGGTAACGGCTTTGCAAACGGCAATACAAATACGAATGCCCTGGGTGGTGCAGGTGGCGCAGGCCGCGAATCGTCGATCACTGGTACAGCACAATTCTTTGGTGGCGGCGGCGGTGGCTCAATACACGGCGAGAACAACGTCTTTGGCGCACTGGGTGGCGCTGGCGGAAACGGTGGCGGCGGGATGGGAGCACCATCCACAAGAACCGATTCGAATTCGGTAGTTATCGCTTCTGCTGGCGGTACTAACACCGGCGGCGGCGGCGGCGGCAGCGGTGGACATTTGTCGAACATCAGAAGCGTTGGTGGTAATGGTGGTTCAGGTATTGTCGTCGTGCGTTATCTTGGCGCAAGTGCAGGCAGCGGTGGTACCACGACGTCCGGTACCGGTTTGGCCAGTGGTTACACACTGCATTCTTTTACGAATATCGGCAGCAGTACACTGACATTCAATCCCGTTGCTGTCACGTTAAGCGGTAGTGTCAGTGGCAGTGGTGGCCCGACAGTAGATGCGACCGCGGGCACGATCAAGTTCACTGGTAATAGCGGCTACACCGGCGCGACATCCATCACCGGTGGCGTGGTGCAGACATCGAATGCGAATGCACTCGGTAACAACTCTGCGGTCAGCATCAGCAATATCGCCGGTGCGCGTCTGGAGGCGCTCAGTAGTGTGATGCTGGGCTCGCTCGCCGGCGGGGGTACGACTGGCGGTAATGTCGTGCTGTCCACCGGGGCTGACTTAACAGTGGGTGGCAATAACGGCAGCAGTACTTATGCGGGTGTGATCTCAGGCGCCAGTGCACTCACTAAAACTGGTACAGGCACTTTCACACTGACTGGCGCGAATACTTATAGTGGTATCACCACCATTAGTGATGGAACCTTGCAACTGGGTTCGGGCGGTACCACGGGCAGCATAGCCAATGGCAACATCGTCAACAACGGCACGCTGGCCACTAATCGCAGCAACACTTACCTGTTGACGAACCTGATTTCGGGTACCGGCGTAGTGAGCAAACAGGGCAGTGGCACGACCTCGCTCACGAATGCAAATACCTATAGCGGTGGCACCACATTATCAACAGGCATCCTTGGCACGTATAACAACACGGCACTAGGTACTGGCACGTTGACTGCGGCGACCGGTACGCGATTGACCTTTGGTCGCGCTGTAACGAGTGTCGCCAATAACTTCGTATTGAACGGCAATGTCACGCTCGATCTTGATACCGCAGTCGATTATTTGATTGTGGGTGGCGGTGGTGGTGGCGGTGCGCACGTCGGTGGTGGTGGCGGTGGTGGTGGTGTGCTGTCGAACACGATAGACCCGCTGAACGACACGAGTGTTGCGGTGGTGGTGGGTGCCGGAGGTCGAGGCACCCTTTCGGTACCGACTTCGCCGTATTACACCAACGGTACTAATGGCGGTAGTTCGTCAATCAGCTCAAGTTCTCTCAGCGCCATCACAGCGCTTGGTGGCGGTGTCGGTAGCACCTGGCAAAACCAAGCGGCAGGCGGTGGTAGTGGCGTTGTTTCCTCGGGAGGAGGAGGCTCTTGGTCGGCGGCTGGCGTGGGTACGTCCGGGCAGGGCTACGCGGGGGGTGCTGGCAACACGGCATACCCCCTCGTTACCGGTGGCGGTGGTGGTGCGGGGGGCGCCGGTAATGCGGGTACCCAAACGAATGGTAGCAATGTAAACGCGCTGGGCGGTACGGGTGGTATTGGTTTGGCTTCATCCATCACGGGTACAGCCTCGTACTACGGTGGTGGTGGTGGTGGCGGTGTTCACGGTATGAGCTACCCGGACTTTACGGGTGCGATGGGTGGACTCGGTGGTCTCGGCGGCGGTGGTAACGGCACGCCACTCACGACAACGACAAGCACTTACACGATGACCGCCACCAGTGGTACTGCCAATACCGGCGGTGGTGGTGGCGGTGCGGGTGGCTGGTTGTCACAGATAACTTCTCGAGGCGGTGATGGCGGCTCGGGCGTGGTCATCATGCGTTACCTCGGCGGCAGTGCGGGTAGCGGTGGCACGACGACCACTGGCTCGGGTACAGCAACGGGTTACACACTGCATACATTCACCAATACCGGCAGCAGCACGCTGACGCTGAATTCGGTGGGCGTCACACTGAGTGGTGCTATTAGTGGTAGTGGTGGTCCGACCGTCGATGCCAGCGGTGGCACGATCAAGTTCACTGGTAATAGCAGCTATACCGGTGCGACATCCATCACCGGTGGTGTGGTGCAGACATCAAATGCAAACGCACTCGGTAACAACTCTGCGGTCAGCATCAGCAACATTGCCGGTACGCGCCTGGAGGCCTTGAGC
>VGHX01000113.1 GCA_016868055.1 Betaproteobacteria bacterium
GGCCGTGCTTCATGCCAGCAGATTGGCTTCTGCTTCCAGGGTTGCAAGTCGGGTGCGAAATGGTCAACGCTGTATACCGAGATTCCTAAAGGTGAGGCAACCGGGCGACTCGAGGTACGAACCGACGCGCAAGCGCTCAAGATCGAGCATGATGCTAAGGGCCGCGCCACCGGCGTGCTGTACGGTGATTCCCAGGGCAACCGCTACTTCCAAAAGGCGAAGGTAGTTTGCGTGGCAGGTAATTCGATCGAATCACCGCGTCTGCTGCTGAACTCGGCATCCACCATGTTCCCTAACGGGTTGGCGAACTCATCGGGCCAGGTCGGGAAAAACTATATGCGCCACATGACTGGGTCGGTTTATGCGATCTTTGATAATCCGGTTCACATGTTTCGTGGCACGACCATGGCGGGCATTGTAAAAGACGAATCGCGTTTTGATCCAAAACGTGGTTTTGTTGGCGGGTATGAAATGGAAACACTGTCGCTCGGCCCAGCATTCTTGGCAGCATTCTTGAACCCGGGTGACTGGGGCCGTGATTTCTCGAACGCGATGGATGCGTATGACAACACGGCGGGTATGTGGCTGGTGGGGGAAGATATGCCACAAGAGTCTAACCGCGTCACACTGCACGCGACTGAAAAAGATCAGTTTGGGCTGCCGATCCCGAACGTGCACTTTAGTGATCACGGTAATGATGTCGCGATGCGTAACCACGGCTTCCAGCAAGGTAAGGCGCTCTACGAGTCGGTAGGTGCCAAGCGTGTGATTTTCACGCCGCCGTACCCCTCCACGCACAACCTCGGTACCAACCGTATGAGTGCCAAGGCGCGTGATGGCGTGGTGAATAAGCACGGTCAGACGCACGACATCAAGAACCTGTTCGTCTCCGATGGTTCGCAGTTCACCACTGGTGCAGCAGAGAACCCAACACTGACTATCGTCGCATTGGCGATTCGTCAGGCCGAGTTCATTGCCAAGGGTCTGCGTAGCCGTACGATCTGATCGTCGAGTCGCTAGGGTATTTCTCAGATGCCCTCGCACAGAGCCGCTTCCCCGTCGGGAGCGGCTTTTTTTCATGACGAAGGTAACCAGAAAATTATGCTAACTGAATCAGTGAAAAGATACAGTTGGCACAGGCTGAGCAAGGTTGACGTGCTAGTGCCCAACCGATTAGCAGGAGAGATGAGATGTGTGATATCTACACCAGCGCTGACCCGATTCATTATGAGCAGCGTACACGCTCGGTGCGTATTCATGGCATGGTCACCAGCATACGGCTGGAAAATCTGTGCTGGGATATTCTGGCGCGTATAGCGGCCAAGGATAAGATGACCACTAATCAGCTGATCTGCAAACTCTACGAAGAAATCGTCGAGCGGCAGGGCAAGGTCGAGAATTTATCGTCATTCTTGCGTATCTCATGCATGCGGTATTTATCACTGGTGGCTGAGAATCATGAGAAGAATTACTTGATGATGGATAGCTCGGCGCGCAAGGAAGGCCAGAAACCGCAGCTACAAAGTATCGCCAAAGCCGCAGCTGCAAACTAACTCAAGGATTATTGCTGAAGATTTTTAGCTGTCGCATCAGGTTGATCCGTCGGTGACTAAGTTCATTCGCGCTGTTGTAGCACGCCAAAGCAGTATCTCCGCTGGCGCCGCGTAGCTGAAGCGCGAACCGGCCTCCAGCTTGAACAGGCAGTTCATTTAAAAAACGTTGTTCCAGCACGGCTCTGCCCCTACGAAACTCAGCACGGAATTTATGCGGTAGCTCGCGCTCAATATCATTGACGCATTGGAGTAAGACTGGCGCTTGCAGCTCGGGGCAGTAGCTGCGCCTGAGGTAGTGTAGCTCGTGGCAGGTCTCCAAATACCCGCCAGCGACCTTGCCGATTTCGTCGGCGGCGGTAGTAGCCGGGCCGCAGTTGGCAAGGCAAACGATCAGTGTGGTGAGCATTGAGGTATTAAATGCTTAGCGACGGGTGATCGGGTGCTGCGCAAAAAACTGGCGGATTTCACGTAAGGTCTCGGCAGGTTTTTCTTCCGGGATGAAATGGCCGCAATTGAGCGCCTTGCCTCGCACATTTGTCGCTACTTCTCGCCAGTCGGCAAGGCAATTAAATAATCGATGAATCACGCCACGCTTCCCCCACAGGGCGAGCAGTGGTATTTTCAATTTATGGCGTTTGTCTTTGCGGTCGTGTTCCAGATCAATCGTGCCAGCCGCACGATAATCCTCGCAACTCGCGTGTACCGCTTTGGGGTTGCTAAACGCTTTGACATATTCGCGCAGTGCCGCTTTCGAGAAGGCGGATAAATCCGGTTTAGCCGTACCAATCATGCCGAGGATATTAAACGGCACAATACCCTGCAGCATCCGCTCAGGAATCGGTGGCGGCTGCAGCATCTGGAACCAGTGATAGTAAGCGGTGGCAAAGCGCATGTCGGTGCTTTCGAACATTTTCAGGGTGGGTGAAATGTCGAGTACCGTCAGTGTTTGCACGTACGCGCCATGGTCTTTGGCAAGCCGATGCGCCACGCGACCGCCCCGGTCATGCCCAACCAGATGAAATCGGTGATGCCCCAGCTTTTTCATCACCTCGACCATATCTTGCGCCATTGCGCGCTTGGCGTAGTTGGAGTGGTCCGGCAAGCCTTTGGGTTTTGATGAGCCGCCGTAGCCGCGCAGGTCAGCGCAGACAACGGTGTAATGCTTTGCCAGCTTGGGCGCGATCTCATGCCAGCACGCCATGGTTTGCGGGTAGCCGTGCAGCAGCAGTACCGGTTCGCCGTGTCCGGCGTAGGCGACCTTGATCCTGGCGCCACTGGTGCGGATGATTTGCTCTGTAAATCCGGCGAGTAGCCGCATGATGGTCTCCGTATGATTGAATGAAATTCTTGGATCCAGGCTGTCGCTATCGACATTGACGCTGTCGGACTCGGCTGGCATTATCAACGATGCACACTACCAGGTGCCTCGGGTTTATAGTTCAATCGCAGGCGTAAAGATATCACCGGCATAACAAGCATAAAAAATAATCGCGAATATTGGCGATTAATACTGAATGGTCAGCATTCGATAAAAAGAATTCGAATACACAACGATGCAAGAGCCACCCGCAAATAATCAGCCTGACGGGAATGCCGAATCTGCTGCGCAGCTTACCGCGCAGCCAGCGAACTCACCTGCGCGGGTGCTTTTCGCGAGCCTGATCGGTACCACCATCGAGTATTTTGATTTTTATATTTTTGGTACTGCTGCTGTACTGGTATTTCCGACGCTGTTTTTCCCGTCATCCGATGGCACGCTAGCCACCCTGCAATCATTGGCCACCTTTGGCCTCGCTTTTGTTGCGCGCCCGGTGGGCTCGGCGCTATTCGGTCATTTTGGTGACCGGGTCGGTCGCAAGGCGACGCTGGTCGCCTCTTTACTTACTATGGGCTTATCGACCGTACTGATCGGCTTGCTGCCGTCGTACGCATCGATGGGTATCGCAGCGCCGATCATGCTGGCGGTGCTTCGCTTTGGGCAGGGATTAGGGCTGGGTGGTGAGTGGGGTGGTGCGATTTTGCTCTCCACTGAAAACGCGCCAGCGGGACGTCGCGCGTGGTATGGCATGTTTCCGCAGCTTGGCGGGCCGATCGGTTTCTTTTTATCGGGCTCGGTATTTCTATTGCTCACAACGCAGCTACCCGAAGCAGATTTTCTGGATTGGGGTTGGCGTATTCCTTTTGTTGCGAGTGCGCTGCTGGTACTAGTGGGTTTATATGTGCGGTTGAATATCGCCGAAACACCTGAGTTTCGTACGGTACTCGCGCGGCAAGAGCGCGTCAGAGTACCTATTTTCGATGTGGTGACCCGTTACCCGCGTGCTTTGATCCTCGGCAGCCTGACGGGCATGGGGCAGTTCGTGCTGTTCTATTTAATGACCGTGTTTACGCTCAGCTGGGCAACGCGCTCCCTGGGCTATACGCGGCAAGAGTTTTTGGTACTGCAATTAATCGCGACCGTGTTTTTCGCGATTTGCATTCCGCTTTCTGCAAAGTTTTCTGATCAGCGCGGCCGTACTGCTGGCTTATTAATTGGTACGGTGGGTATGATTTGTCTTGGTTTGCTGCTCGGCCCGATGCTGCAAGCAGGTAGTGTTTCTACTGTGATTGTGCTGTCGGTTGGTATGGCGCTGATGGGGGCAAGTTTTGGTCCGCTAGGGGCGTTGATGTCGAGTTTGTTTCCGGTCGAGGTGCGTTACACCGGTGCCTCGCTTGCATTTAATCTGGCGGGTATTCTGGGTGCTTCGGGTGCGCCGTATATCGCGACATGGCTGGCCACCCACTATGGTCTGCCCTTCGTGGGCTACTACTTGTCAGGCATGGCGATGATCAGCTTGTTGGCATTACTCCTGGTGCGCCGTATGCCGGCTTCTTGATTTCGCGCTGGTACTTCTTCTGGCGCTTATTCGTCTGGCGCTTCGCTTGATACTTCACCTTACACTTCGCCTGACACTTCGCCTGACACTTCCTCTGACACCGTCAAACCATGACCGAGATTTCGCATGTACAGCGCAGTACAAATTAATCAAGCCGCCGCCGCCTTGCTCGCGCTGTGGCAGCAGCGCACGCGCTGTGACGGCTTACCCGATGACTTTCGTCCGAGTTCACGTGCTGAAGGCTACGCAGTGCAGCAGGCCGTCGGGCAGAGCCAGCAGCATGCTTTATTCGGCTGGAAAATCGCAGCCACCAGCGTTGAAGGGCAGCGTCATATCGCCGTTAACGGGCCACTTGCAGGGCGTCTGTACAACGATCGTGTTTTGCGCGATGGCGCCAGTGTCACGCTGTACAACAACTTGATGCGTGTGGCCGAGATTGAGTTCGCGTTTTGTTTTGCACGCACGCTACCGCCAAGTGATTCAGATTACTCGGTCGACGAGGTACTAGATGTAGTCGCTTGCGTGCATCCCTCGATTGAGGTGCCTGATTCACGCTACAACGATTTTGTAAAAGCGGGCGAGGCGCAGCTGATTGCTGATAATGCGTGCGCTAATTTATTTGTGCTCGGGCCAGGCGCAGACGATTGGCGAGACTTCGACTACGTGAATCAAGCCGTGATAGTCCGCTTAAATGGCGAGCGCGTTGAGTCTGGGTTCGGCAGAAACGTGTTGGGCGATCCACGCTTAGCACTCACTTGGTTAGTGAATGAACTGTCAGCGCTTGGAATCAACTGCGAGCCTGGTCAGGTGGTGACCACCGGTACTTGTCGGGTACCCGTGGCGATTCAGCCAGGCGATGTTGTTGAGGCAGACTTTGGTGCTCTCGGCAAGGTGTCTTGCCGTTTTGGACCGTAATTGCTAACTGGCCCGCGCAAAGCTGCGGGTCAGGCCGCGCCACATCTTGGCGTGTAATGCGGCACTCGCAAGCCAGCCATGAGCGGGTGCATTGAACGC
>VGHX01000114.1 GCA_016868055.1 Betaproteobacteria bacterium
GAAAAAACAGGAATTTTTCGGCCGCGAGGATTTGACGCTTGAAACGTACGCGTCCCGAATGGAATTGGCGTATGAGAGTGCGGTCTTGTTTTTTGCGAAAACGTTAGATAGCACTGCCAAGTTTTTAGCTAACCCGACCTGGGGCGGATTGTTCGAACATTTCGAAAACCAATTTGGAATGCTGCGCGATTACTATGACGAAGTGGGTTTTATGGCGGGCGACCTACTCGGGGCCGCTGCTGGCCTAGTCGGGCTAGGCGGTCCAAAGCGCGTCGATTCGCCGGTAGCCGATGCAACGTTGCGCGAAATGGCCGCGATTACGCCGATGACCGGCGGCCCTGGGCAACACGGCGTACCGCTTGTGTTCCCGCCTGAAGCGCTTGAAACCCTACGGGAAATCGCCCGCAACAGTAGAGGCAAACCCTAATGGCAATACTAGAAGTCAATCATCGGAAGCGGTCACTAGACGCTCGCCAAAAGGGTTCAGTTTCAACCCTCATTGACGAATTCCAAGTAGTTACAGATGACGGCGCTACGACGCTCACACTAAAGCAAATTGAACAGCTGGCGCCGGGAGCGTTCGTCAACAAGCCCGTACTTCGCAAACGCCATCCGGATGATGCGCGGTTTGTGTGTACCAACATCCGCCTCGACCAGTCGGACACGCAAATTTACGTATTGACGGCCACGTACACGTCAATGCTTTACACCGCAAACGTTACGGGCGATTCAACCGGCACAAGCGACAACCCGACGCGCCCGTATTGGATCATGTCGAAACGCGTCTACTCGCAGGAATGGCCGCGGTTCGTGGCGCCGACAACGGTTCCCGCGAATTTCGATGCATCGTGGCCGCCCACATCAGCAATAGCGGGAACTAAAGTGGACGTATGGGGAACGCCGCAAACATATAAACAATGGGCCGCGGACGTGTTTTTAACGGGGTTTTTTGATTCTACGTTTTTGAAATATACCGAAGATAATTTTGACGTGGCAACTGTTCTAAGTTTACAAACCTTCCTTAACAAACGTAATAGCCAAACATTTCTAAACTATCCAATCGGTCAAATAGCGTTGGTCGGTTGGGATGAACAAATAGTCGAGGATCCATGGCGGTCGTTCACGTTGCGATTTTTGGCAACCGAAAACGGACATTTGGAACAGGTGACGTTACCGACCCAGGACGGCCGGCCGCTATTGACATCCGTTGCGGCGTCGCCGCCATGGCCGGCGGCGCCCGTGGTAGTCAAACAGCTCCAAACCGCTTTTTGGTGGCAACCTTTCGCCAACAAAGCCGATTTTAACACTATGGATATAACTTCATTTGCCGAAATTATTACACCGTCGCCTACGTTCCCATGAGCTACGTCTATCCGCGTCAATTTTTCGGATTTGGCCAGGACGGCAAACTGGCGGCAACAATCGAAAACGAACAGCGGTTCAGTACCGACAAGGCGCGCGCGACGTTTACCGCTAACAAACGGGAAGCGTATTTTGGGGCGCAACAGGCGTTAGCCGTTCCGGACCAATGGACGCGACCTATTGAGCTACTTGCGGAGATTGTGGCTAGCACACCTGCTCCAGGCGCGTACCGATGGATTTACACGGTCAAAAAAGTAGAGCTAATCGACCCAGTGCTAACGCTTGCGGCAAACACTCGCATATCCGATGACGTGTCGCAAGAAGTCGACGCAAGCATTCCCAAGGAATTCGTAGCGTGGAACCTCTACGAATTGAAGCATGGCGGCCTCTATTTTGGCGACGGAACATTGGTGGCCAATTTGCCGGCCGGCGCAGTATTGACACCAGTACAAGGAGTCGTACTTTGCCATGGGATACTCGATAACGCCACTAACCAAGGAAGCATCCTCCGCTATGTTTTTGACCGCGCTAACGGTGTCGAATGTGCGCCAGGCGAGTAAGTACGCACTGGCGGCCGCGGTCGTCCTGGCCGCGTCGGCTTGCTCGAGTGAACGCGTAATCGCGCGGTCGTCTAACGAAATCGTAGCGAACGCCACATCGTCGCGCGGGCGGTTTGTTTGGATTGCCGACGAATCGCAAAAACCTCAACCTAATTTGCCGGCCATTACGACAACGGCGCAGGAAGGAATTGCGGAGCAATCGTCCATCATCGAAAGCGCCGCTCAAATCATTTACAACCTACCCGGCGTGCGCGACGTGACGCCGTTTTGGGCGGAGCTGCTCGTGTGGGCGCTCATCGCCGTATCCTGCGCCGGCGTCGTCATTATCCTTATCCAAACAGGCATCGCGCGCGTTGTTGGTCGATTAGTAGCGCGCTGGCTACCGCGGGGCGACCATGCCTAAATTAGCTTGTTGCCGTGAGCCGTGCGGTACGTGCGTTTATCCCTGCGATCCGCCACCTGAAAGACCTAGGGACCTTGTTTATTATTTTACGCCATGCGAAAACTACATAGGGCCGCCGTCGTGCAAGTACACCATTAACGTAGACGTAAAAGCAGGCGGCGCGCCAATATGCGTAACCGGTCCTAGTTGCAGTAGTGCATACGCTAGTTGTCCAAATACGGCGTTAACGTATGCAGGAACCCTTACCTACCTATGTTTATTTGGTGACGCCACCAACGGCTACGAATTTCAATGGAACGGGTGGACGTGTCCCATCCCCGGCTACCCGTTTCCACAATGCACTAACAACTTTCCAAGCGTCGGTGTGACTGAAATTGGAGGACCAAATTACATCGGTTACTGTAACGCCACAGCTTGCCCGGTGGTTAGTCCTTGCACGTGTCCGGCGCAATACGAAACCCAAATCACGGGCGGCCAATTTGCGTTTTACAACGTCAACGATCCAGCTAGTCCGTATTACGATGAGCAACGCTGGACGGACGTAATCGAAATTGAGCGAGTATGTTGTTGGGACCCGCCTCCGGTATTTCAATGGCTCACCATTTCCAGCGCCGGCGACATCATTGGGATCGGCGACCAAGACCCGAACATTCCGTCCTTGGGCCATCGTTGCAACATCATAACGCAATCGGCAAGCGGACAAAGTATGGCGCAAGCTTTGCAGGCTTTTTTAGGCGCTGATTACAAAATAACAATTTTAACGGATACAGTTTTTTGGGCTGGCGGACCGTTTTATGAATTGCTTTTTCCCGGATGCGCGGGAAAACTCATGTCGTGCGCTGAACGCGGTTGCGGTTGTGAAGGCCGCTATCCCGCCGACGAATGGCGGGTAAATTACATCGACGATTGTCGGGCAGTTGTGCAAGCGCGCTACGTAACGGCCATGAACATTGCGTCTATTAGTTGGGAGATTCAATCAAACGTGCAAGAATTAGAAATTCCACCAGGTAGCGGAAACTATTTTTGCCGGTGTTCCGGTGCGCCTTGCGAACTTGGCGGTAAGATTGTCCCGACGGCCGCAGTACTCATTCAATATGGCGTCGTAGTTGAACCAGCAGCTATGCTGTGGGATTTTGATTTTGCAACCGACCCTAATCAATGCGACGGCGCACCGTTTAATTGCACGTGGTGTAATAGGGGTTTAGGAATACCGCAGGTACTCTAACGCCATGAGTAACAATGAACTGCGCGGTACGTGTATCAATTTTCGTATGCGCGGGGCAGACCGTACCCCTGAATGCGCGATAGGCCACGACGTAACGAAATGTCAAACGTGCGAGCATTGGCAACAGATCAAACCGTACGAGTATCCGCCTGATATAAAATTGCGTCTAGCGGCGCTCGAGCAGAAACAGGCGGCCGATATGGAACGCGCGCGCGCGCTTGAGCGTCCCAAACTAACGGCGCGCCAAATTGCCGCCCAGGCTTACCCCCGATTAGGTATGCAAACCTTGAAACGTGTTTGGAGCTTCCTGCGCGCGTTGGCGTCGTGGGCCTTCATGCCAAAAATCAGCAAGCGGCGCTACGTTGCGCGCCTGGACGCTTGCCTAGCGTGTCCACATCGCAAACCAGGCGAACCCGTCGGCTACTGCGGCAAGTGCGGTTGTGGTCGGAACCCGCTATCGGAACTTTCCACCAAGGCCAAAATGCCGGCGGCGACGTGTCCCGACAACCGTTGGGCTAAACGGTAGCTGGCATCGGCGATAACATAGCGGCGCTCTCGCTCATCCCCCGTCGGCCTAGCGCGCCACGTTAGCCGGCGGGGGCTTTTTATTCGTCATTCTCAGCTTCCAGGAACAGGCTAGCCGTTGGCAATACGCCTCCGTCATCGACTGGGAAATCGATCACGTGGCGGTCGGGGGTTTGCATCGAACGCGCGCGAAACGACGCTACAACGGCGCCGCTTTTCTCGAGTCCTAGCGCAATGACGCTATCGGCGCGCCGCGTCCAGGCGCCAGCTCCGGCGGCCATGTCAACAGCTGCGCGGCCGGCTACGCCCTTTGGGGTATGGTGAACCAACAGAATTGACGCTTCCGTACGCGTCGCAATATCGAGGATACCCCCCATGATGGCGGATACTTCGGCGTTATCGTTTTCGTTTTCAAGGGGTAGAAACGCCGAAACGGTATCCACGATAACAAAGGCGGCCCGCGCGTCCAAAATTGTCCATTCGAGGCGCTCTAGGCGGGCGTCGACGCTTTCCCGTTGTCCAAGCAAACCACGTAACGCCGCGTAACAAATCAGGTCGGTATTGATCCCTCGGTAGCGGTTTGTGCGTTGTGCAGCTGCGCGCAGTTTGTTTTGTCGCCGATGAATTTCTCCCGGTTCGCATTCGCAATCGACGATTAAGCACCGCGACGGGTTGGGACACGTGAACTCCCGTAACCAGTTGCCACCCGACGCTAGGCTATTGGCCAAATCGAGCGTGATGAAGGTCTTTTTGGTCTTAGGCGGCCCGACCAGTAGGCCGACTTCGCCGGCGCGCATTACGCCATTGATGATCGGCGGGCGCTCGGGCCATCGAGCTATTTCCAATTCGTCGCTAATGGGGTAGCCGATAGCCGGCGGCCCGTGCGCCGTTGACGGGAGCGCGCGGTAAGCGTCAAGCGCTCCAGGCAACAGCGACCGTAGCCGGGAAGTTGGCCCGCTTTGATCATCCTGGGCGGCTACCACGGCCGCTAGGTACTCAGCCTCGAACGCTTGATACTGGGCGGGCGTGGCGACAGTAGCCCGCCGTAGGCGGTTTAGCAAATCGGCTAGGGGATGCATTTATGGCCTAGAAGGGGATATCGTCGCCCGTTGGCGGATCGTTCATCGGAAGCGGTCGGGTACGTTGCGGCCTCGGATCGTCCCTAGCCGGCTTAAGCGGACCGCCTCTAGGCGCGTTTGGCGGCCTTAAGGCGTTGGCGGGGCGCTGCTCGGGGGCGTTGCGGTCGGCGGGCGCAGGGCGCGTTTGCGGGCCACTGGCGGCCCGACTGGACTCCACGGGGTAGATACGGATGGAATCCACCATTCGACCGCTAAA
>VGHX01000115.1 GCA_016868055.1 Betaproteobacteria bacterium
ATCAATCGCGTTGTAGAGCAGATTCTGCGGCGCATAGCCGATGGTATTAAAGGCTAGCGTGATGCCCACTGATGTGCTGGCCTTGATGCTGCTGTCGATCTCGGCCTGAATGACGGCCTTGTTTTCTGCGGCAATAGTGGTGTCGCCGGCCGTGTCCGTGCCTGCGGTGGCGCTGACCTCACTGCGCGCCATCCACGCTTGCGTGCTACCCATGATGGTGTTGGTGGCAATGACGACATTCAGACCAAGGTCGGCCGCCGCTACCGTACTGGTGTCGATCGCCGCAATCGTTGCAGCTTCAGTTGCTGTGACGGTGATGTCGCCGGTGATTGCAAGCGTCTGATCTTCGATGTAGCTCTTGACGTCGCTGCGCGCATCGTTGCGCACCACCAGACCGCCAAACGCCGAGGCACCGACTTTCGCTGCACCGATCTCGCCTGCGACCGCATAGCCGACATCAGCCAGGTCGCTCACGTCAATCAGGAACCAGCGATCGCTGTCGGTGTAGTCCTCATCAGCGAGTTCGCTCTCGCCCGCCTTGCCCTTGAAAATGTAGGTCTGTCCGGCCTCGCCCTGCACGCGCTTCCAAAGCGAGGTATCGGTGTAATCCTGTTCATCCAGTCGAACGTCTTCTTCGTCGTCACCCAAGTATTCATAAATGTCATCAGCTTCGCCGCCACCGACGCTTGTCTTCAGCTCAACCCGGTCGCCCGCCGTCAGCGTGTCCGGACGGTCATTGCTGTCATAGTCGGCATCGGCGACGCGTACACGATCACCGATTTTCAACTTCTGTTCGCCGGAGCGATCGGTATAGTTGATGCCGACGTAATTCACCAGTGCCTTGAGCGCGAGACTGGATTCACTCTCCTCGCCATCGGCGACGGATTCGAGATTGATCTTGGAAATCACGCGCGCGTCATCACTGGACGTCACCGACAAGCTGCCGTCTTCGGTATTGATCTCGCGACCCTCGCCGACGATGAAGGATTCGGCACGACTGCTGACCATGTTGCTGGTCAGGACAAAACCGAGCGCGAGTCCTTTCGCCTTCGGCGCCGCGGCGCCGCTTGCGGCCGAGCCGGCCGATGCTGCCGACGAGGCGGCACCGGCTGAGCTTGAAGTATCGGGCGCGTCCGGCACGCCCAGGGCAGTCGCCATCTCGGAACGGGTCTCGTTCGACAGGAAGGCATTGATGAACGCCTCCGATTGCGCATCGACGGTGACATTGCCAGCTGCATTGATGTCGGAGTTTTTGATGTACGCGCGCATTTTCGCGGGTTGTTCATCGCCGATCTGGCTGCCCACCAGCGCATCAATGGCAGAGAACAGAACGTTTTGCGCTTCCCAGCCGACGGTATTAAAAGCGAGGGTCGCACCAATGCTGGTGCCATCCGAGGTCATCGCGCTCGAATTGCGCGCAACGATGTGCGCGGAGTTCATACCTTCTACGATCAGATCGCCTTCGGTCGTATCAATCGCACTATCTTCGATCCAGGCCTCTGCCGTGCTGAGCACGAGGTTGGTGGCGATCACACCGCCAACCGCCAGACCTTCACCTTCGCCACCCGATGCCTCGGCGGTGCTATCGACATTGGCTTTAATGATCGCTTCATCCGTCGCAGACACATTGACGGAACCTGCTTCGACCAGTGCCCGCAGAATCGCTGCGCGCGCCGAACCGCGTACATCATTGCGCACCACGACGCCACCGACCGCCATGGGTCGCGTCGCTACCGCAGGCAACTCCGGCAAGGCCGGCTCATCAGGCAACAACTGAATACGTACACTCTCGACGGTATGCGCGTCCAGTGCACCTTCAAACCCAATGATCCATCCGCTACCTGCGGTCGTCTCAGCCTCTCTGAAGGTGAGCTGAATACCGATGGACTCCAGCGTGTCGGCATCCACAGCCGCGACACCTTCGGCAACCGTCTCGGCGTCGAAGTCGAGCACGCTTGCAGCAGCATCCGTGGACGCAGAGATCTGCAGTACATCGGTCGCCGCCAGCGCTTCCTGGAACAGGATATCGAACATCCATTCGCTGTCGGTGCTGGTCTGCTCATCGTGCGTCACCGTAACGATGCCTGCGCCGTACCACGCTTCAATCGCTGCCTGAATCGCGGCGGCGTCTTGTGCCGCATCGCCCGCAAACGTCAGCGTCGCCGACTGACCGCCATCGGAGCTCAGCGTATAGGTCTTGCCGGCAGCTGTTTTTCCCGGCTTAATTGTCAGACGCTGATGTTCATCGACCGCCTCTACCGCTTCACGCTTAGCCGCCGCAATGAATGAACGTGTGCCTACCGCATCAATGACGGTGGAGATGCCCTCTGATAGATACGTGACACCATCCACTGCGATTTCGACACTGAAACTACCATAACCGGTTAGCGCAGCTGTCTCAAGCAGATAGGCAGGTCCTTTAGCAGCCACACCTTCTAACGTCGTGTTCGCACTTACGTTCACGCCCGGTGTCATTTCAGTCGCACGTATCTGCGCAATATCCTGGCTGCTGTACTTGTCGCCAGCGAAGGACAGACGGTAGCGACTGGTGCCGTCGACATCCACGCTCACCGAGCCGGCGCCGAGGGCTGCATCCAACGCCTCCTGAATCAGCGCCGCCTGCTGCTCGGCTGTAGCACCCTTGGTGCCATCGGTCAGGGTGTCGGCGCTGAGTTTCAGACGACCGGTAGCTGCTTCGTTGGCAGTGAAGCGCAGCTGGCCGATGTTCTTCGACTGCGCCTTGTCTTTGAATTCAATCTCGAAATTCCACGCACTGCTGGTGTTGCTGCCGTTCGTGACAGCGACATTGCCCTTGCCCACCAGATTTTCAAGTGCGGACTGCAGCGCGCTGGCATTGGTGCGCATCGCAGTGCCCAGATCGATGCCTTTGCCCATATCGGGGGCAATGAAACGCACGCTCGCATCCCGGCCGTCTAGCGCGACGGTGTAGCCAAGATCCAGCGCAGGCGCAGGGACGGCGGGCGCTGCCTTGGCCTGCATTGAGTAGACGGGAATCGGTTTGCTGGCGGTCGCACGCCGAGGCATCAGGCGATCAATGCTAAGTGTGCCGTTACCCAGCTTTTGTTTCGCCGCTGCCGACAGCTCGATCGTGAACACTTGCTGACGGCTGCTCGAGACTTCGGCGCGTACCAGCAAATCCTCGGAGCTTACGGTGGTGACAACCCCGCCGCTTGAAGAAGATGTGTTGCGTAACATGTTGGGCATGTAAGGCTGCAAACCCAGTAGCTTTGCAATCGCTGAATAAATCTCGCGTGGCTGTGTGCTTTGTATATTCGTGAACGCCGCATTGACGCTTGCGTCCTCAACGGCTGCGGCGCCCGCCACCGACACCATGAATTTTTCGCTCGAGCCCGGCGTTCCCGCAGACGGCAGGCTGATGGTCAGCTGATAGCTGCTCGCCACCTGCGGCACAGGCGGCAAGGCCAGATCAGCGGTCTTGGTGATCGAGAGCGTCTGGACCTCATTGAGCGGATCGCCGATGACCAGTGCCTCAATCGGTCCGGTCACCACGCTGTCCAGTGCAAGCACAAAGGTGGCAGGTGGCGCCTCGGGCCCTTGCGGGAGGCGACTCTCGTCCACTTTCAGGGTAATTGCCTGAACCTCGGACACACCCGCCTCTGCAGGCGTTGCTTCTGTCAGGGCCGTCCAGTCGCTAGGGGCAGTTTCTTCTTCGCCGGCATTAGCGTCCGGCGCTGGGGTTACTGGCGCATCGTTACCCGTGGTGGTTCCGGTACCGGTGGCCGACTCCTTGCTCATCAATTCCTGAGCACCGCTGGCCAGCGTACTCATGTCGATGGTGCCAAAGTTTATCGGCGGTATGCGCAGATCAATCGCGCTACCGGAATCCTTGTCGATGAAGTAGCCGAGAATTTTTTGTACCGATTTCGGGAAGATCTCCAACAGACTGAAGCTGATGTACTCATCGCCTACAGCGATCGCGTCCTCGTCCACAGGTGCGCCGGCGGTTGCACCTTCATCATCGGGCAATGCCTCATCGCCCTCTTCCACGGTGCCCGCGGTCAGGAAATCAATGCCCAGTTTCTTGACGACCTCTGCCAGCGGCACTTCGCGGTTCAGCTCTTGTCCGAAGACCGTCGCCGTGAAGCTCGGATTGAACAGGCGGACCTGAGACGGCATGATCTGAATCAAATCAAGCAGGTCGTTGACGATATCAATGTCGCCACCGATGGTGCCGAAGTTAATCAGCGGCAGCGTGAGTTCAACCGGTGGCGCGTATTCCTCTGCCCAGCGCGCGGTGTTCGAAAAATCTTCTTCCGCCAGCTTCAGGGTCGCGGTATCACCCAGGTAGCGATAAATCAGCTTCTCGTCAACGATGGCGACGTAATCACCCTTTTTGACCATGGCGGTTGCGGATCCGTCATCGCGATCAAGTTCGCCGTCGATGATGGTGTGTTGCCATTCGAGCGCGATTTCCCAACGTGTCTCGTCTTCGAAATCAACCGCAGCAAGATCCGGTTCAGTTTCATCGCCGATGTAGCGGTAGAGGGTGCTCTCTTCTGCCCAGGCAACCAAGTCATCCGTCGCCAGGTCTTCAACGTCTGCCTCATCAGCAGTGTTAACCCAAACCGTCTTCGTGCCATCAGACGACGAGGTGTCGACATACGGTGCAATGTAATCAAACACCGAGGCAGGCAGCAATTCGGAGAGCGAGAAGTTCGCCAGTTCGGGTGCGATATCGCCGAGCGGAATCGTGATCGGCTTGAAGCGATCGGTGGCTTCCTCGCCGAAGGTGATGCCGAACAGAGAACCGGCCAGACGAGGGTCGCTCAGATGGTAATCATTCGGTATAAAGCGCAGCAGATCGCGGATGACGGCTTCGATCTGATCATCATCACTCAGATCCAGCAGGTATTCATCGCCGGTGGGAGTGTACTCACGCAACTCGCCCTGCATCGCCATATCGAGGTCGATCGCCGGCATCTCGAGTTCGACTGGATCGAGTGAGACATCGATGTAGTCCGCATAGCGTGCGGGTGTCTTGATGGTCAGCGGCTCACCGAAATCCACCAGCACGGTCTTGCCCATCAGCGTGGTCTTGAGCTGCGGACGAGTTACTTTGAAACTGGCGGGCAGGAACTCTCCCACACCATCAGGGACCTCGATGTACAAACCCAGATCGGCTTCGGGCAGCGCCGGGTCGAACTC
>VGHX01000116.1 GCA_016868055.1 Betaproteobacteria bacterium
TAAAAACTTGGCAGTGCTATCTAACGTTTTCGCAAAAAACAAGACCGCACTCTCATACGCCAATTCCATTCGGGACGCGTACGTTTCAAGCGTCAAATCCTCGCGGCCGAAAAATTCCTGTTTTTTCATTTCCGTTGCAGCTGCGCTAGGTCCGACCGCCTGGGCGACGCGCATTTCATGTTGGAGCTTTGCAATGCTGGTTTCCGCTGCGGCCGTTATGGCTTTGGCGTCGAAGTTGCGCGCCATATCGTTGACCTTTACCCCGTATTCGTAGAGCTTCTTTATGCCGCCGATCAGTGAATCTAGGCTCAAGTACCCGCTAGCAAGGCCGCCGAGGTACGCCGCCTGGGACCGCAAATGCCCGCCAAGCGCCTTTTCAAGGTTGCCGAGCGAACCCTGTAGGTTTCGCATCGTCGCCGTCGCCTGGCCGGCGTCCGCTTGAATTTTGACTGGTAACCGGATTTCCTTTGCGGTCGTCATTTGATCCCCTTCATAGAATTAGCAAATTGCGCTACCCGCGTCATGGCGTCGACCGTAGGCGCATCGAATAGCCATGGTGCGATTTCTTTCGGTTGCTTACGCGTTAGCGCAGCTGCAATTACCGCTAACAGAATTTCGACGCGTTCGGCGTGTACTGGCTTCTCGAGGATCCCCGCGTCGGCCCCCGAATCCACTAGGCGTTCACCGATTAGCCTAGCGATTCGGGAGCCGGCGTAGGGTTTGGCGCTTCCATCGCCAACCGTACGATTTCCTCGACTACGCGCGCCTCGACCGTTGTAGGGTCGACCGATGGCGCCAGGAGCGGCGTTCCGTCGCCGTCCCGGACAAGCCGAATCCATGAACGCTCGATAGGGATAGCGGCATCCGCTACCGATGGCCGTTTGACCTGTATTGGCCGGCCAAGCGTTTTCGATTCGACGGTACGCCATTGGGGTACGATTTCTGAAGGTTGGATCATGCGGCCATATTACGTATAGATTCCGCTTACCTGGAATTCGATTCGCACGGTATCAATTTCATCGCCGCGCATCGTATGGGTACATGATGTAACGATGCCCGAGGTGACGTACGACTGAGACGTACCGCCCGATTGCGTTCCCGAGTCCTCGATAGTCATAAACACCGGACTACCGCGTACAGTTTCGTTAAGGAACGCTTGAATGAGGCCCGTACGCTGAAAGTCTGTGCCATCGGCTGTAGCCGCCAAAGTAGCGGTTATGCGGCCGCTAAAACGCCCGCGGATAAACGTTTTATAGATATTGGTAAGGATTGTCGATTCGATGGCGGTTTGCTCCATCGCAAATTCGATATCCATAACGTGTAGCGCATTTGCTGGCGTTGCTGTCGCCGCTAGTTTGAGCGTTGCTTGGTTTCCGGGTTGGGGTGTGTATGCCATTTTTAGTTTCCTAAGTAAGCGTAAATAACACGAAGAATTCGACCGCCACGACGCGCGGAGCGTCGGTATCGTTTGGGGGGGGTTCTGGCGCTATGCCGATTTCGGATTTAGCCGTCAAACCAGCAAACTGGATAACCATTAGCGGAAAACCGCTAGGACTGTAATTGGTTAAGCCGTTTAGACTGGCTATTACCGAGTCGGCAATAGCGTAGGCGTCGGATAATTGGTCCGCCATGCACAAACACCGCACCGAGGCGCTATACCGTGGAGCTGCGGCTAGTAGCTGTAAGCGTTCCTCCCGGTCAATTTCAAAAACAATGGCTGGTAATTCTCCATCCGCCCTACGTAGATCGGGCGAGATACGCGTACTTACCAACGACGTAACGCCGGCGGTCGTCGACAATCGCGCGTATAAGATTTGCGCCAAGCTCATTTGGTAGCCCCCACGGCCGCGCGATTTGCGTTTTCGAGTAGGCCCGCGCGCAAATTGTCCCTAAATTCAATAAGGCCGCGCGTTTCTGCGTATCTTTGCGCCCGAGCGCGCACTAACTTGCCTGGGATAAGTTTACCGCTGCGAACGTGCCGAAAGCCTGGGTCGATGACGTTTGCAATAGCCGCTTTGGGATATTGTTTTCGGCGTAGGCCAGTCACGCCAACGGTTACCCCTTTTTTAGTGTCAAAAACGCGCGTTCGGATTGAACGTTTAATGGCGGCGCGATGGCTGTTTTTGGGTTTCGCGCGTTTGTAAATCGCCGTCTGCCATCCTTGCCGGTACACCTTTTGTACGCCGTTCATCGTCCGCGACATGGCGCGACGCTGCGCCGCCTGGAACCGCTTTGGATCGGCTAGCCGCGCTAGGTAGAGCCGCCAGCGCTCCGACGTTGCCGGGGACATGACAAGGCGTACGTTCATGCCGCTACCCATTCCTGGTTTGCTTCGTCCCACGTCCACGAGTCACCGGAAGGCGCCGGCACTGGGGATAGCCATTGGCATGTCGTTTCGTCTAATACCCACGACGGAAACGGTTTCGGCGGAATGAATGCATTTCGCTGCGCGTCGTAGGTGTATCCGATGCCGGCGTAATTTTTTCGCAGTGCTTTGCTTTGGTCCGCGCTCGGTTGCCCCGTTGCGTTGTCGTAGTGGACACCGCCTCGCGTGTTGTACGAGGTTTGCACCCACGACACGGCGTCGGGAAGCGTGTTGATAAACGATTGTTCGGCCACGATAACTGTATCGATCTTGCCTGTCGTGTTTACTCGTGCAAAATGTGCCATAGGTTTGTTTCACAAGACCACAAAAGTTCCGGAGGATGTAAAGGTGTGGATCGTGTAGCCGCCGCTCGATGTGACCGTGCCGCCCGTCGCACGCTGGTCTCCGATATAGCGCACGATGACGATGCCAGAGCCGCCGGATTTTCCAGCGATAAATCCGACGAGACCACCGCCGCCACCGCCACCGCCTGTATTTGCAGAACCAGCCGTTCCTTCTGTTGTGGTTGCGAACGAGCCATTTCCGCCGCCGCCTGCGCCGCCAGTTCCCGCAGTGCCTTGTGATGGACTGCCGCCGCCACCGCCGCCTGCATAAGTCACGCTTGCGCCTGATATGCTGTTTGCCGTTCCAGCTCCTCCATTTCCTGCTACATTGCTCGCGGCATTTTGGCCAACTGCACTAGCTCCACCACCGCCGCCGCCTACTCTAAAACTGATGTTGTTTCCGGTTCCGCCGTTATTGCCTTGCGATGGGCTTGTGGCAGGCGTATTTCCATCGCCAGCACTGCCAAGCGCAGTATCACCGAAGCCACCGCCACCAGAACCACCTGCGGCTCCTGCTTCATTGCCGTTGCTGCCGCCGCCGCCACCCCCAGAAGATGTAATGGTAGCAAAAGCTGAGTTGCCTCCATTTGCTCCTTTTACATTAAATACTCCCGCTCCACTGCCACCTGCGCCGACAGTCACGGTGTACGAAGCTCCGCCTGAGAGCGTGAGTAGATCGCCGCCGACATTGGTGCGAAAGCCTCCCGCACCGCCACCGCCTGCGCGGTCCAAACCGCCTCCACCACCGCCCGCCACCACAAGAAAACTTACTTCAAGCGGAGGTAGGCTCACTTCTCCCACCTTGCAACGTAACCGCAGTTGCCGATGCTTATTTCGATCATCGGTAACTTCCATAATTTCATAATTGGTAATGACCGTTTGACTAGCGATAATGTCGTAGACCTGGACGACGTAGCCGACCAAAACGCCCGGATACCACGGTATGACGATTTCGATATCGTCGATAGCTGCTTCGCCTCGATTAATTAGCGCATCCGAACGTTGCGACGTCCGGACGTGGCCGCGCAAATCGACTAGCGTTGCCTCAGTCGGTACGGCCGCTTGACCGGTTGCCGAAACGGTTAGCGTCCTACTACGTACGCGCATACGCGTACGCATCAGGCCCGAGCCGATCATAGGATGGCGCCCGTCCTCCAGCGCGCCGCCAAAATGTTGTAGCCGTCGCAGTCCGGCGGCGTTGGATCGTCGCCGCGGTACGCGTAGTAATACGCCAACCGAAGTTTTAACGCCTGTTGAATCGATACCGGGACGCTAGCGATTGGCAGTGAAGTCAAATACGCTAGCGTCCCGGGGAAGGCAATAGTTCCTAAATCGATTTCCTCCCGAGCATCGTAAATGCTGAAATACTCGAGGGTCCGAAACTTTGACGCCGTTAGGGTAACTGGTGAACCGTTGTCGGCGGTCCATGTAGCATTAGCGGTATTGACGGGGTACAAATCGAATCGGAAATAGCCATCGTCCGGTTTTAAATCGTAACGACGGCTAATCGAAACTATGCCAAGCCGCATGTGCGTAACCTGTTCCCATTCTTCCTGAACAACCGTTATTAGCGTAGTGATGTAAGCATCATCCTCCGCGTGAAATACGCGTAGGTGCGCTTTGGCATCGGCTAGGCTAAAAACGGACATGACTTAGCGACGGATCGAAACCATGGCGTTTCGGTCGAGGATCTTTCCGACCATGCGCGTTTCGCTGAGGAACCGCACCTGGCCGTTAGCGGCCGCCGTGTACGGGTCGCTAATCATTGGAACCGTATCGACGCGCACGATTCGGTAGCCGCGCTCGATGTTGCCGAAAACGCCGATTGGGTCGCCGGTTGCCGGCGCAGCTGCGACGGGCCATGACGCCGTTACATAAACCGGGAATCCCATGAAGTTCACCGTTGATCGGTTTCCGTCCATTGGCCCTGAACCGTCGCGTGCAACGCTCGAGAGCTGGCCGCCGCCAAACGGGAACACATTTGTTGAGGATTGCGAAAGAATCGACGCCCAAACCGACGCGTTCAAGAGCCAGCACGCGTTACCAAGGTACTGCGGCCGTAGGCCCGTGCTGTAGGCG
>VGHX01000117.1 GCA_016868055.1 Betaproteobacteria bacterium
AACCTAGCAGAGACAAAATCTCCGTCCGGTAAATTAGCTACAGCAGGAAAAGCTAGCAAATAATTCACCTCGACGGCAATCAAGACTACTCCACCAAAACTGCCATCGGGCTTATCAATGCGTCGGGTGAACCGGACAATCTGCTTGCCCTTTAGACCGCCACGTCCCTCAGCCGGTGGCGCGATCAGCATGTAGCCGCCATCGCTGTCACGCGTACGCTGGAAAAAATCAATATCGCCCATGTACGTGCCGCGCTTCAGGTTACGCGTATTCGTCAGCGCATAACCATCGGCATCAATCGCGACCGGGAACATCGACTCTTGGTATAAGCCGCGTCGAAACTGCTCTTCGAGGTCATTCGGTACACCGCGCTGCTCCCATTGGTACTTGATGGAGATTGAGAGCTGATCAATCTGCGAAACTGTGCGCAGAAGCTGCTCGGCGTGGTTACGGGCGCGTTGCTCTGTGTCTAGTCGGAGTTTCTCGATCAGCTGCTGCTCGTCTCGATCGATCTTGGCGAATGCCGCAAACCATACCAAAGCAACTAGCGACAGGCAGACGCTGGCCCAGACCAACCCGATACGGAGATAGGTCTTGCGGGCTGATTTCTCTGCATGGCGCAGCCAAACTTGCATAAGGCAGTAAATGCGGTTTGTGCCGATGCGCCCAATCTGAACTTGGCGATAATCGGCTAATGGTTCGAATTATTGTTTCCATTATGCAAGGAAGTCGGCAAATATCAAAGTTGCCACAGGGAAACAAAATCAGCCCGGAACGGGGGGAAGCAACAGAGCCGGCTATAGCAAGTCGGGGCACGGGCCAAAGGCAAAAAAACGGCGCGGAGACCGCGCCGACGTTATCTAAGGGCTACCGACCTACTTCCAAAGCGCGCACTTGGACTCGGCTTTGGGGATAAATGCCTGGTCACGCGGAATGATCTGCAGCACCTTGTAATAATCCCAAGGGTACTTTGACTCGGCGGGCGTCTTGACCTGCATTAGCTTCATGTCATGCACCATGCGGCCATCCGGCCGTACTTCTCCGTTCTTGGCGAACATGTCATTGATTTTGGTGGACTTCATTTTTGCCATGACTTTGTCGCCATCATCGCTCGCTAAAGCCTTCACCGCATTCAAGTAAAACATGGTCGCCGAGTAGTCGGCTGCATGCAGCATGGATGGCGCTTTTTTATTACGCGCCATGAATTTCTTGGCCCAGGCACGGGTTTCATCGTTGGTGTCCCAGTACCAGCCATCGGTCAGATACATCCCCTGCGCAATTTCCAAACCAATGGCGTGTACGTCATTCACGAACGTTAACAAGCCAGTGATCTTCATCTTCTTGTTGATACCAAACTCACTGGCTGCCTTGATCGAATTGACTGTATCGCCACCGGCATTGGCCAATCCGAGTACTTGTGCTTTTGAGGTCTGGGCTTGTAGCAAGAACGATGAAAAATCCGAGACGGCGAGTGGGTGACGCACCGACCCGACCACGCGACCACCGTTGGCCTTGACGATCTGTGTGGCGTCACCCTCCAGCGACATACCGAACACATAATCTGCCGTCAAAAAGAACCAGTCCTTATAACCTTCCTTGGTGAGTGCGGCGGCCGTGCCGCGCGCCATTGAGGCGGTATCGTAGGCGTAGTGAATGGTGTACGGTGTGCACTCCTCATTGGTCAGGCGCGAGGTACCAGCGCCTATCGCGATGAAAGGTTTTTTCTTTTCAGCGGCTACCTTCGCCATCGCCAAATTGGTTGCAGAGTTTGATCCACCGATCAACATATCCAAGCCTTGCTGATCAAACCACTCGCGGGCACGCGAGGCTGCGATATCGGCTTTGTTCTGATGGTCAGCAGTAACCAGCTCGATTTTCTTGCCATTCAGCGTACCGCCAAAATCCGCGATCGCCATTTTGATGGCATCTGCACCAGAGGGCCCGTCAACGTCGGCATAAATACCTGACATATCGGTGATAAAACCGATCTTCACGGTATCGTTCGATATCTGCGCGAACGCAGTCGGCGTAAATGAGTAGGCAAGCGCAACGGCGAGCGAAAGCTTCCGAATCTTCAATGGCGTCTCCTTTTTTTGTTGGTTTGAGAAGATGATTTCGACGCCTGATCTTAGCACGAGGCTATTGCCCCACGGAAAAGCTGCTCTGGCCTACACCCCTCCGGATTCGACCAATACGCCGCCATGGCTAGTGCCCCCCTCCTCGCTCCAAACAGCGCGCTTGGCAGTCATGGTGCCTAGTGCGCCGCCAACTGCGGACAGGGCCAGCGACAGCACAGCGGCCGCGAATACCAGCCACGCCGCAAGACTGGCGTTCTCTGCCGCGCCAACCCCCGAGAACATGCCCGACAGCAAAGATCCGCCCGCAGACGTGGCCAGAATGACGAACAACAATGTCGTCACTGCCCACGACACCACACCATGCAACATGCCATCTGTTCTGCGTTTGAGTCCGCACAGATAGCCCGTCACGTAGGCACCGGTAAAGCCGGACAGCAGCAACGCAATACCGGCCCACACCAGCGTGCTAGTGCCAGGCACCTCGCCTTCCTGAACGCTTGTCATGGACAAGCCGCTTGCAATCTCCAGTAAAGTCAGCAGCAGCTGTACCGAAATACCCACCGCCACACCCGCAATCACGGCGCTCCAGCGGATCGACGATAACAGCGGTCGCTTGAATTGAGTTTCCGGCAATGCCGCGCTACGCGCGGTGGCTGATCTCGCGGTATCAATATGGATCGTACTCATGGGAAGTTCTCCTGGCTGTCATGACGTGACCGCTTGGAGTGCGTAAATTCGAAATCTTCGCGAGGATTTGGCGGGCATCAAGCAGATGCCCTCACCCGTTTCAGCAGGTCGCTGCCGCTTCAACGGCTTTCGCCGCCTGCAATAACAAAGCGGCATCACCGCACGCGAGCACTTTCGCATCAGACATTTGCCGGCGAAACAGGCGTGCGCCACGCAGGCCGCTCATCAGACCCAACATGTGCCGAACAATCGAGTTCATACGCGGGCCGCCGGTTGCCACTTGTGCCTCGATATAAGGCAACATTGCTTGAATGACTTCCATACGAGACTTGGACTGAACGGCATCACCGTAGTAACGCTCGTCAAACTCCGCTAACAGCCAAGGATTATGGTAGGCCTCACGGCCGATCATCACACCATCAAGATGCTTCAGGTGTTCATCGATTTCTTCTGCGGTACGTATTCCACCGTTGATGATGATCTCAAGCTGCGGGAAGTCGCGCTTCAACTGGTAAACAAAGTCGTACTTCAAGGGAGGAATCTCTCGATTTTCTTTCGGCGTCAAACCTTTCAGAATCGCGTTCCTGGCATGAACGATAAAGATTTTGCAGCCGGCATCGGCCACAGTGCCAACAAAATCACGCACGAAGCTATAGCTGTTCACATTATCAATACCGATGCGGTGTTTAACGCTGACATCAATATCCACTGCATCGCGCATTGCTTTGACGCCATCCGCAACTAGCTTGGGCTCTGCCATCAAGCAGGCGCCGAATGCACCGCGTACCACTCGCTCCGATGGACAACCGCAATTGAGATTAATCTCGTCGTAGCCCCATTGCTGCCCGAGCTTGGCGCATGTGGCCAGATCAGCGGGCTCGCTACCTCCCAGCTGCAGCGCCACTGGCTGCTCCTCCCGGTTGAAGTCAAGCTGGCGTGCCATATCTCCATAGATAACCGAACCAGTCGTAACCATCTCGGTATACAGCCAGGTATGACGGGTAATCTGGCGATGGAAATAGCGACAGTGACGGTCAGTCCAGTCCATCATCGGCGCCACCGAAACGCGGCGTGGTGGAAGGCTTACGTTATTAGTCACGGCTTTCAGTGCGAGTGAAACAGGCGGCATTGTAACGGCTTGGCGACCAGCGGGTTCCGTAAAGAAAATCGGCGCCGCAAGGCGCCGATCTCAGACCGTCTCAGACAATAAGGGGTGCAATTACTGGTTCTTCGAGGGTTTATCAGTGGTTGACCACCTCGTGGAATTTTTCGGGTTCCGGATATTGGCTGTAGCTGAAGGTTGAGCAGATGGGCCAGATCCGGGAGCCACCAATGCGGCGATGTTCGGAAGGATTTCTATGGGTGTATTTTCTACAAGCACACTACTCAGTTCTTTTGGCCAGACATCCACCTTTTCCGAAGCATTCGTGACGAGCAAATCATAGGCAACAGTGGCTTGCGCTTCCAGACGTTGGCGATTGAGTGTTGTGGTCGCATTGAGCTTGGCAAGATCGCTGTCCGAAATCTTGTTTCCTTCTATTCTGACCTCAATGAGTGCAGTGTGTCCGTCGCAGGCTCCTACGATCTCCCCCATATCCGCCTGATCTAGGCCACAGCCGCTCAGATCGAATATCCGTAAGCACGTATGTTTCCTGAAATTCAATGCATTCACAGAGACCTCTGGTTTCCCAGAATTTTGCATGAAGACGACATCATTAGCTGGAGTGAACTGCTTTAACATAGTACCTGCCAATGAAAAGTGCTGCAGTTTCGGATTGCTTGTACAAATATCAAACATCAAATCGATATCTGCAAAATCACCAATCAATGCTTTTGCGCAAATATTCTGTAGTTTTATAAGCGAGAAATTTCCGTGTTTTTTTATTGGGTGAATTCAAGGACGAAGTGCAACTTTGATTAATGGGTTGGATGGCTGAGGTGCATTAGTATCAAAGCCTTTTGACCGGCCAGTCGAAGAAGCACATGACCTATACACACCTCAGCCAAACCGAAC
>VGHX01000118.1 GCA_016868055.1 Betaproteobacteria bacterium
TGAAGAACGGTAAAAGGTCGTGTTTTAATTTTTGCTTATCGTTTATGTTCATAAGCGGGTTTCTGTCACCACGCTTTATCAATCGTTCTTGCTCTTCAATTAGCTCATCAGCAAATCTTCGAAAACTAGAACTCTTACCAATCGGCAGTAAATTTCTTTCCCTAAGCAGAATGTCTTCGTAGAACCGCTTTGCAAAGGTGATCGCTTCAGTCTTGTTTTCCGTTTTGGTCGATTGCTTTACTACCTTACGACCTGTGAAATATCGACACCACCAATATCGTGATGCTGGAATCTTGAATAAGACAAGTTTGTCTGGATAGCCACGACCGATTGTGCAAATTGATTCCTGCAACGGGACGGTGCGATGTCTGACGAATGCGCTTTGGTCTTCGTCTGTGGTCGACGAATCAATTACATCTGATGGGTGCTTTTTGCTCATCAAACCAGATAGACCAATGTGTTATGGTTCGATTGGATTGTAGTATACAATCAAGTATACTACTTTTACTTTGATGAATTTTTATAACCCATTGAATTTATTGAGATTTCTGGTGCTGATGAGAAGAATCGAACTTCCGACCTACTGATTACGAATCAGTTGCTCTACCAACTGAGCTACATCAGCACAGGCCTGTAGTTTATCAAATCGCCCTGCCGCGCCGCAAATTGGATCCAGGCCTTGCGCTGCCAAACCAATCGCGCATCAGTGGTGGTAGCTCGTCACACGCTCAACTTCATTTTTCGAGCCAAGAAATACCGCAACACGCTGGTGCAACCCAGTTGGCTGAATATCCAAGATACGTTGCTGCCCATCGGTAGCAGCGCCTCCCGCTTGCTCGATGATAAGTGACATCGGGTTGGCTTCGTACATCAGACGTAGCTTGCCTGGCTTGTCGGGGTCGCGCGCATCGGCCGGGTACATGAAGATGCCACCACGGCTCAAGATACGGTGGACATCAGCCACCATCGAAGCAATCCAGCGCATGTTGAAGTTCTTGCCGCGCGGACCAGTCTTGCCTTGCTCAAGCTCGTCGATATAGCGACGCACCGGCGCAAACCAATGACGCGCATTGGATGCATTAATGGAGTATTCGGCGGTATCTTCAGGAATCTGGATGCCGCGCTGTGTCATGACCCATGATCCCATCTCACGGTCCAGCGTAAAGCAATTAACGCCATTACCTGTAGTAAGCACCAGCATGGTCTGAGGGCCATACACCGCGTAGCCGGCAGCGACTTGCCTGGTTCCGGCTTGCAGAAAATCTTGCTCACTCGGCGCCTGCATACCCTCAGGTGCTTTAAGCACTGAAAAGATGGTGCCGATCGTGACATTGACGTCGATGTTCGACGAGCCATCCAACGGATCAAACAGCAGCAGGTACTCGCCCTTGGGGTATCGGTTCGGGATCGGATGAAAAGACTCCATCTCTTCCGACGCCATCGCCGCTAAATGCCCGCCCCACTCGTTCGCTTGCAGCAGGATTTCATTGGAGATGATATCGAGTTTCTTTTGAATTTCGCCTTGCACATTCTCGGTACTTGCAGCACCCAGCACATCACCTAACGCACCCTTGCTGACCGAATGGCTAATAGTCTTGCAAGCACGCGAGACCACCTCGATCAGTAAACGCAGCTCGGAGGGAATAGTGTTGTGGAGACGTTGCTCCTCGATCAGATGCTGGGTGAGGCTGATCCGCTTCATGAAATATCCTGAGCTTGGGGAGTCGTTAGTTGGCGAGTGCCTTGCCGATGACCTCAGCAACGTCGTTCGACAGCGTTTTGGTAGCTGCGACTTTTTTTAGTGCCGCTTTCATGCTGGCTTGTAGTTGCGGCACGTACTTACGCAACGATCAAGGCGCACGTGCCAGCCGGGCGGCGACCTGCGGGTTAATGTCGTTAAGCATAATCACCTGCTCTGCCCAAAGCGCATAGCCGGAACCATCACGCGCGTGGAATTGCGCAGGATTGTTATTACAGAACGCAAACAGCAGGCTACGGGCGCGGTTTGGATTTTTAATGGTAAATGCCGGATGCCGCATCAGCTCGCGCACACCTGCAGCAGTAGTAGTGTGCGAGACCGCCTGGAGACTGAACCATTTATCAATCACCAGCGCCTCGTTCTCGAATTCCTGATAAAACTGGTGCAAAGCATCAGCGGATGCCGGATGATCATTATTAGTCATAGCGGCCAGCGCTGCCAGACGATCGGTCATGTTGCCGGCATTCGTTAGTTGCGTCTGCACTATGGCTTTTACAGATTCATCGCGTAGCTCAGCCAGATAACTCAACGCGTTATTACGCAACGCGCGGCGACCGGTATGGTTTGGCTCCGGGCTGTAGGGGCCGGTCACTTCGTTATTTACATAGACCTTTTGCAAGGTGGCTTGCAATGAATGCGCAAGAAAGCGCCGTAATGATCGGCGGGCCTGATGAATCGCCTGCGGATCAATAACTTCCACCTGCTCCGACAACATACTCTCGGAAGGCAGAGTCATCATCAGATCACGAAAAGCAGGATCAAGCGTGTCGTCACCGAGAAGTTTATTCAGCGCGCTTGTAATTAGCTGATCAAGCGCGTTCGAGGGATATTGCTGTTGGAGTGTGACGCCGTCGGCTGCCAAGGCCAACAGACGACGGGTCATCAAGCGCTGCCCAGCCTCCCAACGATTAAACGGATCGCTATCATGCGCCAGCAAGAAAGCAAGTTCGTCGTCACTGTAATCGTAGTCGAGAATAACCGGCGCGGAAAAATCACGGAGTAGTGACGGTACCGGTGCTTGCTCGATACCTTCAAAACAAAAAACCTGCGTAGGCTCTGTCAGCTCCAACACCATAGTGGTGGGTAAGGGCCGAATTGCATGATCATGTTGCGCGCTGTCGCGCTTCAGTCTGAGCGGTATATCGTTACCCTGCGCATCAATCAGGCCGACCGCCACCGGAATATGCATCGGTAGCTTGTGCTGCTGACCGGGCGTGGCCGGACAGGTTTGCGTCAGCTGCAGGGTGTAGGTGTGATTAATTTCGTCGTACTCAGTCTGCACCTTGACTCGCGGGGTACCCGCCTGACTGTACCAGCGCTCAAACTGGGCCATGTCACGGCCCGCGGCATCAGCCATCGCCGCGCGAAAATCATCACAGGTGACTGCTTGGCCATCATGGCGCGCGAAGTAGACATCCATCCCTTGTCGGAAAGCCTCGCGGCCTAGCAAGGTTTGATACATCCGCACCACCTCAGCACCTTTTTCATAGATGGTGAGCGTGTAGAAATTATTGATCTCGACGTAGGAGTCCGGGCGCACCGGATGTGCCATCGGCCCGCCATCTTCCGGAAATTGCGCAGCCCGCAATACGCGCACGTCTTCAATACGCTTGACGGCACGGCCACTGGCACTACCCATCATGTCTGCCGAAAACTCTTGGTCACGGAAGACTGTCAAGCCTTCTTTGAGCGATAGCTGAAACCAGTCTCGGCAAGTGACGCGATTACCCGTCCAATTATGGAAATATTCATGAGCGACGACCGATTCAATACCTGCGTAGTCAGTATCGGTTGCAATACGTAAATTCGCCAACACATATTTGGTGTTGAAAATATTCAGGCCCTTGTTTTCCATCGCGCCCATATTGAAGTCGCCAACAGCGACGATCATGAATCGATCGAGATCAAGCTCCAGACCGAAGCGCTCTTCATCCCACCGAATACTTTTGATGAGTGACGACATGGCGTGCGCTGTTTTATCGAGGTTGCCCTCTTCAACCCACACCTGCAGCAATGCATCACGACCAGATTTCAAGCGAATATGCTGCTCTTCACAGACTAGCTTGCCTGCCACCAAGGCAAATAAATACGATGGCTTTTTGAACGGGTCTTCCCACAGCGCGTAGTGTCGACCATCACCAAGATCGCCTTCTTCAACCAGATTGCCGTTCGAAAGCAGTACGGGATATTGTTGCTTGTCAGCGCGCAGCATGACGCGATACTTCGCCATTACATCGGGGCGGTCAGGGAAGTACGTGATCTTTCTAAAACCTTCGGCCTCACACTGTGTGAAGAAATTTCCATTCGACACATACAGGCCCATCAGCGAGGTATTTTTTTCTGGTTCAATAACAGTCTCTATTTCAAGCACCACATGCTCAGGAGCATTCGGAATCCTTAAGCTACCTGCACGTAATACATAGTCGCGCTTGCCGAGGGTTTTTCCGTTCATTCTCAGCGCAACGAGTTGCAACGACTCGCCATGCAAGCTGAGTTCGTGTTGCTTGCTGTCTGGATTACGACGCAACGTGGTGCGCGCCGCCACTCGCGTGTGCATGGGATCAAGATCAAAACCAATATCGATGCTCTCAACCAGATAGGCTGGCGGCTGGTAGTCTTGACGGTGAATGGCAACTGCAGAGTCGGTGCGCATGGAATTATGACGAGATGCAAACGTTATCAGCGCCTCATTCTACCAATGCTAGCCGACCACGGTAAGATTC
>VGHX01000119.1 GCA_016868055.1 Betaproteobacteria bacterium
TCACGTAGCTTGGCCACGATCTGCTCGGGCTTTAATCGAACACCTTTGGGCATCACTGACTCCTTTTGAATAATAAAAAAGCAATATTATTCTCACTCAATCTGGATCAGTTTTTAAACGCAGGTCAATGAGTCAATCGATTATGCAGAGTACGATGTGTTCGTCTCGGGATTGAACGAAACCGGTTAAATCATGCACATGGTGGCGATCAGCTTCGCGAATAAATTTTATCAATTCAATAACATGCCAGCTCCCTGCATGGCCTCAGACTGAATTTAATTCAAGCGCATGTCAGCACCGCACTTACTCCCTGCACACCAACTTATCGCACTGTACCGCGATGGCAGTTTATCCCCGGTTGATGTTGCCAAAGCCGTTATCGCTCGTATTGAGCAAGTTAACCCTAGCCTTAACGCATTTTGTTTGGTTGACGCCGAGCGCGCGCTGGATAGTGCGCGGCTTAGCGAACAGCGCTGGCAAGCACACCGCAGCCAAGGCGCTGATGTGGGCGCATTAGAGGGCGTACCAGTATCGATCAAGGATTTAATTCTGACGCGTGGTTGGCCCACCTTGCGTGGCAGCCGAACCATCGATCCTTCTCAAGCATGGGAGATTGACGCGCCAGTGACAGCGCGGTTACGCGAGGCCGGTGCGGTACTACTCGGTAAAACCACCACGCCGGAGTTTGGCTGTAAGGCCGAGACGAATTCACCGCTGTATGGCATTACGCGTAACCCATGGGATGTGTCGCGTACGACCGGGGGTTCGTCGGGTGGCGCAGCGGCAGCGGTGGCAGCGGGTTGTGGGCCGCTTGCCGTTGGCACTGATGGTGCTGGCAGCGTGCGCATACCCGCAGCGTTTTGCGGCAACGTTGGTTTGAAGCCGAGCTTTGGTCGTGTGCCTGCGTATCCGCTATCACCATTCGGTACGGTGGCACATTTGGGTCCGCACACCATGAGTGTGAAGGACGCGGCGCTGATGCTGAACGTGATGAAGCAGCCTGATGCGCGTGACTGGTTTTCATTGCCGCAAGACGCCACCGATTTCACCGAGAATCTGGAGCAGGGCATACAGAGTCTTCGCGTCGCTTACTCGCCGACGCTGGGTTATGCCAAGGTACATCCTGACGTCGCGCAACGTGTAGAAGATGCGGTGCGTGTGTTGCAAGATCTTGGCGCGAGGGTAGAGCAGTGCGATCCGGGGTTTACAGATCCGATCGATATCAGCGTCGGGCTTTGGGTATCGGTTGTTCATCAGTTATGGACGGCTATGTCACCGCAGCAGCAGTCACTCACCGATCCGGATTTTCAGGCGCAGGCAGAGCAGGGTGCACAATATACGTTCGCCGATATTCATCGCCTGCAATTACGGCGCGCTGAGTTAGGTTCGATGATGCGGCAGTTTATGCAGCGCTACGATGTGATCGTCACGCCCACGGTGGCGATACCCGCCTTCGAAGCGCGTGAACCTGGCGCAGCAGCTTTCGATGCACAGCAGTTTCTGGGCTGGACGCCTTTTAGCTACCCATTTAATCTCACGCAGCAACCGGCGATCACAGTACCTTGTGGATTAACGAGCGATGGTCTTCCTGTTGGCTTACAAATTGTTGGGCCAATGTTCAATGATGCCTTGGTGCTGCGTGTGGCGCGTGCGTATGAGTCAGTGATGCCGGTCGCTCGGCCTGCGTAAATCATTACCGTTTGTATGCGCAACTGATTAAGTTATTACCGGAGTCATGAGGCTTCTGCCTCATCAGCGCTTTCTTTCGGACCGATATGTGCGCGTATCAATGCCAAGCTGACGACTGCCACTAGCATCGATCCGCCCAGCAGATTCAAATACGCGCTGGCACCACCAGCGCTGATCATGGCCGCGCCTGCAAACGAGCTGGTGAATGCGCCAAGCCGGCCGAAGGCCATTGCCGATGCCGCACCGGTGGTGCGAATCAAGGTGGGGTAGATATGTGCGCACAGCGTGAACATCGCGCACTGCAGCGCAGTCACAAATAATCCATGCAGACCCAAGCCCCACAAGAAGGATTCGGTGGCGCCGGTAATATCGACTGCTTTTAATGCGAAAGCAGTTACCGCCGACATCGCCGCCCAGAACACCATCGGCCAGCGCGAACCAAATTGGTTGATCGCCATCGCGCACAATACAGCACCAATCACGCCACCAAGATTATAGGCAGTTAGCCCCATACCCGCCAATGCAGGCGATACGCCTTCGGTGGTGAGCATGGTAGGCAGCCAGCTAAATGCCGTGTAAATCGACAGCTGAGTGACGAAGAAGGTAATCCATAGCCAGCTGGTATCAAACGCTCGGCCATGACGGAACAGATCGCCAATGCTGCCGCGCTTGGCATTATCAATAACGCCATCAGTGAATTGACGCACTTGTGCGACATCGTGTGTCATACGAGTTAACAGCGCGCGCAATTCTTCCCAACGTTGGCTCTGGCGCGCAAGGTACTTGGGTGATTCTTTCAGCGACAGCATCAGAAAAAAAGGCATACATGATGGGCAGGCTGCCGCCGATAAAGAAGAACACACGCCAGCCAAAGACAGGAAGAATTTGTCCAGCAGCGAGTCCAGCCAACATGCCGCCCAGTGGGTAGCAGACGCATGCGGTGATCACCGCCATCGTACGAGTGCGTAGCGGAATGAATTCAGCAGTCAGCGTGGTAGCAGCAGGTAGTGCAGCACCAATACCAAGACCTGCAAAAAAACGAATGATGGCGATGGCGGTCACATCCGGGGCGAGGCCAATCGTCACCGTTGCAGAACCAAATAGCAAAATACTCGCAATCAGTACTGGCTTACGGCCAAAGCGATCCGACAGTACCCCGGCACTCAAGCTACCAATTGCCATACCCATGAGACCGGTCGCCACGGCAAATGAGAAGGCCGAGCGTGCAATACCCCATTCCTTAATGATTGCCGGAATAGCGTAGCCAATCATCTGGCCATCAAAACCATCCATCACAATCGCCAAGGCTGCCAGTAGGTAAGCCATTTTCTGGACATTGGTGATGACACCATCATCAATTGCACGGCTCACATCAAAATTTGCAGACAGCGGCTGGGTTGTAACGTCGCTCATGTGTTCTCCAAGGTGCCGATATAGAGCCGGCTGTTTTTATTTTTAATGACAGGTATGTCCGGTAGTACAGTCAGCAGCTGCAACCAACATGCTGATGCTGGATACTGGCCTGCGCCGGTATGACGATTTGATCGATATTTCAGCCAAGATGAAAATGGCTGATACATGATCGACTCAAACGATACCTTTAACTTTCAACCCCTCAATCTCAGTATCAGACAAGCCTACATACCCTCTGAGCACCTGCTGCGAGTGCTGCCCGAGTGTGGGCGGCGCATCGCCATACTGAATCGGCGTACCAGAAAATTTAATCGGATTAGCGACGGAAGGAACGCTGCCCGCCAGAGGGTGGGGCAGGTCGATACGCATCTGTCTATGGACCACTTGCGGATTAACGAAAGTTTGCGCAATTGAATTCACCGGGCCACATGGAACTCCCTCCGGCTGCAGTACATCGACCCACTGCACTACCGAGCGCGTGATCAGTCGTTGCTGTAACAAAGGCAGTAATGCTTCGCGATGCCTGACTCGGTTAGCGTTTTTTGAATAGCGATCATCACTGGCAATGTCCGGGCAGCCTAATGCAGCACAAAGCTTGGCGAACTGCGTATCGTTACCCACCGCGATGATGAGCTCGCCATCAGCGGCATCAAATACCTGATACGGCACGATATTGGCATGGGCATTACCTTGTCGCCCCGGTACTTTGCCTGAGCATAGATAGTTCATGTTCATATTGGCGATGGTAGCCACCTGAACATCCAGCAGCGCCATATCAATATATTGGCCCTCACCGCTGATATTGCGATGCTCAATTGCCGCAAGCATGGCGATCGTGGAATACAAGCCGGTCATGATGTCGGCGACTGCCACCCCCACTTTCTGAGGGCCGCCACCGGGTAGATCATCGCGTTCACCGGTGATACTCATCAGGCCACCGAGGCCTTGAATGATGAAGTCGTAACCGGCTACTTCTGCCAGCGGGCCGGTTTGCCCGAAGCCCGTAATCGAGCAATACACCAGTCTTGGATTAATCTGCTTGAGGTCTGCGTAGCTCAAGCCATAGCGCGCCATATCGCCGACTTTATAGTTCTCGATGAAGACATCGGATTCTTTAGCCAGTTGACGC
>VGHX01000120.1 GCA_016868055.1 Betaproteobacteria bacterium
CATTAACATAGTCGACTGGGCATTTTACTTTAAGGGCCGTACCGTGAGCGATAACAAGAATACAGAGCAAGAATACAAGACATGGATGTGCCTGATCTGCGGCTGGGTCTACGACGAGGCCGCAGGTTTACCCGATGAGGGCATCGCGCCCGGCACCCGCTGGGAGGATGTGCCCATGAACTGGACTTGTCCGGAATGCGGCGCACGCAAGGAAGATTTTGAGATGGTCGCCATTTAAACGCACGGCTGTCCGGTCACTTGGTTGGGTCGCAGGGCGATTGACCCGTGATGTTTTTCGCAGATCGCCCAAATAACTGTTTATCGCGCAGTTCATGCAAGCCACTGTCGCCAAAATGACGACAGTGGGGCAAGTTTGATTTTTCCTTGTTTGAAGGTGTTGCTCTTTTTGTTACAGTCCGCGCCGTTGCCTGCAAATCTGGAGCGGTTGCGCGATGGGAGCTTCACTGGATGGACCGCAAATTCTGGTCATTGATGACAGCAGCACGATACGTCGCTCGGCTGAAATTTTTCTGACCCAGGCCGGCTACCCGGTCATTCTTTCCGAAGATGGTTTTGAGGCGCTTGGCGTGATTGTCGAGCGCCAACCCGCGCTGATTTTCTGCGACATCCTCATGCCCAGGCTGGATGGCTTTCAAACCTGCGCACTGATCCGGCACAGTCAGCGTTGTTCGCACATACCGGTGGTGATGCTGTCATCGCGCGATGGGCTGTTTGACCGAGCGCGCGGCCTGCTCGCGGGCGCTTCCGATTACCTCACCAAGCCATTTACCAAAGACAGTCTGCTGCAGACCGTGCGTAAGTACGCGCTGCCAACGCCGGCTGTCGTCTGATGCTCGTTTTTTTCTCTCAAGCTCACCACTATGTCGATCAAGCATATTCTAGTCGTTGATGATTCACCGACCGAGCGCCATTTCATCACCGACTTACTGAGTCGACATGGTTACAGCGTTAGCACAGCGGATAACGCTGAGGCCGCCATGCTGAAAATCAAGGCGCAGCCACCGCAGCTAATTTTGATGGATGTGGTCATGCCCGGTTTGAATGGTTTTCATGCCACGCGCGAGATCACGCGTGATCCGGCGACGCGCGATATTCCCATCATTATTTGCAGCAGCAAGCACCAGGAAACCGATCGTATCTGGGGCTTGCGTCAAGGCGCGCGCGAATATCTCGTGAAGCCACTCGACCCAGATCTCTTGCTGCAAAAGATCGCGACGCTGTCACGCGCCTCCAGCTAGCACGCGTGGTAACGCCCATGAGTCGCCGGCTTGGCAGCTTGCAAGGCTTTCAGCAGCAGCTTGCGGAACGGCTGCAGCAAGCCCAACAGTCACAGCAAAGCACGCATACTTATCTAGCCTGTGCTACCGGCACGCAGCGCTGCCTGTTCGATCTTGCGCACACTGAAGAGATGCTTGGCAGTGAGCAGCCGACTCCGGTTCCGTTCGCCCGTCACTGGTTTCTCGGCTTGGTGAGTCACCGTGGTCAGCTGATGGGCGTGATCGATCTGGATGGCTTTGCCGGCGCTGATCCTCGGCCATGGCAGCGCAGCGATCATCTGCTGGTTCTATCCAGCGCGCTTCCGCTGCGGTGTGCTATCCGAGTGAGCCAAATGATCGGCGTGATCGATCACGCCCAACTCAAGCCGGAAGTTGATGCGACAGCCCCAGCCACCTGGGCGCCGACCCGCTTTGTGCACGCTGACGGCAGTCACTACATTGGAATTGATTTGATCAAGCTGATGGCATTTCCTGCATTTCTCGATATTGCGCAGCACCCGGCCTGATTGATTGTCTTATTCGGAGCACTGCATGGATCCTGATAAACAGCTAGACCCCTCCCGCTTTTCTAATTTTTCTCTGCGAACATCACGTCTCGCTGAGTGGTAGCATTCCTTGCAGTGGCGAACACCGCAACCCGCCGCAAGTGGGCTCAGCGGGTTCAGCGGGCTCGGGCGATGGCCGCTATCAAGCGTGCTGCGCGCGCTCAACTGGGCGCTGGGCGTGTTGTTGGTCGCATTTGCCGCGCTCGCATGGTTCTATACCAGCGTCACGCTGACCGCCGCCGTTCAGACACAAATGGCGAGCGAGCTACTGATGCACTCGCAGCGTTTAGGCAAGGCAGCCCCGAATGCGATTCAGGGACACCGTGACGCGTTTCGTCAGCTCGAAGAGAGCCGTACCGAGATCACTCAAGCGCTTGATGTGCTGGCACAAGGCGGGTCCTGGCAAGGCCACAGCCTGCCGGCGGCTGATGATGCGCTGGTCTTGCGTTTCGAGGCTATCCGGTCGGCGTGGCAGCGTTCTTCTCAAGCGTCTGCGCAGCGGCTGACACTTGAAAAACAGCTCACTGGTTTTCGCAGCACGCTACAAAAGCTGAATACCCTTAACCCCGAGCTGCTCGAGCTCAGCGAGCAAGTGGCAACACTACTGGCACAACACGGCGCCTCGCCGCGCGAGATTGCGGCAGCTGGGCAGCTAGTGATGCTGACCCAGCGGCTGGGAAAAAGTGCGAATGAATTTCTGACGCCTGACGGAATCAACCAGGACACCGCATTTTTGCTCGGGCGCGATGCCGGTACTTTCAATGACATTGTGCATGCCTTTCTGGATGGTAGCCCGGTGCTGCGCTTACCTGCTGTCACCAATGCCGATGCGCGTGGACGCTTATCCGAGCTAAGCCAACAGTTCGCGATTTATCACCGCGAGCTATCCGGCATTCTCGGTAATCTGAAGCACTTCATCGCAGCCAAAGAAGCAGAGCGCCATATTTTTGCCGACAATGAGTCGCTGCGCGAGCGCTTACTCGCGCTGCAGCAAGACTACCGCGGTAGCGAAGATGGCGGTGTGCTGCGCTGGGCATTAGGTCTTTGCGCTTTGCTGTGTCTTTCGCTCGGATTAGCGGTAGCTGCTTTACAGCTTCAGCAGAGTCGGCAGCGCACCGCGCAGGCGGAGCACGCGCGCGCGCAGTCCGAGCAGCAAAGGATGAAAGCGCTCGGCGACGAAGAACAAGCGCGTCGGCTAAACCAGCAGAACCAAGCCGCCATACTGCGCTTGATGAACGAGCTACAAGAAGTCGCTGAGGGTAACTTGACGATACAGGCCACTGTGTCCGAGGACATTACCGGCGCCATTGCTGATTCCGTTAACTTCACGCTCGATGAATTGCGCCGCTTGCTTGGCAAAGTCAGAGCCACAGCGCAGCAAGTGGCCAGCAGCTGCTCCACAGCGCAAGGTATCTCAGGAGACTTGCTCGAGCTGGCCGCGCGCCAGTCACAAGAGATACAGCAAACCGGGCAGGCTGTGCTGCAGATGGCGCAGCAGATTCATCAGGTGTCGCGTGCGGCGAGTGAGTCAGCGGACGTTGCGCAGGCCTCGCTGAATGCTGTGGCTCAGGGAGAGCGCGCGGTGCAGGGTGCGATCAGCAGCATGCAGCAGCTCCGTGAGCAGATGCAGGAAAGCGCAAAGCGTATCAAGCGACTCGGCGATTCCTCGCTGGAGATTGGCGATATCGTTGATCTGATTTCCGGCATTACAGAACAGACGCAGGTATTGGCACTAAACGCTGCGATTCAAGCGGCATCGGCCGGAGAAGCAGGGCGCGGCTTTGCCGTAGTGGCTGAAGAGGTGCAGCGGCTCGCCGAGCGGTGCGGTGACTCGGCGCGCCAGATTGCACAGCTGGTCAAGACCGTTCAAGCCGATGCCCAAGAAGCCATTGCTGCGATGGAGCGCTCAACGCAGCGAGTAGTCGACGGCGCGCAACGCTCCGACAGTGCGGGTGCGGCACTGGCCGAGATTCATCGCATCTCGCAGCACCTGGCCGACCTGATCCGCGGTATCTCGTCTGCGGCAGGCGAACAAACTACGCTGGCTGATCACGTCGCACATAACATCGACAGTATCCTGACTGTCACCGAGCATACGCGTCAGGGCACGCAGATGACCGCGGCCTCCGTTAGCGAGCTGGCGCTACTTGCTGGCGAGCTGAGCGGTGCAATCAATCGCTTCCGTATTGACACCTTATTTCGACACTCGATGAACAGTGGGAAACAGGATGAGTGATCTGGCTTGCAGTGAGGCTCCGGTGATGCCATTGACCAGTCTCGCGGCGCTGGCGCAAGCAACCGACCAAATCTTCAGCGAG
>VGHX01000121.1 GCA_016868055.1 Betaproteobacteria bacterium
CTCTGGCGCAGAGCGAAAATCAGACGAGGTGGCGTGACCGATATGCTGTAGCGCCGCCCCTATCGCTGACCCTTGTCGAAGCACCCTATCGAAGCACCCTATCGAAGCACCATATCGTCGCAGCCCGCCGCTGCACTATCAGCACACGGCCGGAGAGGCCTGGGCTTTAGCGCAGGCCGGGCAGCATACCTTTCATGCTGCGCATCATTTTCATCATGCCGGCGCCTTTGAATTTTTTCATCATCGACTGCATCTGGTCGAACTGGCTCAGTAACCGGTTGACTTCCTGGACCTGTACTCCAGCGCCGGTGGCGATACGCCGCTTGCGAGAGGCCTTGATCAGCTCGGGCTTGGTGCGCTCCTGCGGCGTCATCGCATTGATGATGCCCTCCATGCGGCGCACTTGTTTTTCGGCTTGATCCATATTGGTGCTAGCCGCTGCTTGCTGTAGCTGTGATGGCAGCTTGTCCATCAGGCCAGACAGTCCGCCCATCTTCTTCATTTGCGAAATCTGCGCCTTGAAGTCGTTCAGGTCGAACTTGCCGCCGACCTTGATTTTCTGCGCCAGGTCTTGCGCGGCAGCGATATCAACGCCTTTTTTGGCTTCCTCGACCAGCGCCAGAATATCGCCCATGCCGAGTATGCGGTTGGCCATGCGCGCTGGATCAAACGCCTCGAGACCATCGAGCTTCTCGGCCACACCCGCAAATTTTATTGGTTTGCCAGTGACGTGGCGTACCGAAAGCGCGGCACCGCCACGCGCATCACCATCGAGTTTGGTGAGGACGATACCGGTCAGCGGAAGTGCTTCGTTGAAGGCGCGCGCCGTATTGATGGCGTCTTGGCCCAGCATGGCGTCAACCACGAACAGCGTCTCGATCGGTTTGACAGCGGTATGCAGCGCACTGATCTCGGCCATCATCGCTTCATCAATACCAAGCCGGCCGGCGGTATCAATCAGCAAAACTTCGTGGTGGTGTTTCTTTGCCCAGTCCACTGCCGCGAGCGCGATATCAACCGGCTTTTGCGATGACTGCGAAGGGAAAAAGTCGGCGCCCACTTGCGCCGTTACTGTCTCTAGCTGACCGATGGCCGCCGGTCGGTAGACATCGGTCGAGACGGTCAGTACTTTTTTCTTTTTTTGTTCTTGCAGATATTTGGCGAGCTTGCCAACCGTGGTGGTTTTACCGGCGCCTTGCAGACCCGCCATCAAAATGATGGCCGGTGGCTGAGTCGCAAACGAGAGCTGTGCTGCGTCGGGTCCGAGATCGGCGCCCATGAGTTTGGCGAGCTCGTCATGCACCACGCCGACCAGCGCCTGCCCCGGGGTGAGTGATCCGATCACTTCTTCGCCAAGCGCCTTTTCTTTGACGCGTGCGATGAAATCACGAACTGCCGGTAGCGCAACATCCGCCTCGAGCAGCGCGAGCCTGACCTCGCGCAGCATATCGGCTGTGTTCGATTCGGTGAGGCGCGCCTCGCCGCGCATGGTCTTGACGACCTTGGACAGGCGCTGAGTTAAGTTATTGAGCATGTGGGTGTGAACGTCGGGTCAGTGTCGCAAGCTTAGCTGCATGCGTTCCGCTAGATGCGATCGGCATCGCTATCGCGGTGCGTGTGAAAGGCAAGCAAAATGTAAAGGTGCGGCAAACGGCGATCAGCAGAGTCAAATCGTCAGCAGCTAACGGCGGGATTCTACCCCAGCGAAAGCAATGATCGGTTGATGCCTTGGTGTACACTCGACTGATGGAAATCGTCGTCAATCTGGCCGCAGCGCGGCCGACGCTGATACGTATGCTATCTCTGAATCCACATCACCCGTGTTACCCGCTCAGCGTTGGACGGGCCTTGGCGTGAAATATTTGTTGTGGGCCGTGTTGCTCTACATTGGCTGGCGCTGGTATCTAAGCAAGAAGTCATCAGCTACTTCTGAGGCGAACCCGGAGACACCTTCGGCAGCCAGCAGCTCAGCTGCCGAGACTGATCAAGCGGCCGAGCAGATGGTGGCCTGCGCTCAGTGCGGTATTCATCTTCCTTGGTCAGAATCAGTTGCAGGCGTGGGTCAGCTGCGTTATTGCAGCGACGAGCACCGTTTGCGGCATTCCGAGCGTTCAACAAACTGACTGTTGCATTCCCCACGAACCGGGTGCATCGCGCGTGCCATTCGCTTAACCTTGCGGGCTTTGCTTTTTCCGACGGTTGTACTGTGCGCACTTGCTCGATTTCCTCGCTCCCTTCAACCAGTTTTCGTCTGATCGGCGAGGCGCCATGCATGCGCGCCTTGCGCGAGCAGATTATGCGTATCGCCGCCAGCGACGCTGCGGTTGCGATCGTGGGGGAGTCCGGCAGCGGCAAGGAGCTGGCTGCGCGCGATTTACACGCGCATAGCCAGCGCGGCGCGCACCCATTTATCGCGGTCAACTGCGGCGCCATACCCGAGGCGCTGATGGAATCGGAATTCTTCGGGCATCGGCGCGGCGCATTTACCGGCGCTCATGAAGAGCGCAGCGGCTTCTTTCAGGCCGCGCACAACGGTACCTTGTTTCTTGATGAGGTTGCCGAGTTGCCACCATCCATACAGGTGAAGCTGCTACGCGCGCTGCAGGAGCGCAGTGTGCGCAAGCTTGGCGGTCAGCGTGAAGAGGCGGTGGATGTGCATATTGTGTCGGCCACCAACCGTGATCTTTCCGAGGCTGTCCGGCGCGGCGAATTTCGTCAGGATTTGTATTACCGCTTGCAGGTGATCGAGCTGCGGATACCGCCGCTGCGCGATCGCCGGGAGGATATCCCCATGCTCAGCGAAACGATATTGCACCGTTTGGCGGGGGCGCGTCAGCCTAGTCTGTCGGCTGATGCGATGGCGCAGCTTGGTGCTTACGATTTTCCGGGTAATGTGCGCGAGCTGGAAAACATCCTCGAGCGCGCGCTGGCGATGGCGCCGGATCAGACGATTGACGCGGCGGATCTGCAGTTCGAGCCAGCCCTGCAGCAAACGGCAAGTGCGGCTCTGTTGGGTGCTCGGCAGGGCAATGCCAGTGACGCGTTGCCGCTGTGCTTGCCAGCGTATCTGCGTGGCGTCGAGCAATCGCTGCTGATGCGCGCTCTGCGCCAGGCACGTTTTCATCGCGCGCAAGCCGCGCAGCTGCTTGGGATAAGCTTGCGGCAGTTGAGATATCGAATGCAAAGATTGTCTATTGATGAGTACGACTGAGACACCCTGCACCATTGATCACGGCGGCTGGGCGAACAACGCGCGACGCGCTGAGTGCAGTAATTTTGATGTGCGCCCCGCAGGTGCTGAGATTAGCTTGCTCGTGGTTCACAACATCAGCTTGCCACCTGGCGAGTACGGCGGGCAGTTTATTGAAGACTTTTTCGCTAACCGGCTTGATTGCAAGGCGCACCCGTATTTCGCGCAACTGCGCGAGCTGCGCGTCTCATCCCATTTTTTGATTCGACGTGATGGCGAGCTGGTGCAGTTCGTCTCCGCGCTCGATCGCGCATGGCACGCCGGAGCATCGCGCTTCAATGGCCATGAGCGCTGCAATGACTTTTCGGTTGGCGTTGAACTTGAGGGCACCGATACCGATCCGTATTGCGATGCGCAATACGCAAGCCTGGTGGCGCTGACCGATGCACTTTTGCATGCGTATCCGATTACCGATGTGTGTGGTCACCAGCATATTTCGCCCGATCGCAAGACCGATCCCGGTCCCAGCTTCGACTGGCTGCACTTTCGCAGTGCGCTCGCGGCGCTGCAAAATGCGGCGCCAGCGAACCCCTTGAAAATAGCCAAGGTGGTAAGTTTTCCTATCTGATTTAGTCCAAAAACCGGTTGCAACTTGACTGCTTGAGCACTACAATTAGTACTTGCTAACCACTTATCCACTAGATGTAGTGGCCAAGCATTCCAACTGATCCGACCAAGCATCACAAGTGCAACCGCTGTTTCTCGGAACATTCCGATCGAAATCGGGATTGGTCGGAGCCCACCGGCAGTCATTATTTGTCCAGTCTGCGCTCGAATCGTCAGTATGCGTCGGGGCAGGTTGGAAAAAAATTCGATAACAGCGCCGGGATCTCACCCGGCATAGCTCAAACAAACGGATCGCCGAATCCGGCG
>VGHX01000122.1 GCA_016868055.1 Betaproteobacteria bacterium
TTCACCGAAGCGCGCCAGCAAGGGGCCTAGCACCAAGATCGAGGCACGCATGGTTTTTACCATCTCGTACGGCGCCTCCAGCTTGGTGACGTCACGCCCATGTAGCGCAAGTGCCCCGGCATTGTCTTCAATCGACAGCCCCATCTGGCGCAACAGCTTTTGAATGGTGGCGACGTCCTGCAACTTCGGCACATTCGACAACGCGATAGTGTCGGCGGTCAGCAGACCAGCGCACAGAATCGGTAGCGCAGCATTCTTCGCGCCGGCAATCTCGATCTCACCAGCCAGCCGACGGCCGCCGCGGATCAGTAGCTTATCCATCAGGCCTGATACTCCTCAGGCGTCAAGGTCTTCATCGACAACGCATGAATCTCGGCTTTCATACGGTCACCCAGCGCGGCATACACTAGCTGATGGCGCTGTATCAGACGCTTGCCTGCAAACGCAGGCGAAACGATCAGCGCGGTGAAGTGCTGGCCATCACCATCTACGTCGAGATGCGTGCACTCCAGTCCGGCGGAGATGTAGTTCTTGATCAGATCAGGTGTGGGTAGCATGATTCAACCTCACGAAAAATTTTGTCAGAGACGTCTAGTGACGCAATTTATAGCCACGCTTTAATAGCGTGACCGCAATGAATGACAGCACAACAAAAAACACCAGCACAATCGTCAGACTCGTCAGCGGCGCCACATCCGAGTGACCGAAAAAGCCGTAGCGAAAGCCGTCAATCATGTAGAAAAACGGGTTGGCATGCGATACAGCCAGCCAAAAAGGCGGTAACGAGTGCACTGAGTAAAACACACCGGCGAGAAAGGTCGCGGGCACAATCAAAAAATTTTGAAACGCCGCGAGCTGATCAAATTTTTCAGCCCAGATGCCCGCAATGAGTCCCATGGTGCCGAGTATCGCGGCACCGAGTAGCGCGAACACAATAATCCATAGCGGCGAGACAAAGCTTAGTTTGGCAAACCAGAGGGTGATCAGCATGACGCCCAGCCCCACCATGAAGCCACGGATCATGGCGGCCAATACATATGCGCTGAACATCTCCCAGTGCGACAAGGGCGTCAGGAGAATAAACACCAGATTGCCAGTGATCTTGGATTGAATCAATGACGACGATGAGTTGGCGAACGCGTTCTGCAAGACGCTCATCATGACCAAACCCGGCACCAGAAATGCCGTGTATGAGACCCCCGGAAACACCTGCACATGCGCCTCCAGCACATGTCCGAAAATCAGCAGGTACAGCATCGCGGTCACGATGGGCGCGGTCAGCGTCTGCGTTGCCACCTTCCAGAAGCGCAGCAGTTCTTTGTAGAGCAAGGTGCGAAAGCCCGTCATTGTTCGCCCCCCATGATCTGAATGAATACATCCTCCAGATCCGCCTGATGTAACTGCAGATCCTCAATCACCAGACCCGCCTGACGAATCTGCGCGAGGATCTGTTCAACCTCGTCGTGATGCGTCACTCTGAGCGCGTACTGTCGCGCACCGGTCGACGCATCTGGCTGTGTTTCCGGATGCGATAACAAGTTGTGCAGTGAGGCCGGCAAACTACCTGCAGCGAGACGCACGACTAACTGCGAGCCAGAGATGCGTTTCAGCAGCGCGGCGGTTGAATCCAGCGCGACCACCGTACCCGCCTTCAGCATCGCGATGCGGCTGCACAGCGCCTGCGCCTCTTCCAGATAATGGGTGGTCAGCACCACGGTATGACCCTCACGATTGAGACGGCCAATGAAACGCCACAGCGTCTGCCGTAATTCGACATCGACACCCGCGGTCGGCTCATCCAGCATGATCACCGGCGGTTTATGCACCAAGGCCTGCGCCACCAGCACACGTCGCTTCATGCCACCTGACAGCGCACGCATATTGGTGTCTGCCTTCGCGGTTAATCCAAGCTCGTGCAGGATCTCATCGATCCAGGCGTCATTGCCGGAGATACCGAAGTAGCCGGATTGCATGCGCAAGGTCTCGCGTACGGTGAAAAACGGATCGAACACTAATTCCTGAGGCACGACACCGATCGCTCGACGCGCAGCGCGAAAATCATTGACGACGTCATGACCAAGAATACTTACACGGCCATGGTCTGCACGAGCCAGTCCGGCAATGATGGAGATCAGTGTGGTCTTGCCGGCGCCGTTCGGGCCTAACAGGCCGAAAAATTCGCCGCTGGCGATGTCTAACGAGACGCCGTCGAGCGCTTGCAGCGCGCCGAAGCGTTTCTTGACTTGGTCAATCCGGATGGCGGCCGTCATGGGCGAGGAAGGGATGATGCGCAAACGCGCTGGGTCGCGCGCCGGTAAAGGCAAAGTCCTTGATTATAGGGGATTTACCAAGGGCAATTCGGCTTACAAAGAAGGGGCAGGAGCCGGCCAACGCCGTAGAGGGTGGCAAGACTGGCGAGCCCGGGCGGAAGGCGGGAGATATGGAGCGTCTTACCGGCCTCGTGGGCAGCGCGCTGCCAGGCAAGCAGGACCGCAATCGCAGCTGAATCAAAGCCCTGCAATGCGCCGAGATCAAACTCGGTTTCACCGGCTGCGATTGCGCTGATCCCTTGCGCCAAGGCGGCGTCAGCGTCGTGCATGGTCAAGCGTACCGGGGTGTACGCCATGTCAGCTCTTGATGACCGGCGCGGGGGGAGTCACCGACAGTTTTTTATTGCGCTCGGCCAGGGTCTTGATCAATCCGTCGATGCCGCCCTTTTGTATCTCGGCTGCAAAGCTGTTTCGGTAGGTGAATACCAGCCAGGCCCCCAAAATATTGACATCAATAATTTTCCAGCCGGTCGGGCCCTTCTCGAGCCGATAGTTCAGTTGGATGGGTTCGCCGCGCGCTTGAATCACGGCAGTGCGCACCTCAACCTCGGTGTCGTCCGGCGCCGCGCGCATGGGCTTGAACTCAAGGGTTTGATTGCGAATCTGCGCGATTGCCCCGGCATAGGTGTAAATCAGCAGCATCTTGAATTCATTCGTGAGCGCCGCCTGCTGCTCGGGCGTTGCCTCGCGCCAGTAGCGGCCAGCGGTCTGCTGCGTCATATGCTGAAAATTTACATGCGGCAGGACCTTGGCCCGAACCACCTCCATGATGCGCTCCTGATTACCCGCCTGAACCTGCTTATCGGTTTTTGCGATGGCAAGAATCTCTTCGCTGACGCGTTTGATCAGCGCATCAGGCGCCTCTTGCGCAGCGGCTTGACCGGCCCAAGCGGCGACAGCCAAGGCGAGTAGAGCAATAACTCGGTTGAGCGAGATTTTCATTGGGCTTTCAGCTGATAAAGCGCCTCGGGCAGCGCAAGCCCTTATGATAACTAAAACCCAACGCGCTGGTCGACGCCCGGATCGGTCAGCATCCCGAACAAGATGCCTCTTCACTGCGCTAGCTGAGCATCCAAGATTCTGGCTTCGCGTTGCTGAAAATGCGCATCGCGGACGAATTGATAGGGGTCGAGCGCTACCTTCTCGATCATGTCGGTGGTTGGCAATAAGCGCGCACGATCATCAACCAATCGCATCCCGCGCAAGGAATACTCAACCCCAGTACTACTGACTTGGTTCAAGGGATCAGCGTACAGGTCGAGCGGCTTGGCAAAGGTATCCCGCATCGTGCTGGGGCCGAATACCGGCAGCATGAAGTAAGGGCCAGGCTTTACGCCCCAAACACCCAGCGTCTGCCCAAAGTCTTCTTGGTGCTTCGGTAAGCCCAGCTTGGATGCGACATCGGCCAGACCACCGATACCCAGTACCGTGTTTGCCAGCACCCGCCCTGTATCCTGGATTCCCTCTCGCGGCTTGGCCTGCAAGAAATTATTCACGGCCGTCCAAACGTCTGCCAGATTGCCGAAAAAGTTTCCAACGGTACTCTGAAT
>VGHX01000123.1 GCA_016868055.1 Betaproteobacteria bacterium
ACGCTCTAGGTGAGCTGCCGTAAGAGGCTAACGAGGTCTTTGGCTACAAGCGCGGCATAGACCAAGCAGCCGACGAAGATTTCATTGCGATACTTTGAGATCAATCTCTGCTTCCTCTTTATATCTGCGATTCCGTTCGGCTCCATAGGTTTAGAGATCTTTGGCCAGGCTGCGGTTTAGTTCGGATTTCCGGTAGATGTCCAATGTCTCGGGGATCGTTCCCAGATAGGCGGCGAACACCACTACGCCCGAAACGAAAAAGAGCGTCACGACATAGTCGGGCTGCCCCGTCGCTTTCGCAACGACGGCCAAGATCAGTGCGATCCCGCCCAATCCGCCGCCTATGATCGAGATCGTCATCGCGATCGACTTATGGACGCCACGTTCCGCCCAATGCTGTAGAAGCGCACCTGGAAGACCAAAGCCCAACACGATGGCGACAACCAGATAGCCCAGTATTTCGCGGTCAAACCACGGTTCCATCAGTCCCTCCTGTCCATATCTTCGTCATGGGCCTTCAAAAGTTTACGTGCGACGTCGACTTCCATTTCGCCCTCGGCCACCATTCGGCGTACCGCAAGGCGCAAAGCGCTGGGTGCTTTTCCATCGCCCAACGATTTGACCTTGCCGATCAACGCATCGAGCCTGAGCCGTATCGTCGGGTATGAGACCTCATAGTCTTCAGCCAATTGTTTCAACGATCCCGACGCAAGCAGGAACCTGCGGACAAAGGCGATTTCGTCGGTATTCAATGCCGAAAGCCAGTCCTCAGGTGCTGTATTTTCGCGCGCCATTACTCAATAATAATAAAATACTTTTTCATATTATTCAAGTGGTGCGTCGCAGATTTTTTTGTGTTGGATGTTCGCCGACCCGCCGCCGGATGCGGCCCACCTGCAGGCGCTGGTGCGGCGCATCGCCGAGCGCGTCGGCCGGATGCTGGAGCGGCGCGGCCTGATCGAGCGCGACGCCGAGAGCGCGATACGATTGGCACGGGCCGGGCGTTATCAAGCGGGCACTATAGGCGGAGACCCCTTGCCTGAATCCTGCGTGCGCTTCCTAGTTAGATTTGTAATCGACGAATAGCCAAGCTGGAGCAGCCCCCATTTCGACCGGACAGCTGGCTGCCGGCCTGATGGGGGGCAACTCCACTAGATGAGTTTGCGGTCGGACGCTGGCTTGCTGCGGTGTGGTTACGCCAACCTCTCCGCCGCCAGCGTAGCCGTCAACTTGCTGTAGTACTGCTCAATCATTTGAGCGGAGTTGCCCAACTGCCGTGCCAGTGTATGAATACCAGTGCCTGCAAGCAATTCCTGTGTGGCGTAGGTATGCCTCAAGGAATATAGGGTGCGGTTTTGACCATCAGTGCTTTTGAGCAAGCCACTGTCCCGCATGAGTCTTCGGAAGGTGCCAATGAAACTGTGGGGCTGGTATCCCGCGCTGAAACGAAACACTTTCTGTGGGACTCGGCTTTGAAGAATCGTTTCAAAAGACTTTCCCTCTAGATCCCTCTGCCTCGCTGCCAGTCGCTCAAATACGGCCACGGCTGTGTGCTTGGCGATCAACCACCTGCCGCCAGATTTGCCCGCGACCCATAAGCGTAAATATTTTTTACGCTCACTCTCGTGCCATTCGAGTTGGTTCCAGCAGAGCCCCATCGCCTCTGTGCCGCAGTATCTCGATGTAGTCGCGAAGCAGTAGACGCATTTCTTTGCCGGCTGGCTTGATGCCACCCACGCTCCAAGTTTCGAGGTAGGCGAGCAGTTGATCCACTTCGTCTTTGCTGAACGCAGGTCTGGGTGTGCTCTTCTCGCCCCGTGTTGACAGTCTGGGAACTGTGGCTCGCTCACTAATCCAACCTTTGCGAATGCCTGTGTCCAAGAGTTTGGTCCACGCCGCTGCAAAGGTGTTTAGCGTTGAGGCTTTGGGGATCTTCTGCATTTGGCGATTTCGCCACGCTTCAAACTGGGCGATATTCGTTGCAGTCAGCGTTTCCAGATGACGCTCGCCAAAGTAGGGCAAGAAATACCGCTCGATCACACTGATGTAGGAGGAGTAGCTCACTCTGCCCCGCCCCGCATCCATTTCCAGCCGCAAGTGACTGAGTGTCTCGTGTGCAACGGCTGTAAAGGTCGTGCCCTTGTGTGCTAATCCCAGTTTTTGGCGAAACCTGGCTTCGTCATAGAGTTCGCAGGCGGTGGGGATGGCATTTTCTATAGCGGCTTGGGCGGTGCTTTCTCTCACCCATGCTCCCGTTCGCAGTTTGTAGCGGACCTGCCAATAGGGGCTACCGGCTCTTCTATAGAGAACCACCTCGCCATCGCGTAGATGTATGACGGTGGGTGGAGCGGGCTTGAGGCTGGCCAGTGTGCTGCCGTGGCGGGGCTCTGGCTCTACTGTGGATAAGATCGGTGTGGCAGCGAGGGCTACCAACTCAAGGCTTATCCCTACTTGCAAAGAAAGCCAGTCACCTTGAGAAATGCGCGCTACAACCCCAGCCTTCTCTTCACCTCAGCCTCGCTAATCCCGTATTTCTTAGCCGTAGCAGCGATATCCTCTGCTGTAACGTTATCCAACTTAGCACCTGGTGATGCACTGCTTTTGGCTTGATCGGGAAAGAGATAGCGCATGGCTGCATCGGTTGCCTCTTGCGCCCGTTGCGCATTACCCATATTGGCTGCAAGCGCCTTACCGAAAATATCGGCTCGAATGCGCTCAGGCGACTCGGTCTTAAGCGTTGTGGCCATGCGCAAGCCTTCTGCCATATCTTTGGCAAGCCCTGCGCGAATGTAGGCCGCAGCTAAGCGAACTTCGGCAGGTTGATCCTTGCCGGCTTCAGGCGTCACGGGAATCACACCGCGCTTAACAGCATCAAGCTCCGCAGGTGTTGCCGTTGGATTTTTTTCTAGATAGTAAAGCGATGCGGCATCTTGTTTGCGCCTGGCGTCTGCGCGATCGTCTTCTTCAAAGCGTAATTGTTTGCCTGCTCGCTGATCGGCGTTGCGGTTGATCACAAAGTTTTGCTCTTTAGCTTGTGCATCATTGGCTGACGTCACAAGTTGCCCTGTTTGCGTATTGCTGCGTGCAATCAGATCACCGATCTCTTTATTCACCGCACTCACAAGCGCCATCGACTCAGCACCCAGGCCAGCATCGGCCATGTTCTTTGCCGCTACGAGTTGTCTTGCTTGGGACTCGGTAAGCTCAATGGCTTTGCCAGGCTTTCCTTGATGGTCGGTCGTCAGAAATTGATAGCCGTTTGCTGTCTTTCCCGTAAAAAGTAACGGTATCTGACTTTGGTTGGTGTTAAGAAGCGCCGCTTGCGCCATCACTTGATCGGTGGGCAAACGCGCTGCCTCATCTAAAAAGCCTTGTTGCTTAATGCCTCGTGTCTCGCCTTCAAGTGTGCGCAGCGCATTGACATCACGGTTAAGAATCGCTGCGTCAATCAAACGACGATTAAGTCCGAGCCTGTACTCAGATGAGCCCGCATCGACTGCCTTTTTAACCGTCAGCGCGGCTTCGTTACTTGCTGCAGACCCACCTAAGGAAGGTGGTAGTGGTTGTCCATTAAGCGCTGCCCTATCCGCCGCTTCAAAGTCAGCATCAAGTGCAGCGTTCGTAGCTGGTCGATCAATCCCTTGGGTGTAGTCACGAATGCCAGATAAGACGGTTGAGAGATCGCCTTGACGCTTTGCCTCACTTCGCGCCTGATCGAGTTGCAGTTGCAAGCCTTCTCGTTGCATCGTCCAGCGTTCATCGTCACGCTTGCGTTGTGCTTCGCGCTCCGCTTGGGCAAGTGCTTGGTTATAGGCACCCTGGCCAAAGG
>VGHX01000124.1 GCA_016868055.1 Betaproteobacteria bacterium
AGTCGCTAACGTAGAACCCATCCAGGATCTGCAGCATGTTGCCCGTGTTAATGGCTTGTTGTATTCCGTAAGTGTCATAGCCAATCGCCAAATCAGCATAGGCTGATGCGCGGCCAAATGCGATGATGGAAATAGACAATGGCGCGAGCGGTCCCAGCGGTATGGTAGCGAGCGTCACATCGAAATCAAACGCAAACTGCAGCAGCGGAAGCTCGTACGTAAACAGCGTCGCATTGCCGCCGCTGAAAATCTTGGACCAGTTCGACAGATCAGTGATGTAAGGCAGTACTTGCAAGCCAGAGCGTGAAGTCGCTGATGCCGAACTCGACGATCCACCATTTGCCGAATTTGATAACTTTGTCATCGAACTCTGCAGCTCAGGATTGAGCGATGTGGAAACATTCGACAGTCCGAGACTGGTAAGGTCAGCCTGACTTGGCAGCACCGTCCTCATGTTCGCGCCGCCCAAACCTTTTATGCTACCCAGCAAGAGCTCACCGTTTGAACCCGCCATATTCTTGACCAGACTAGGCATCGCGAGCGCTGTCTGCACCGCGTCAAGGAAGTCCCAGTTGATTGGCGGCGCATTTTTACCCTTCGCTTTCATGGTCTTGTCGTAGACGACGTCAATCATGCCGCGCAGCGTAGGATCCGACAGCAGCAAATCCAGACCATCGATAGGCTTGGTGAGTGCCTCTACACCCGCGCGGAAAGGCTCCACGACTTGAGACACACGCGTAGCAATCGGCAGCAAGAAGTCACTGACAAACGAACCAACATCCAAACGTAAATTGTTGATGTCAACCGTGGGGATGGCGAGTGCAGGCTTATCGAGGCTCCAGTCCCAATCGAAATCAAGATCAGCGCGCAGCTTGGGCAATCCCGACATGCCTGCCACCGCCAGCTCGAGACCCAAATTGAGATCGGCCGACACATCGAAATCGACATCAATTGCTTTTTGCGGATTCGCCAGCAGCGAATCAATCGTCATCCGATTCGATTTATTGCCCGCCAGGTCGAGTGATAATTGTCCGCGCAAACCACTGGACTGGAATCCATTTTGCTTGAGATCGTTATCAAGGTCGCGCACGCTGGCCTCGAAGAACAACAGCTTGCCCTTGCCTTCGAACGGCGTGACCAGGTTCGGATCTTTCGGCGAACCATCGAGGAAAGCCTCGATGTCGAGCGTCAGTTCAGGCGTGTCAGTCTCATTGGTCGCCAGATAGAAACCCTGCGCCAGTGACAAACCAAAGCCAAAGTCATAGTGCCAGTCTGCTTCGAGTGCCATTCCTCCGTCGATTGCCAGCGACAATCCCGGCACCGAGAAGTCCAGTGGCAGATCGATACCCGTGGCCAGCAGCGAGCCACCCAGGTCCATATCGAAACGAATCGCATCCGCGCCTTTTGGTATCGCAGCGCCGAGTGCAAAACCAGAGATACGCTTGCCTGAGACGTCATAGAAGCCGACATCCACATCGGCCAGCGTCAGCTGCTTGTCGCCGTTGTAGTCCTTCAGGATGCCGAGCGAACTGAAGGTCGTAAACAGTGATTGCTGCACCAGATCGACAGGCTTGCCCTGTCCATCCAGCTTGTTGCGCAGATCAGCCAGCAAGCCTGTGCGCAAATCGCCAATCATGCTGCCGGCCTCGGCCAGTTTCGAGCCAACAATCGGCAGATCGGATGCCAGACTGCTCTGGAACAAGTCCTGCACCGAACCCAGACCCAGATCCACGCCGTCGAGCAACAAGTTCGGGTTGTACAACAACGCAGCCAGACCCGCTTTTACATCCAGCGGCTCGAAGTCCGGCAGTTTGATCACCAGCGGTGATTCCGCATCGGCCTCGGCCGTGCCTGCCAGCTGCGCCAACAGCGCTGCCAGGCCCTGATTACCCAACGCAGGATCCGTGTAGATCTCCAGTGTGCCCAGCCTGATCGGCACGCCGGCAATGCTGGCGCGCATCGGCAGATTGACATCAAATGCACCTTCAAGATTCACGCTGGCTTTACCGTCATTCCACGCCAGTGCCAGCTTGGCGCGATCGCCTATCGTGTCTGCATTGCCATCGCCATCGAGTATAAGTTCGCCCTTGGCCACACCAATCTGGAAAGGACCTGCACCGAAAGTGAGTTCTACATCGCGCGCATCGAATCCGGCGGTCAATTCGAGCGCACTGCCGTCAAGCGACACCAGCGGTGTACCCTGCGGCGCCCCTGGCAAAGCGACGCCAACCATCAGCTTCAGGTTCGCACCTGCATTCAGCCTGACCTTGGCTTTGCCACCAACATCAATCAGGTCGGTAATGTTCGATGGCAGCGTGACACCTGCGTCACTCAGCGCAACCAGATCATCGAGACTCAGATCGACCGTGAAGTCGCCCGAATAGCCGGCACCGAGATTGAGTTCAACATCGAGCTGATGATTTTTCTTGTCAAGCGTGAGTTTGAGCGCGGACTCCGGTAGACCAAAAGCACTGGCGATCGTCTTGCTCGCTTCAGCGAGTGTGGCCACCGGCGTGCCGCCGGCATTATCGATACGTGTGAGCAGCCCCGCGCCAAAATCAAAAATCTGATCAAGCGACACATTCACCACGGGCAGTGCTTCGGTATAGAACGCCTGCTCCGATGCCAGGTCATCAATCGCCTCCACCGCAAAGCGCAGGCCACTGACGATGTCGGCAAATGTGATTTCACTCAGATCCAGAATGTCTTCAAGATTGGGCAGTACCACCAGTACTTCATTGCCCGTGATGAGCTTGTCGGCAATCGCCTGCTCGCGATCAAAGCCCAACGAGCGGGTATCGATAACGCCCGCTTCGGAGGTAACGAGGGCACCCACAGAGTAATCGTCACCCTTGGTCTTGGACTTCAGGGTTACCACAGCGCCTTCTGCGCTGGCTGTGGCGCTGGCACCACTGTTACGATTAATAAGTGCCGTAATACCTGCAGCGATATTGCCGAGCACCTGGGCATCGCTTGCATCCAGCGCATCCTCTTCGGCACCGACTTTGAAATCTTTTTCTGCCAGCGTGTACACCAGTGGCAGAGCAGTAAGGCCACCGATGCTGATTGTGTCGCCGACCGCGTAAGTCCCCGACAGCACCAGCAGGTCAGTACGCTTGACCGTCGAGGTATCAGGCGCTGTAATGGTCTTAAACGTGCCGAGATTGCCCAGGTCTTGCACATAAAGACCCAGCTGCATATCCTCTGCGATCTCGAGGCTGGCACCACCGCCCACGACCGACAAGCCCCGTATACCCGCATACGCCGAACCCGCAACATCCAATTGCAAGCTGCTGGTCATACGCGAGGTGAACAATTCACTGATCGTGAAGCGCGTACCAGTGTTGGTGTCTTTTGGCGCGCTATCAAGCGACAAGCCGATCTGGGCATTCAGGTTTACGCCCGAACCGCTGCCTACGCCACCTGCCTGTATGCCAAGGAAGCCCATGCGGCCCGTCACTGTCAGGTCTTCGACTCCCAAGGTGACATCTGCCTCTGCTGTGAACTTGTCGATCGACAGAACGAAATCTTTGCCACTGACCCCAAGCACAAGATCAAGACCTGCACGAAGATCAACATCGACACCAGCGGTGGCCGAGGTCGACAGTTCGAAGCTATTGCTGTCTCCCAGCCCGAGTTCCAGCGGGGTAT
>VGHX01000125.1 GCA_016868055.1 Betaproteobacteria bacterium
ATCCGACAGCTTCAGGCCATGCTGATCAAGCAGCGCAAGCCTGCCTTTCATGAGCTTGTCATAATCAGGCTCGTCGCGCGTTGTACGGCGCAGCTCGGCAATGCCGGTTTTTTCTGCAACAGCAATCCAGATCTCTGGCGTTAGCACGCCCTCCATATCCAAGGTAATAATCGTTTGTTTCACGGTACGTCTCGGCGGGAGTTTTCTGTGAACGATGCCGAGATGATACGCTAGCGCGCCTACCATTCATAAAAAAGAGGGGGAAAGTCATGTCAGAGGGTGGATTTCATGTGCACGGACCGCACGACCATGAGGTCGAGCATGCCAGTCACACCAACGGCTTAACCAGTATGGCGGTCGCTACTGCCTTGCTAGCTACAGTTGGTGCCGTATTTTCATACATCGGCGGTTACACGCAGGCGAACGCCGCGCTGTTCAAGAATAATGCAGCGATCAAGAAAACCGAGGCATCTAATCAATGGAATTATTATCAGGCTAAAAGCAGCAAGCAGAATCTGGCCGAGCTATCGCTCGATATTGTGACGCAGCCTGATCGCAAGCAACGCTATACTGACTCGATTGAGCGCTATAAATCCGAGAAACAGGAAATCAAAGCCAAAGCGGAGGCATTAGAAAAAGACTCGCTCGATTGGGACACAAAATCCGAGTCACAAATGCACGAGCATCATCGCTGGGCGCAAGCCACCACCGCCATTCAGGTATCGATCGCACTCGCGGCGATTGCGCTGCTTACACGTCGTCGTGGGATGGAGATTGCGATGTACACCCTAGCTGGATTCGGTTTAATTCTCGGCGGGATGGCGTATTTACATCTTTGAGTCGAGCGGTTCAGCGCTTCAAAATCGATCCACGCGGTACGGTGACGGATCGATATAGGGATCGCGTCCGCTGATCATTTCTGCCAGCAGGCGGCCGCTGGATGCTGCCTGCGTCAGACCGTGGTGCGCATGACCAAAGCAAAACCACAAACCCCGATGCTTGGATGCAGGCCCGATAATCGGCAGCATGTCGGCTGTACAGGGTCGCGCACCAAGCCATGGCGCAGACTCCAGTCGCGCGCCAATCGGCAGCAGCCGCCGTGCAATCGGCTCCAAGGTATCGAGTTGCACCGGGGTCGGCGCTGCGTCGCGAAAAGCGAACTCGGCACCCGTGGTGAGGCGTATGCCTTTTTTCATAGGCGCTAATGCGTACCCATGATCAACATCGACCACGACATGCGAGAGCGCGGCGGTCGCGCTATCAAAGTGCATGTGGTATCCGCGCTTGACGCCCATGTTCAAGCGATAGCCCAGGCGACGCGCGAGCGACTCACCCCATGGGCCCAGCGCGATCACAATTTGGTGGGCATCTACTTGCCCAATGCTGGTGGTCACTCGCCAAAGATCGGCATGGCTCGAGAGTGTTTCGGCGTCGCCGCGCAAAAAATGACCACCGCGCTGCTCGAATAAACGCAAATATGCCAGTGTCAGATCGTACGGATCTTGAATCTGACGCGAGTCTGGGTAGTGCACACCGCCCTGTGCAACTGCGCTGACATTCGGCTCTAGCGTTCGCAACTCTGCAGCAGATAAAACTCGTACACGCAAACCATAGTCTCGGCTTTGCTCTGCTTGTCGTAGCGCGATTGCTTCTGCGCCAGCGCTGCGCCACACCTTGATCCAACCATGTTGATTCACTAACGCAGATGCGCCGGCGGCTTCGATGAGTGGCTGATGCTCTGACCAGCTGTGCTCGATGAGGGGCAGCGCGCCTCTAATCGCCGCCGGATATTTGCTTGCAGATGAGTGACCCCAGTAGCCTGCCAGATAGGGCAGCAAAGAGGGCAGCGCTTGCCAGTGATAATGGGCCGCAGTTGAGCGCTGCAACGCATACGCGAGCAGCGTGCGCAGATCGCGCGGAAAAGCGTAAGGGAACACGGCAGAGCGCTCGATCAGTCCGGCGTTACCGAAACTTGTGGCCGCGCCCGGGTGATCTTTGTCTACCAGAGTCACGTCATGACCAAGCGCTTGCAGCTTCAGCGCGAGCGTTGTGCCGACGATCCCGGCGCCGAGCACGACTACATCACGGGTCTGGGTTGCTTGTGCCATGATCAAGTACCTACCGCTTCATATCGCTCGTGGCGCGCGCAGCGTTTGCAAAACAGTGAGTGCGGTCACTGTGGCCGCCAAATACCGGGCGCGCACGATTGACACGCGTTGGCCGGTGTCAGGTTCTGTTTGGCATTGCATCGGGCTCTACCCATTCACCTTTATTCCACTCGCCATCGAGTACCTGACCATCGGGCGTGCGCATTTTGCCGCGTCCGTGTGGCACGCCCTCGGCCCATTCGCCCTGGTACCAGCTGCCATCTTCGTCTTCGTAGCGTCCGCGTCCGTGCTGCAGGCTACGTTTCCATTCACCGACATAGGCGCCGCCGCGTCGCCACAGTTTGCCTTGGCCCTCGGCATAGCCGTCCGCCATGCTGCCTTGGTAAACCTCGGTGACCACGCCAGCTACCGACCAGGTAAGGGTGCCATCGCCGTGTGCGAAACCTTGACGGCATTCACCAGTCCAGTCAGCGCTCTCGCCATCCTGCGGCGCAATGTTCACGATTTTGCAGCCGTTCTTATCGGTAATCCAACCGGTCTCTTGCGCACCTGAAAAGCAGGGTAGCATTATCGCCAGCAATATAATCCAGCGTGTGAGTTGTGTATTCATGATGATCTCTTGATTAAGGAAAACGTCTCATGGCCATCAATGTACTCGGTACACCGCTGCAAGTTTGTTCGACCGAGCCAATGACCGGATACTTCCGCGACGGCTGCTGTAATACGGATGCAAGCGACAGAGGCTCGCACGTGGTCTGCGCTGAGATGACCGATGGATTTTTGACTTTCTCGCGTCAACGCGGCAATGACCTGAGTACACCCCGACCAGAGTACCGCTTTCCCGGTTTGGTTGCTGGCGATCGGTGGTGTCTGTGTGCGTTGCGCTGGAAAGAGGCGTTTGACGCTGGTGTAGCACCCCACGTGATTTTGGAGAGCACGCACATTAACGCGCTACAGTATGTCGATCTTGCGCATTTACTCGAGTATCAACACCAGGCGTGAGTTTGCATCGCGATCAATAAACAAAAACGCCGCCAGTTCAAATGGCGGCGTTTTCGACTCAGGCAGAAGCTTGCGATCAGTTAATTGCGCGCAGTTTGTTCATCGCCAAGCGGCCACCGCAGACGTTATCAACAATGTTGATGTCGTGCTGAATCACAGGCTGGTAAAACTTCAGGTCGCCCATGCTGCGATCGGCGACTTCGGTCTTTGCACTCATCTCAGTTAGCACCTGGAAGTTGGCCATCGAAAGTTTGCGGTTGCTGCAGTTGACGACGTAATCAATCTGCTGAACGCCCGCATCGCCCATGTCATGGAATTCGCGCATCTTGGTCAGGCCTTTGGTGCTGTTTGCGGCAACAACAGCCCAGGTGTTGTCAGCCACGGTGAAGGTCACGACTTCTTCTTTATCGGAAATGATGGCGGTGGTGCCAGCACTGCCGGCGACGGCGGCGCTGCTAGCTACTAGTGCGACAACGAGTGCGATCTGCTTGAGCATATTTTTCTCCGGTCAGAGGGGGTGATTAATTTAGCTGAGAGCAGT
>VGHX01000126.1 GCA_016868055.1 Betaproteobacteria bacterium
GCGCCGCCATTCTCCACTAGCAACGGTTGAAACAAAAGCGCGCGCAACTGTTGGGCCAACGCCGTCACTAACCGCTTTAACCGTTGCATTTCATCGTCTAAAGTAAATAGGTCCGCGTGACTGGCCCGCGTAGTCCATTCCGATGCTATTTCTTGCCCAAGCCGGTACGTTTCGGCCCGTACCGCCTCCATTTCGCCTATCCACTGCTGCGTGTTCATCGTTTTACCCCCGCGTCGCGGTCGTTTTTTGTGTCGCAAATCGCAAACGTCAAAAACGCAAAACCTAGCACTACGCCTACGCCGACCAAGAATCCGTAGATTAAATCTAACCAACTCATGGGGTAGCCCCCACTTTGCGTGCGTCCAACTCCAATTTGCGGATAGCACAAGCACACGCCAAGTGCGCTAGCCGGCGGTTGTTTTCAAGCCACGGCGACTGCGCCAATGTCCTATGAATCTCGGCCGCTACCACGAAAGCATCGGCTAGCGTGATATTAGGCTTGATTTCGGCCGCAGCTGGAGCAGTAGCCGATTCACCCTGCCAGGGCAACGTCGGGGCCGTGCTGCTTTGGCGTAAGAACGTAAACAATTTAGGCCCGTCGGGTTGTTTCGTTGTCAACGGCGGCCGCCTTTGTACTTCAACATCCAATACAACGCCGTTTTGGCGTTGAAACGCCACAGTATCGCCCGTCAACCGTTTAGAGCAAATGCGCGACAATTGCCGACGCTCCGCCCAATTCAGGTCATTTACCCTCGAGAAATGGCCTATCGACTTCCAACCGTTTTTGTTTGTCATGCTCTAACCCTTCCGAATAGCCGCGAGAAATTGCGACCGAATGAGGCGCGGCGATTGCTACCTTCACCCGGCCGGCGGCGCTAACTACGACTACATCAGCCGTAACGTCACCGAAACGCAGCGTTATTAGCTGCGATTCGTGCAGAGTCAAAACTAAGTTTCCGCGCGCCACATGTTCCATACTACCCCTTATCGGCTACATGTGGCTAGGTGCAGTAAGTTTTTTTTGGTTTTGCTACGCAACCCTTTTTTACGTTGCGTCTGCGCGCTTTAGCAGCGCTAGCGCAACGTAACAACTGGGTAAAAGGTTGTAAAGGGGGGGTAGAAATTTTTTTTACATAGGGTAGATTGGCCGTTATGGGCGCGCGACAACGGCGCAAAGGCGCAAATGGAGAGCGTGAAGCGGCCGCAGCGTTGCGCGCGCTTGGCGTTTACGTGGAACGGACCGCGCGGAACGGCGTCGATATGGGCGTCGACATTCAGGGTTCAGGATTAGCCGTTGAAGTCAAGCGCCGGCGCAAATCGGCGGGCGTTGTGCGTTGGCTGGACCAGGCTCGTACAGCTGCAAAGGCTACGCGGCTAACGCTTACGCCTATCGTAATGACGCGCGGCGATAATGAAGCCTGGACGGTAGTCATAGCGCTTGATGACGTCGACGCGTTTATCAGTGCGGTAACGCGTTCACGTTTACAGTCGATGCATAACGATGCGACACGGGCGTAAATGGAATGAGCTTTCGCGCAGCGTTCGCGCGCGTTCGCCTATTTGCGAGCGTTGCAAAGAAAACCCGTCAACTGAAGTCCATCACGTTGCGCCAATCAGCAGCGGTGGAAGCGTGTTCGACCCGCGTAACCTAATGGCAGTGTGTCAAAAATGCCATTTTTTGATTGAGAAAGCGAATTCTGCGCGTTGGGCGCGCGCGAAAAAAACCCCCGAGGGGGGTTGTACTGGGGACACCTACGCTAGGGGTACATCCCATACGAACCTAGGGACTAGGCTCAAATGGACGTCGAAGCTACGGTAAAAAAATATCATTCGGACGTACTGCGCGGCGAAATTGCGGCGAACGCAATGCTGCGCGGCTACGCGGAAAAATCTGCGCCGCGTTTAGCCGAATGGAATTGGGAACGTTTGCGCGCGTTTGCGGATTTTGTCGACCAGCTCGAGCAAGCGGCGGGAAGCGACGCCGGCACGCCGCTACGGTTGTTACCCTGGCAGTGGGCAGTAGCGGCGCAGCTGCTCGCCGATCCCGAATGCAAAGCGCTATTAGTCGTGGTCGCTCGAGGCGCCGGCAAAACCGAATTAGCGGCGGCGCTCATGGCGTACGCGATGCAAACAGGGGGCGAAAAACAAACATACTACGCAATCGCACCAACGCTACGGACCGCTTCGATTGTGTTCGACCGGTTACGGACAATGGTAAAGCACGTCGACGACGACGCCCAATGCAGCGAGGGTACGGCTATTTCGATGCAGGGGGGGTGGATAAAGGCGCGCGGTAGTGTTATGCGCGCGCTCCCTTGTACGGAAACGGCTATGGACGGTTTGAGCGCGCGGCTAATCGTCGCCGACGAAGTGGCGCGCATGGAACGCGGTTTTACGCGCGTAGTTACGGGTTTAGGTAAGGACCGCGCGAGCCAATTGCTAGCCATCACAACCCCCGACGCCAAACAGCGTCTACAGCCCGTTTGGCCCTATTGGGAAGCGCTAGCGGGGCATTACGTCGGGCGGGAAACGCCCCCGCCGGACGGTTGGCGGGCCATGATTTACGGCTTGGAATCCGACGACGACGCCCTGGACGAAACGCGTTGGGAGGCCGCGCAACCGTCGCTAGGCGTCACAATGTCGCCGGCGCAAATGCGGACCCAGGTTACTTCGATGATGGGAACGCACGACCCGCATACGGTAGCGGAATGCGATATGCAAATACTTTGCCGGCATAACGACCGGCTATCAGGGGCGCTTGATTTGTCGATTTTGGACCGCCAAATGAGCGAAAAAATCGAATGGCAACGCCTCGAGGGTATGCCGGCAGTTGTCGCTATCGATATGGCGAAGGGGGCGCAGCTGGGGCCGCATTCCAACCTAGCAAGCCTGGCGCTAGCGGTGTACGACTGCGATAACCGGCGCGTTTGCTATCGGATGCTGCATTGGTACGCCGGAGGGAACATCGAAGCGGACGAACGGCGTAGCCGACAACCGTTGCGGCGATGGATAGCGGAGGGAAAACTACGGCAAATGGCGGGCGAAATTCACGATATGGGCGTAATCGAGGCCGCGATATTAGACTTAAAAACGCGGTTTTCGATTCGGCACGTGGGCGTCGACCCGATGAGCCATCAGGAGAGCGCTATCGTCGACTGGCGTAAACGCGGCATTACGGTTACTGGCGTAGACCAGTCGATACGGACTATGGGGCCGGCCTGGGCGTTGTGGACCGACGGCCTACGCGGGCGGTCGATAGTCCATGACCGTGATGACGTTTTACGCGCGTGTTTAGCTGCAACTCGGACAATCCAGGACAACGCCGGCAACGTTCGACCAGTAAAGGGCCGCAGTATGGGCAACATTGACGCGGTTATAGCCTCATGTATGGCCGCTTTCCTAGTCGAGCGCTTCCAAGTGTCGCAAAAATCAGGTTACGAAGGTGGAAAAATTGTTATTTAGGGTATTGACAAACCGTATTTTGGCGTTGCGATATTGGGCGCGATGCCATTTATCGACGGCGTTTTAGGGCGGCTTGCGG
>VGHX01000127.1 GCA_016868055.1 Betaproteobacteria bacterium
ATCAACGACACTCCGCGCCGCCGCCTTGGCGGCGCTTTTTATTCTGGCACCCATCAACGCGCACGCGCTGGTCGAAGATGTGGATGCGCGCCGTTCACTGCTCGATTTGCGCAAGCAGGTCAATGAACTGACGACTCGTATTGATAGCAAGCTCGACGCGCTACAGCAAGGTATCGATACCAAGCTGCAGCCTCTTGGTACCCGCATCGACAGTAAAGCGGATACCAAAGCACTGCTCAAGCTCAGCGAAGAAATCGACAAACTGCGCCAGGAAGTCGCGAGCCTTCGTGGACAGCTAGAGGTGGTTTCTAATGAGATCGCGAACACGCAGCGGCAGCAGAAAGATTTCTATGCTGATCTCGATCAGCGTGTTCGGGCGTTGGACCAAAAATATGCTGCAGTCGAAGGCCGCCAACAGACGCTGGAAAGCAAACAGTCCGCTCTGGAAACCAGGCAGGCCGAGAGCAAGCCCCTAGAGGCGCCCATCGCCAACTCGCCATCCCTCGCGGACGAACGATTGTCGGAACAAAAAACATATGATCTGGCGCTCGGTCACTTCAAATCACAAAACTACCGAGCTGCGGCGGCTGGATTCACCGACTTCCTCAAGCGCTTCCCGGCGTCGAGTAATTTGCCGCAAGCTTACTTTTGGCTCGGTTCAAGCCACTACGCGATGCAAGACTGCGTGAATGCCATCCCAGCCTTCCAAACAGTAATCACGCGCTTTACCAGCAGCCAGCGCACGCCAGATGCCATGCTCAGCATGGCAGAGTGTCAAAGCGACATGAAAGACAAGACCGGCGCGAGACAAACACTCAACAACCTTATTAAACGCTTCCCCAACAGCGCAGCGGCTAGAACGGGAAAAGAGCGCTTAAGCGAGCTTAAATGACGATTGATCGCTGCTTTCTTGGGGCGATCAGTTTGATGGAGCCGCTGAAAATCAATCCATTCAATATCAATCAGATAAAAGCGATAAGCCCCTCTTTGACAAAACTTTTTCCAACTTAGTATAATTGCAGGCTTAGGGTCGTTAGCTCAGTTGGTAGAGCAGCGGACTTTTAATCCGTTGGTCGCAGGTTCAAGTCCTGCACGACCTACCAAGTAAAATCAATGACTTACCTTCGGGTAAGTCATTTTTTTTGTCTATTTTTTGTGCAAATTCGCGTTACACAGTTATCACACAGTTCAACTATTTGCCCTGTGTGAATTTTTGTCGTAAGCTTTGAAAAATCAAGCACTTACGACAATCATGCCCGATATCGCTGCACAAACTGTGGTCCTTCGCCCCCAGGAGTTAAACCTGGTGCGCCGACCGGAGACCAACAACTGGCAGATCCATTACAAAATTGGTGCATCAAAAACTTGGCATCGTAAATCAGCGGGCACAGCCGATTTAGCTGACGCTAAACGCATTGCTGAAGATGTGTTTCATGAAGCGCGTGTGCTGGATAAACGCGGACTTGCAGTGGTATCAAAAAAATTTCGCAGCGTGGCTGAAGTAGTGAGCAAACGATTGAAAGGCGACGTGGCGGCGGGTACTGGTAAAAAAATCTACGCTGACTACTACCGTGCGATCGATAGTTATTTGATTCCGTTCTTTGGCAATTACAACATCGATCGTATTACTCCAGCGGTTATTAGTGAATTCCATCGCTGGCGTAAAGAAAAGGTCGGGTACGAGCTCAAAGCAAGCACTCAGAATAACCATAACTCGGCGATGAATGCGGTGTTCGACTACGCGGTCGAAAAAAGCTACATGACCGAGAGTCAGCGCCCTAGCCTAAAAAATACGGGGGAAGCCACTGCCACACGCGGCTCGTTTACCACCGAAGAGCTAATAGAACTGCAAGCGTTCATTCAAGTCTGGAGTGCCACGGCGCGTACTGAGCGCAGTCGCTGGTTGAGAGAGTTATTGGGGCTGTATGTGACCTTTGTGGCGTGTACGGGTGTGCGGCCCGGTACCGAGACCGAGGACCTGGCATGGAAGCATATCGAGTTTGTGGACAAGCCCAACATGCGGGTGATTCACATCACGCTACCCAAGGGCAAGCGTGGCAGTCGCACACTGGTTGCCCGCAACGAGCTGTGGCCCTTACTCGATAAGCTGCGGCAGTTGGATCCTGAGCTGGCTGCCATGAGCTTGGAAGCAGTCGTAAAATCCAAGTCGCCCAAGCTGTTGTTCAGACTGCGTGATGGCACGCAACCCTACAACTTGGTCAATGCGTTTGCCGATTGCTTAGAAAAATCGGGCTTAAGCAAGGGTGATAAAGACGGCAAAGACCGCAGCCTCTATAGTCTTCGCCACTACTACGCCACGCAACGGGTGCTGGAAGGCGTCAATTTCGGACAACTCGCCAATCAAATGGGCACTTCGGTCTTGATGATTGAGCGGCACTACAGTCACCTAAAACCCTTGATGATTGCTGAGCAATTAGCCGGTGCTATTCCGGATGCCACAACGGCGGAAGCCGAGGAGATTCGTCGCTACGCCCAGATCTCCTCAATACGCCAAGATGTGGTCAGCCTCATTGCCGCAACCACAGGCTTGCATATCGCCCTCAAAGCCACCAACCCTCGCGCCACTGACGAGCTCAAAGACGCCCTGAAACAAGCCGCCTCTCGCACGAAATAGCAAGCTAGCGCCACATCGGCACATGGGTACATAATGACCCAGGTTCGATAGTGATCCGGGCACGGAGCTGGCCATGGCGAGACACCTACTTGACGAAGCGCACCTCCATCCAGCCATCAGATCGGTGGTAGCAAGTCATCACTTAGATACGGTACAGGCGGTGCAAGCGGCTATTGCTGAGCACCGCGTGGTGATTGTGGGTATGGCGGGTAACCCCGTGGTCGCCAAAGCACGCGATGCGCTACTTGAGCAAAGGATCGCCTACAAGTATCTGGAATATGGCACCTATTTTAGCCAGTGGCGCCGGCGCACTGCCTTAAAAATGTGGACTGGCTGGCCCACCTTCCCCATGGTATTTGTGGATGGCCGCTTGGTCGGTGGCTACAAAGACATGCAAGCCTTGATCGATTCCGGTGAACTGGCCACCCTGCTCGGCACCACTGCCGTGTAAAGATTCTCGACACCATGAGCCAAGAAGTCACCGACTACTTTGAAGAACTCGCCCACAGTGCGATCGAGCGCTGTCACGCTCGGGTCGCTGATCGTAAGTTCTTTGAAAGCGTCAAGTCACGCATCGCGCGCGGCGAAGACTTGAGTGCAGAAATCCAGCAACTACGCGGGGTGTCTAAAAAAGATGCGCTGTTTGTGGTCAACCAGCTGATCAAGCGCTGCGACACCGATATGGTCAGTTACTGGTCACTGCCTGGGCGCACGACGATCGACAGCGCAGTCAGCGCCGAGCAAGTCACCGGTGAGCTCATCCCCCGATTTACCGTGAGCTATGCCGTTCAAAC
>VGHX01000128.1 GCA_016868055.1 Betaproteobacteria bacterium
GCCATCGCCATCAATATCGCCGCGCCCGAAATTCACGACTGGTGCGGCATCGCCATCAATATCGCCGCGCCCGAAATTCACGACTGGTGCGGCATCGGCGATCTTAGTGCCGTCCGGCTTCTTGACACCGAAGGAAGTATTGACCGTTACCAGCACATCGGTAGCAGCGATTTCTACCCCGTCGATGCCTTTCAGTGCAATGTCGCTCGCGCCCGCTTTCAGGCCCACGAAAGTACCGTTGCCAGATACATCCGTCAGCACGGCGATGCCGACCGCCGCACCTGCCAGCTCCAGTCCGACGAAATCGTCGCCCCCGGTCGCAGCGCCCTGGCCTAGGCGCATCGTCACATCGTTGGCGGCGATCAGCGTGGCATCCAGACTGCGGCGGGTGCCATCCGACAGTGTGGCCTGACGCATGCCCGGACGGCTGAAGCCGAAGCTACCCTCCAAGCTGACGGTGTCGCCGATCTGCAGCGTTGCATCGGCCGACAGCGCAATCAGCTCCGCGCCGTTCGCGCCGAAATCCAGGGTCACGGTCTCGTCCTCAACACCGGTATCGACCGCGATCGAGCGTTCGAGCACCTTGCGTCCGGATTTCACCGGGCTCAAATTCATCACGCTGTCGTTTGCGATACCCGCGTTCTGACCCAGACCAAGATTCAGATCGAAGGCAATATTGTCCGCTTCCAGTACCAGCGCATCAGCATCAAGACCGAAATCAGTCGCATCCAGCGCCACCTGATTCGCGGTCGCCTTCAGCGCGAGCCAGCTGCGCGTGTCGCCGGGTTGCGCTGCCTGATCTCGCAGCAAGGCCATGCCGAACGTCACACCCTCGACATCAATACCCTGCAAGCTGGCATTGATGTCAGCGCCACCAATCAGGAATCCGCTGGTCGCCAGCGTTTTTGCGCCCACCTTCACGTCCATCGATTCGCGCGACACGCTGATTGTGCCGTTTACTGAGAACAGTTCGCCCATGCGAATGTCCATGCTGCCCGATGCCTTTAGTACCTGACCCTTGCTGTCAAGGACAATCGCGTCTTCACCGCTACCGAAGGTGAAGCTCTCGTCTTCGTCAAGCTTGCTCAGATCCAGTGTCGTGAGATTCTCCGCGCCCAGCGCATCCTTACCAAGGCCGGTGTTCAGGCTGACACTGATATCCTTACCGTTGAGCGCAAGGTCGTAGGCATCGACACCGATCGCACCGAGATAGCCGGCCTCACCCTTGAGGCTGACCCAGCGACGTCCATCGTCTGCATCCGCCGCCGACGCCAACACCATGCCGAAACGAAGATCCTCCAATGACAGACCGATCGCACCACTGTCTGCACCGGTCGCAAGGCGGGCGCTGATATCGGTACCGCCGATGACCAGAAGGTTCGCCTCGACAGCTTCCTGCGATCCACCCTTGATACGTTCGACCACGTTGCCAGCCGCCGCCGAACCCGTACGCGGTGTGAGCACGCGCAGCATGGTGTTGACGTCTTTGCCGGAGAGATTCCCGCCGAATGACATGTCGTAGGCATTTTCCGCAGCACGCGAATAAACAAGATTGCCATCACCGGTCGTGCTGATCTTCGGTGCGAAGGCACCCGAGCTGCCGTTGCTCTTGGCCACAATACGTATCAGGTTGTCCGTACTGGTCGCGTTTACTTTCACACCAGTCGCCTTGCCAATCTCGCTGACCAGGCGGGTCGCTATATTGGACAGTACCTGCGCGTTGCTTGCCGACCCTCCGCCACCCTTGCCATCAGCAGTCAGATCAATTGCAGCGACTTTAAAAACCACATCTTTGCCAGCCACGCCACTGACGCGTATCTCATCACCAATGAAGAAATCTCCAGACAGGCGCACTGCTTCCAATTGCGCAGTTGACGACGTCGCCGCTGAAGTGACGGCCACATTGCCCGTTGCGCTCAGGGTGCTAGAACCCTGCTTTCTTGCATACGTCACCGAGGGCGTGAAGCCACCGCTTGTCCCTGCGGTCAGCGCGCTCAGCGTGATCACACCACCATCGGCAGCGGCGCTGACTCTTCTGCCAGCGGCCATATTGATTTTTGCGCTCACCTGCGAAGCAATATTTGCCAGTGCCTGCGCATCGCTTGCCTTGCCGCCACCGCCGCGCCCATTCGCAGTCAGGTCATTCGCAGTCACCGTATAGACCACGTCTTTTGCAGCCACACCCTTGATCGTGATCTGGTCCGATGCTGTCAGAGAGCCCACGCGCTGCGGTGCTGCGAAATTACCTGACAACAGAATCATGTCGACCTGACGCACGCTGGCATCGAAGTCTTGCTCGACAGTGATGAGGTCCTGCGGCTGACCTTGCTTGTCTACCGACAGCAAGTGACCAGTACCTGCTTTTGCATTGAGCCAGAGTTGAGCACCCTGCCCAGTCGCCGTCACCGTACTACCAGCTGCCTCATTGATCATCGTACGTAACTTGGCGGCAATGTTCGACAGCGCCTGCGCCTGTGTCGCCACCCCGCCGGTGCCATCGCCTTTTGCGGTGAGATCGTTGGCGACCACAACGTATTTCACATCATCAGCCTTGGCGATGCCGTCTATGGCAACCGTATCGCCGATTACATAGCCGCCGCGCAGCCACAGGCTGCTGACTTGTGCGGTGTCATCTTGCGTGCCGCGTGCGTGTATGAAACCGCCCTCGGGCGACATCACCTTGGTGGTGAGCGTGAATGCCTGGTTCGGCTCCTTCGCCGTCAGCACCAGTGCATTGCCGCTCAGACTTACGCTCACCTTGGATGTCTTGTCTGCCACCAGCATCGACTGAATGCGTGCCGCAATGTTATTACGCACCTGTTCGGCGGTCAGCGGCTTCTTCAACTTCAGGTCATAAACTTCATAGGGCGAGGCAATCACCGCAAAGGGCTTGTCAGTCAGCCCCTCGATAACAACGATATCTCCCAGCTTGTAGGTGCCGCTCACCATCAGCATGTCAACCTGCGACTCACCCAACTTAGCGACCCTCGAATAGACGACGGAGCCGGAACCTGCGATCGCATCATTCAGCGCATTTTGGATAGCGCCGGCCGATGCATTGCGGTCGATGTTGCCGGTTTCATAGTTGTAGTTCGCCTGTCCATCGACACCCTTGAGTGACATGCCCAGACGATAGGCAGCTGTCTGTCC
>VGHX01000129.1 GCA_016868055.1 Betaproteobacteria bacterium
TAATTGCCGATACGTTGATCAAGACAAACACCATCAATAATCTGGCGAGTATCCAGCTGATGGGTCATGGCATACGAATCAAGCTCATTAAAGAACGCCACTCGCATCGCCAGAAAGGTATTGGCAAACAACTTGATCGCCTCTGCCTCTGCGCTGCCGGTCAGGACAATCGGTATGTCTTTGGCAAGCGCTGCTTGTTGCAGCAGATCGGCGATGACCTGGCCGCGCTTGGATGCCTCACCCACCACAATACGCGACGGGTACAGATTGTCGTGCAGGGCGCTACCTTCGCGCAAAAACTCAGGTGAGAAGATCAGATTTTGTGAACCGAACTCGCTACTGATCTGAGCGGTGTAGCCCACTGGTACGGTGGACTTCAGTACCATCAAGGCGTTTCTGTTCACAGACAGAATATCGGCGATGGCGGCTTCAACTTGCCTGGTATTGAAATAATTGGCCTTAGGGTCGTAATCGGTAGGGGTTGCGATAAACACCACATCAGCATCGGCATAGGCCTCGTGCTTATCTTGGGTGGCGAGCAGCTGCAGCGGTTGCTGCTGCAGATACTGCTGAATACCGGCATCGTCGACCGGGGAATGCTTGCGGTTGATTGCGTCAACACGCTCCGCATTAATATCAAGCACTCGGACCTCATGCCGCAACGCCATCAGCACGCCGATCGATAAGCCGACATAGCCGGCGCCGGCCACGGCGATTTTCATGGGGGAGGTCCTTATTCGGTTTGAATATCAAGCAACGACCGCATTGTAATCATTGTAATGCGCTTGCAGAGATGCTCTTGAAGCGATGCGGCGAAGCTATTTTATTGGGGCCAAATGGGGCCAAAGTCCGACAAAGCATTTCTATAAAAATTGCTTTTTTGTTATTCACTTTGAGATGATTACCGATTTTTAATGGAGTAAACTTACGCGTTTGCCTCATGCCTTGGAGCCATTGGGCGAGTTGTCATGAGCGCTGTAGTGCCGTCACTGGAGCACTAGCTATGAATATCGTTGTCGATCAGCCCTCGGTTAATCCGGCCGCCGCGTCTTTAGCGAAGATGCCGACCATGCCTGCGCCTTCAAGCAGCATGACGCCACAGGCGCTCAAGGCGGCCAAAGCTCAGGGTATGTTGACCCCGCCGCGCGCGCCGGTCGATGTGCCGTCGCCGCGCGCTCAGTTACCTACCGACGCCGAAAAAATGGTGCAGCAGTATGAGCAGGTGGTGGATCAGCTGAACCGGCAGATGCAGGCAGATGACCGTAATCTGCGCTTTGGTGTTGACCGCAGAATCAACACCTTTGTTATTACCGTCACCGACAAAACCAGTGGCGATGTCGTGCGGCAGATTCCCCCCGAGGCGGTGATCCGCGTTGCGCATTCCATCGAAAACCTGAAAGGCGCGAAAACCTGAAAGGCGTGCTGTACAACGCCAAAGCGTGACGCGACACCTCATCCGGCGGCTGACATTGTTAACCGCCGCGATTCAATCGAGAGCACTGGAGCACTGATGCGGGTGCTGCTACTTGGTGCCACCGGTACCATCGGACAAGCCGTGGCAAAGGCATTAGCAGAGCGGGGTTATCACGTTACTTGCCCGGTACGCACATCGGCTGGCTTTAAAGGCGCCCTGGGTCAAGATCGGATTCGTGCGCTCTTACCCGGGGTTGATCTTGTTTTTGTCGGACATGCGCTTGATGCATTTATCAGTGCCGAAGCACTTCAGCGCGAGCAGATCGAGGTGATCGTTTCTTGCCTGGCGTCTCGAACAGGCGCGCCGGCAGATGCCTGGAAGATTGACTACGGCATGCACTCAGCGCTGCTTAGCCAGGCGCGCCTTGCAGGTGTTCGACATATCGTCCTGCTGTCTGCTATCTGCGTGCAAAAGCCGCAGTTGGCATTTCAGCGTGCGAAGCTGGCGTTCGAGCGTGAACTGATTGAATCTGGTCTTTGCTATAGCATCGTACGCCCCACGGCTTTTTTCAAGTCATTGTCTGGCCAACTCAAGCGCATACGCGAGGGCAAACCCTTTTTGTTGTTTGGTGATGGGCAGCTCACTGCGTGTAAACCGATCAGTAATCATGATCTGGCGAGCTATATGGCGAGTTGTATTGAAGACGTGCGCATGCATCATGCGATTTTGCCTATCGGCGGTCCGGGCGAGGCCATCACGCCCTTGCAACAAGCCGAGTATTTATTCAAACACCTTCGTATGACCCCGCGGTATCGCCGGGTTCCGGTTGCGCTGATGGATGTCATCATTCACGGCTTATCGCTCGCTGCTTATCTGCTGCCGTCACTTGCCGACAAAGCAGAGCTCGCCAAAATCGGACGTTACTACGCCACTGAATCCATGTTGCTGTGGGATGAGGCAAGCGCGCGCTACGATGCAGCGGCGACACCATCCTATGGTGAGCAAACTTTGTTTGATTATTACGACCAATTAATCGCAGGACGGCAGCACGCCAATCTGGGTGAACATGCCGTATTTTGATTAGCCCTTGGCAGCGCTTTGGATTAATGCCAGCAGCGCGTCAAATTCATTCACGGCTGTAAATTGCGGGAATTGCGCAATCACATTATCTGGCGCATGAAACAAAAAGCCTGCGTCAGCCTCAGCTAGCATGGTGGTGTCGTTAAACGAGTCGCCGGCAGCGATCACACGATAGTTCAAACTTTTGAATGCAGCGACTGCCTTGCGCTTTTGATCAGGTATGCGCAGACGGTAGTCGGTGATCCGGTCGTCCTCAACAACCAAGGTGTGGCAGAGTAGCGCCGGCATGCCCAGTTGCTGCATGAAATGCGTAGCGAATTGCTCAAATGTGTCGGACAGGATAATTACCTGGAAATCCGCCCGTAATTGATCCATGAAGGCTTTGGCGCCTTGCAGCAAGGGCAGAGTAGCGATGACTGTCTGGATATCCGACAGCTTCAGGCCATGCTGATCAAGCAGCGCAAGCCTGCCTTTCATGAGCTTGTCATAATCAGGCTCGTCGCGCGTTGTACGGCGCAGCTCGGCAATGCCGGTTTTTTCTGCAAAAGCAATCCAGATCTCTGGCGTTAGCACGCCCTCCATATCCAAGGTAATGATCGTTTGTTTCACGGTACGTCTCGGCGGAAGTTTTCTGTGAA
>VGHX01000130.1 GCA_016868055.1 Betaproteobacteria bacterium
TTGACAAACCGTATTTTGGCGTTGCGATATTGGGCGCGATGCCATTTATCGACGGCGTTTTAGGGCGGCTTGCGGGCGTTTTTGGCACAAACACGGCCACTACGACCTACGTTGGTAACATTGGCGGCACTTTTTCCGATACTATGGCCGCCCGGGAATCGCTTTCGAGCGTTGTCCGCGCGGTTCAACTCATTTCGGAGGACGTCGCGCGCCTGGACGTCAACGTTTACCGCGATAAAACCGACAGCTCGCCGCTAGACGATTCCGCGCTTGATTTGTTGCGGCGGGAGGCTAATCCGTACCAAACAGGCCGCCAATGGCGCGCATGGATGATATCTACGTCGATTTTGCGTGGTTCGGCGTATTCTTTTATCCAGCGTTCCCCGCGCGGCGATGCAATAGCGCTTTATCCGTTGTTGCCGGGCCGCGTAACGGCCGTATGGAGTGGGTTCCAGGTTGAACCTAATTGGTTACTCGACGGGCGCAAAATTGATCCGTACGAAATTGTGGTGCTTATGTCCGGCCCGGGCAACCTCAATAACCCGTATTTATGCGATAGCCCGTTGGTGCGATGCGCGCCGGCTATGTCGCTAGCCGTTTTGCAGGAACGCGTAGCGACGTCAATAGCGGCATCGGGCCGCGTCGGCAAAATTTCCATTACGCATCCTGGCACGTTGTCGCAAACCGCAAAAACCGACCTACTCGACGCCTATTCTCGGAAGCATATGTCGCCGGAGGGCGCAGCTAGGCCGCTTGTGTTAGATGAAGGCGTAAAAGTCGAACAGGTCGGCGCGGGCGCGATACAAGGCCTCACGGATGAACGGAGATTTGCAGTCATGGAAGTAGCCCGCGCCCTATCTATCCCGCCTCAGATGCTTTTCCAGGGCGACGCCGGAGCGCTTACAAGCCAAATTGAAATGCAGCGGCAATACGTCGAAACGACCGTCGCGCCGTGGTGCGCGCGGTTTGCCGACGCTATGAACGGCAAACTTTTAGCGGGCGGTCGGCATTTCCGATTTGATCACTACTCGCTTATGCGCGGAAACCTGCGGGATACCGCGTCGGCGCTGAAGGATTTGTCGGAAACGGGCGCAGTAAGCGTAAACGACGCGCGGATGATGCTTGGGCTACCGCAAATTGCCAACGGAAACGTACCCATTATGCCGGCGGATGCCGGCAAAGGCCTAACCGATGATGGAATATAGAAATTTCGATATCGACGACGCCACTTCCGACAAGGAAACGAACGCGTTACGTTTGCGCGGTTACGCTGCGCGCTACAACACCGATTCCCTACCAATGGATTACAAGGGGGAAACGGTTGTCGAAAGTATCGCCCCAGGTGCGTTTGATAAGACGCTCGAAGACCCCGACGTTTCGCTATTTTGGCAACACGACCCCAAAATGCCGCTGGCGTCAACGTTGTCGGGAACGCTGAATTTGCGTAGCGACGATGACGGGTTGGCGTTTGATGCGACGCTCCCCGATACGCAGCTGGCGCGCGACGCCATGACGTTGGTGCGCGCCGGCGTGGTGCGGCAAATGTCGTTTGGATTCTTTGTTCGGCAGGATGACACGTCGACCCCAGGGCGACGGATCCTCCGCGATATTGATTTACGCGAAATCTCAATCGTAGAACGCGCCGCCTATTCCGCAGCAGGGGTTAGCGCGCGTTCATTTTCACTAACCCGGCAACGTCAAAAGGCGTCGCTACTGCTGCGAAAGGTTTGCAAATGAAGCCACTATCGAAACTCTACACAGAACGTAAAGCAAAGGCCGACGAACTTGAGGCACTTATGGCCAAAGGCCATGAGAAAAACGCAGAAGAACGGTTAAACGCCGGTTTGGCGGAACTCGAGGGCCTGGACTGGGAAATCCGTACCGCCGGCGTCCGTGATCGGATTGACCTTGGCGGCGTTACGCACGTCTCTACGACTGGCGCCGCTACTACCGATTTGCGCGCCGAAGTGCGGGACTTTTTCTCAAGCGGCTATAAGAACGGCGGCAAGCTCGAGCTTCGCGCGACCGCGGCGTCAACTTTTGGCGGCACGACGACTGTAGCCGATCCAACGTTTACGCAACTCATGGACCGCGACGCGGTTGTAGCACGATTGGCTACGGTTACGTCGGTCAATAGCGGCGCGCCCTTGCGTTTCTATCGTCAGACGTCATATATGACCGCGCTTACTACGGCCGTTGCCGAAGCTGGCGCGTTTCAAGACAAGGATCCGGTCGGTAACGTTGTCGACTTTACGCCTACCAAGCTTGGCGTAGTGACTACAGTTTCTACCGAATCGCTGCGGGATTTGCCGTTCGACGTCGGTAGCGAAGTCATCCGCGAACACGCAGAACTCCACGGCGCTAACTGGGAACTGGCGTTCCTGGCCGGCACGAACGGCTCCAGCTTGACTGGCAATTTGAACGCTTACAGCGGCATTGCTAGCCAGTCGATTTGGGACTTTGGTGCCGCTGCGGGAAACACTTTGAACGCAGATTTGGCCGGCAATACAATTACCGTCGCGGAAGGCGCCACAATCGCCTACAGCACGGGCCTACGGCCGCAGTACCTTGGTAACGCGTGCTGGCTCTTGAACGCGTCGGTTTGGGCGTCGATTCTTTCGCAATCCTCAACAAATGTGTTCCCGTTCGGCGGCGGCCAGCTCTCGAGCGTTGCACGCGACGGTTCAGGGCCAATGGACGGAAACCGATCAACGGTGAACTTCATGGGATTCCCGGTTTATGTAACGGCGTCATGGCCCGTCGCAGCTGCGCCAGCAAGCGGCGATCCAATCGGCGTTTTTGGCAACATCGAGCGCGGCTACCGAATCGTGCGCGTCGATACGGTTCCAATGATTAGCGATCCGTACACGGCGGCCGCTAACGGCCAGGTGCGGTTCCTCAGCGAAACGCGCATGGTTGGAAAGATCCTCGACCGAAACGCTATGGTGTCGATCCGTCGCTAAGTCATGTCCGTTTTTAGCCTAGCCGATGCCAAAGCGCACCTACGCGTATTTCACGCGGAGGATGATGCTTACAT
>VGHX01000131.1 GCA_016868055.1 Betaproteobacteria bacterium
TGCCTTACGTATGCCACCGACGCGGTCTTGTAAGAACGCCAGCGTGGCTTGGTAATCGGCAGCGGCTTTACCGTAGCGCGACTGCTCAACGGTCAGTTCAACGGTGTTGCCGTCGATAGATGCATTAAAGGGCGTGCGGTAGCGCATGCCATCGTCGTCTGGTACTTCATCTGCAAAACCGAAGTGCGTGCCATGGGTATTGGCCATCAAGTCACTCGGCTCGAACTTAGCCATCACGGTTTTGAAATCAAGCTCACGCGCCTTGAAGTGCGGGGTGTCGTCGTTAGCGATATTGCGTGCGAGTACCTCCATGCGCTTGTCGCGCACTCGCAGTGCTTTCTCGTGTACACCGAGCACATTGCTCATGAAATCCATCGCTTGCTCCTTTCGGCCAGATACGAAATATCGACAGGCCGCTCAAGTTTCCAACTGTCGATCCGACCATTGCAAAGGTCGTGCCAGTGTTGGCTTGAGATGGATTTACGACGCCTTCGGAAGCGATGCGGCAAGGCTTTGCCGCTGGATGGGATATTTTGTGCGGCCAGTGTTTGCCGCTACTGCAAATTCATTGAGTCAATGGAATCAATCGACTCAGTACTACATGCGCGAGAGGTCCATCTTCGCCAAGGTACTGGTGAAGTTACCCAAGCGATTACGCGCATTGTTCTTCAAGCCTTCGACGATCGAGTTACGCGTGATGACACCGCTGGTGTCGCGGCCCTCATATAAATAGGCGGCTTGTTTGCCATTGATATTCAATGGCGCATCAACCCGGGTCTCGGCACGTGCCGCGGGTGTCAGCACCGTTAAATACAGATCATCCAGAGATGCCGGTCCAAAATCCTTCAACCGGGTGTCGCTGAAATACTTGTCTACCAGATCGAGCTGCTGTAGCACCGAGAGGTTCATGATCTCTTTGGGGTTTTGACCGTAGCCTGCACTGGCCGCACCACGATTACCGCCCGCGCAGAATTGAATAATGCCGTGGCAGCTACCATTGCTGGCGCGCGGGTTGAGGCCGTCGGATTCCATCAGCGTCATGCGCGCGAAGTCGTCCGGTGCAAACTGATGTCGCTTACCCAGCGAAATAATCTTGTCTCTGACTGCCGCCAATTCCGTCGAGGCCATGTAGCCTTTGGCGACAGCGCGCTGCAGCGTTTTATCCAGGGTTGGCGTATTGACCGTCGGCCCGTTCAAATTGAGCTGGGCGCGTGCCACCTCGGCCTGACGCAACTGCAGCGCTGCCGTCGTACTCATCTGCGCCATATTGATGGCCTGCCCGGGCATGATGTGGTTCGGGTCAACGATGCCGTTTTCACGTGCCACGGTTTGTGCCAACTGCAAAATCTGCGCATTACTAAATTGGCTTGCCGCGTTGCCGAGTTGTCGACGGGTCAGGCTCATCAAGGTGTCGCCGCGCTGCACCGTCACCATCTGCATGTCGGTCTTGACGCCGGCGAGTGCCTGGCGAAACGAGTTCGCCTGCTGCGCGCGCTCACGCGCCCGCGTGGCAGCGGGCGCGTCGGGGGCAATGGCTCCGGTTTGTGTAGGGCGGATCTGCATTCGGGCTCCTCATCGGGGCTGGTATTGTTTTTGCACTATCGGGCTCAGCTGTCGGAAACTTGCACAACCGGCAGCTGCGATAACCTAGATCAAGCAAGGCTCGTTCCAGTTATTGAATCGGTTACAGAATGAAAATGACACCCAATTTCACCCAAAGCAGCGGGCTTTTGCTGCTGTTGGCATCTGGCTGGCTGCAGGCGGCGACGCCGCTCGAGCAGATGAATGCCGCGCTGACGGAATGGGTGAGTGCCCAACACGGCATACCGACGTCGAGCGTGACAGTGGCGCCGCCGGATGCCCGCGTCGCGGTCCAACCTTGCGGCAGCGGTTTTGTGTTTGATTACCCGTTTGTTAATAAAGAACACGTTCGGGTACGCTGCGCCAAGCCAAATTGGCAACTCTTCGTCAAGGTCGGCCTGACGCCGGGCGCGGCACCGCCCCTGCCAACCGCCGCGACCACGGCGCCTAAGGCCACCCCGGCGCCGGAATTCCGACAGGTGGTGGTCGCATCGACCAACTTACTGGCGGGACAGGTATTACAGCGGGATTCGCTCAAGCTGGAGCGCATGGAAGCCGACAAGATTAACAAGGCGCACTACCAGGAATTACAAGGGCTTGAGGGTCAGGAGCTGATGCGCGCGGTGCGCGCCGGCGAGCCGATTCGGGTCTCGGATCTGCGCCAGGCCACCCTGGTCAAGCGCGGCGAGATGGTATTGATGATCGTCGGCTCCCCTGCTACCTTCGAAATATCAGTCAAGGCCGAGGCGATGCAAGATGGGCGCGCCGGCGAGCAGATCAAGCTGCGGAATACCGAGTCTGGCCGTACCCTGTCGGCTGTCGTCACAGGCAAAGGCACGGCGAGGGGTTTGTGATGTTGAATTGGAAATAAAAAAGTTTTCTGGCGCGCTAAAGTTTTCTTCAGCGAATCCGATACTCGTCGTGACAGGAATAAAAGGCCGATGGCCGAAAGCGAGAAACAACTATGAGCAACCCGATTTCAGGCGTTTTCAGCGGTAGTCCGACGCTGGACAAGGTGACACTGGACAAAGCCAAGCGCAAGGTGCTTGAGCGACCGTTCGATGGACAGTCTGACCCAGTCAAGGCAGAGCAAGCGAGAGTCGCCGCAACCCGCGACGACGAGCTGATTTTGTCGCCGATTGCCAAGCAGGCGATGGCCGAGCCGGCATTCGACCGCAGCAAAGTCGAAGCGATCAAGCAAGCGATCCAAGATGGCAGCTATCCAGTGAACGCGCGCCGCATCGCCGAGAGTTTCGCGGCGATGGAAAAGCTGATCGACTGATTTAGCTTTGACAATGAACGCGTCACCTCTCTCCGCCGCGACCGCGCCGGGCGCTGATGTTGCGTCCGCCATGGCCTATGGCAACGCCCTGCATGGGCTGCTGGAGAAAGAGTTCGACGCCCTGC
>VGHX01000132.1 GCA_016868055.1 Betaproteobacteria bacterium
ACAAAGGGAGGCCCTACAAAGGGCCCTACAAAGGGACACTCACTTTGTAGGATTGTCTGGGAGGTTTTCTACAAAGTGAGTGTCCCGTGAGCATCCGGTAATCACCGTCTAGCCTCTTTTCAGAGCTCATGCGAGCCTACGTGCCCACGTAGTTTTAAATGGACACGTATAGATGAGCGATTCTGTTTTATCCCCGTCAGTGCCGGCGACCGGCAAATCTACCCGTCGCCGCTACACCTTAGACTACAAACGGCAAGTAGTTGAGCAATCACTGCAACCTGGCGCGTCGGCTGCCGGGGTCGCACGCGAACATAATATCAACGCCAACCTGCTGCACACTTGGCGCTGGCATTATCGCAGTGGTTTGCTGGGCACAACCCCGGTAAATGAGCAACCTGCGCTTCTCCCCGTCCAGCTGACCTCGGCAATGGCCGACGATACCGTAGCGACGAGTGCTGAGCGTCTGCTCTCGATTCGCTGTGGTGAGCTGCACATCACGCTGCAAGGCGAGGTCGATCCGGCAACCTTAAAGACCGTGCTCGCCTCGCTGCTGGCATGATCGGCTTACCCACGAGTACGCGCATCTGGCTGGTCGCAGGAGTCACCGACATGCGCCGTGGCTTTGATGGCTTGGCCGCGCAAGTACAGCACACGCTAGAAACGGATCCCTTTTGCGGCCATGTGTTCGTCTTCCGTGGCCGTCGCGGGGACCGCCTTAAAGTGCTGTGGTGGAGTGGCGATGGTTTATGTCTGTTCATGAAGCGATTGGAAGAAGGCTACTTTGTGTGGCCCCAAGCAGACTCAGGAAGTGTGGCGCTCAGTGCGGCGCAATTAGCGATGCTGCTCGAAGGGATCGACTGGCGACGACCACGTCATACGCGTCGACCGGTACAAGCGTGATCGCATCAATGCCCGTGTACAGCAAGGAGCAGTGAAGAGGATTCACCGACGATCTTCATCGATCATTCTCACCGGCGAATCATCATCAACGGTCGTGATCAACAATACTCATCGAACTAAAATACGCCATCAATATTATCGATCCACGCATCAGAAGGATTCGATATACTTGAGGCATGCACACCCATGCGCCTCTGCCAAACAATGTTGAAGAACTTCAGGCATTGCTGCTGGCGCAAATCTCGATCGCTGAAACTTTGCAGCGCGAGTGTGATGGCATCAAACTGATCAATGAATCGCATGATGCCGAGATCGCTCGTTTAAACCTCCTAATCGATAAACTCAAGCGCATGCTCTTCGGGCGCAAGTCCGAGAAGTTGGCGCATCAGATCGATCAATTAGAACTCGAACTCGAAGAGCTCTATATCGCGCGAGCGCAAAGTGAGCGTCTCTTGCCGGCGGTGCCCGAGCCGGTGGAGATTGCAGTCCAGGCCTCCGCGCCCAAACGCGCCTGGCCTGAATCGCTGCCCCGAGAGATCCTGCGGCATGTCCCCGATGCCCCCTGCTGCCCTGACTGCGGTGGCGCCTGGCAAACGCTGGGAGAAGATATCTCCGAAGTACTCGAGCATGTGCCAGCGTCCATCAAAGTGATTCGTCATGTACGGCCCAAGCTCGCCTGCACGAAGTGCGACACCATCGCCCAAGCCGCAGCCCCCAGTCGACCCATTGCCAAAGGCGCTGCCGGCCCGGGTCTCTTGGCCCACATCATGGTCAGCAAATATCTTGATCATCAACCGATTTACCGTCAGTGCCGCATCCATGCCCGCAACGGCATTGAGCTGGCCGAGAGTACCGTGGGGGACTGGGTAGGCAATGTGCATGCCTTGCTGCGCCCGCTGGCCAATGCCTTGCAGCAGTACGTGCTCAGTGCCGAGAAGCTCCATACGGATGACACACCCATTGCGGTACTCGCCCCTGGCACCGGCAAGACCAAACAAGCGCGATTGTGGACCTATGTGCGGGATGATCGGCCAGCAGGCGTCGATGACGCCCCGGCGGTCTGGTTTGCGTACTCCGAGAACCGACAAGGCATCCATCCGCAGACGCATCTGAAGGACTTTGCAGGCATCCTGCAAGCCGATGCGTATGTTGGGTATGACGCCGTTTACGCTAGCGGCAAGGTCATTGAAGCCGCTTGCTGGGCACATGCGCGAAGAAAGTTCCACGATATTCATGTCCAGCATCCTTCAGCGGTCACGACCCAGACGCTAGCGCAGATGGCCCAGCTCTATCAGATCGAGGCGACGATTCGAGGCAGTCCGGCTGAGGAGCGGCAAGCGATCCGGCAGGACCAAGCCAAACCACTGGTCGAGGGCTTGCATCGGTATCTGAGTGAACAACAAGAGCGCATCTCGCGCAAATCCGTCACAGCCGAGGCGATTGGCTATGCAATGAATCACTGGGTGGCGCTAACGCGCTATCTGGACGATGGTCGCATCGAGATCGACAACAATGCTGCCGAGCGATCACTGCGGGGGATAGCGCTGGGCAGAAAAAATTATCTGTTCCTGGGATCGAATGCCGGGGGTGAGCGCGCAGCCACGCTCTATAGCTTGCTGGAGACGGCCAAGTTAAATGGCATGAATCCGGAAAGCTACCTGCGTGACGTACTCACCGTGATTGCGGATTACCCGGTCAATCGGGTGGCTGAGCTACTGCCGTGGCATGTGCAGGCAAAGCAGAAGACATTAGCGCAAGAGGCTGCTTCTGGCTAGACGGTGATTACCGGATGCTCACAGTGTCCCTTTGTAGGCTCTATGTAGGCTTCTACAAAGTGAGTGTCCCTTTGTAGGGTGGGGCTAGCTCGCTCGGGCCAGCTTGCCGGTAGTCGGTGTCGCGTCAGGCCGATGAATCGACCAGCACGCCCAGCCGCGATGACGACGACGAGGATGGGGATGGCACGGCCGAAGCGTTCAACGAAGCAGGCGTCGCGGA
>VGHX01000133.1 GCA_016868055.1 Betaproteobacteria bacterium
GGGCCGTATCGTAGCGATACCAATGGTGATGGCCGTACCGATCTGGCCGATGAGATCAACCCGGAGGCAGTCGGTTTGTCGGCTACCGGTATCGAATTCGGCCTTGGCTTGTTCCATGAGCAGGCCACAACGAATGCGCGCGACTGGATGTCGCTGCAGGCTAAAGCCGCTGAAATAGCGATGGTGGGTGTGCCGGGCATCACCGCATCGGCGACCGATATCGCCGTCAGCATCAATCAGGTCAACGGTGCCCGTTCGAGTTCGGCGGAGCGCTTGCAGGTCATCGATTTCAGCGACAACGCCTTTGATATCTACACAGGCTATGACACTACGATTTCGCTTGAGATGGATGGCGCAAAAGGTGAGCTAATTTCCGCATCCGGCACCTTTGATGTGAGTGTTGCGGGATTTGTCGAAGCCCATGGGTCCATGGCCTTCGAGAAATTCCAGACCACGGTCAAGCTGGCCGACGGCAACACCGTGGTGGTGGATGCGCTTACGCTGGGCGGGGCGCACTTGTCGGCGTTTGCCGGCGTGGGCGGGCCGTACTTTATCGACACCGATGGTGATGGCGATATTGATGTCGATGATGAGCGGAATGTGTCATCGGTAGGTTTCGTGATGGACGATGCCGAGGTCGCAATGGCCTTGTTAGCGACGCCGGAGGGCGCGACTCGCCTGGGTGGTGCCAGCTGGCTCGGCGTGGAGGCGAGTGCGGCCAAGGTGGGTTTTGTTGGCGGTGCTGATCTTGAGATGTCGGTATCGAATGTTGAGGTTCAGATCAGCCAGGTGTTCGGTCTGCCGGTTGGTAGCGACGCCTCGTTACTGGTGGCTGATTTCGGTAAAACGCCGATCAGTGTGGTCACCGGCACCGGAAGCACGCGGTTGCTCGATATCAGCGGTAGCAAAGGCGAATTGATCAGTGCCGCTGCTGACGTGAAGATTGCAGTTGGCGACTTCATGTACCTGGGTGGCTCGGTCGGCTTTGAAAAATCCACTCAGGATCTCATTCTCGATGATGGCACTAAGCTCGCTCATGATGTGCTGACTGTCGGCGGTAGCAACCTGAGTGCGTTTGCCGGCATCAACCGTGGCGAGCTCATTGATGCGAATGGCGACGGCAAGATCGGTAGCAATGAATGGTTGCGTGATGACGCCACAGGCTTCTCGCTCTCTGGTGTTGAGTTTGCGTTGGTTATGGCCACCGAAGCCGAAGCTCGAGTCATTGCTAGCCAGCCCGAGATCAAGCAATCCGTCGCCGGAAAAGTTGAGACTGTTGTGAGCACTGCGCGGCAATGGCGCGATATTGCTGTGGCCACCAACACGCAAACTATGGTCGCGGTGGCCGCTGTGCAAGGTGAGGTCGATGCGGGCCTGTTTATCTCGACGGATGGTGGAAGTACATGGACCGATGCGGGCGCCTGGCGCAACCTGAACTACGAAGCGGTTTCAATTTCAGATGACGGTCAGATGATTGCCGCTGCCGTGCGTGGTGGCGGCATTCTGGTCTCGACCAATGGTGGGCTCAGCTGGATGATGACCAGCGCGCGTCGTGACCAGTACACCGACGTGGCGGTCACCAGCGGCGGGCAGCTGTTAGCAACGGACGCGATGTTGCCGCGCTATTTTGATTTGCTGGCACTGCAGGGCACATTCAAGGTCGGCAACACGATCAGGCTGCAAGGTATTGCGGAATCAGACTTTGTCTACTCCGTCAGCGCCCACGATTTGTCGGTGAATGGCGATGGTACTGGGGGCGTCGCGAGTGCCGACCAGGCACTGATCCATATCGCTAAACAAATGTCCCTGAAGATCAATGAAATGCGCGGGGTCAAGGTGAGCGCTTCCAGCGTGGGCAGCTTGATCAGCATCAGTGCTAAAGACCGCTCGAATACCGGCGGCTATGCATCAATGGTAGTGGGTGATACGGCAACGGATGGCAGCGTCGGTCTTGTCAATCGCCCCTACACCAGCCTGCAGTCGCAGCTTGATGTGCTTGCATTCTCCGACTTTGCTGTCGGTGACCAGATCACGATCAAAGGTGTCGCAACCTCGGATGTCACCTACACGGTCACCGAGGGTGATGTCAAAAAAGATGGCAAGACTCGACCTGCTAATGAGGTATCAGCCACCCTCGCAAAGAAAATCGCGAGTGCACTGACGCTTGCTGCAGGTACCAAGGTCGAGACCAGAATAGGTAGCGATACGATCGAGTTATCTGGTAATTATGAAAAAGGTGACAAGATCACTGTCAAGGGCGTGGCGTCGAGTGAGGTCACTTACACCGTTACCGAAGATGATCTGAAAAAAGATGGTAAGGCCCTAAGCGCTGCAGAGGCATCTGCTGCGATTGCAAAGAAATTAGCGAGCGCAATCGACAGTGCCAGCGGCAGTCGAGTATCCGCGATCGCAACCGGCAGCATTGTCACGCTACGGGGCATCACGGGCAGCGCAAAAACCGGCAGCGACGAGCTGAAGCTCTCAGGCACCTTTGCCGCCGGTGACAAGATCACGCTCAAAGGCTTGGCTGCTTCGGATGTTGTTTACACCGTTGTTGCAGACGACCTGAAGAAAGATGACAAGCCCTTCACCGCGTCTGAGGTGGCTACAGAACTGGCGAAAAAACTGGCCAGTGCATTGAACAGCGCCAGTGGCAGAAAAGTGGATGCGACATCCACTGGCGGTGTCATCACGCTGACTGGTCGTGCGGAAAACTAGCTCATCCAGACATCCGTTGCGGGCAAGGGATCGCTGACGGCGTCGCACAACCTGATGGAGGCGACGATCGCCGGCAAGGGTGTGGTGAAGACGAACCACAATACCTTGGTGCTGATGA
>VGHX01000134.1 GCA_016868055.1 Betaproteobacteria bacterium
TCAGCAACAACACTGCCACTGCTTTGGCCAGCGTCGAAGGCCAGTTGTTTGTGCTGGGCACCGCAGTCCGCAGCAAGCGGGTGTTCCGCGTTACTGAAGTCAACATGGAGGAAGAAGGCGAAACCACCGTGCGTGGCGTCGAGCACCCTTGTGACATAAATGGCGATTCGCTGATCGCCCAAGGTCTGGACGTTCAAGTTGCGGGCTTGTTTACGATTGACGGCAGTGCGGAGTAGACTACAAGAAATCTACATTGGAGTGCGATAGTGGGTTTTTACACCGGGCGTAGCGGCAAGCTGTTTTTGACGTCAATTCTTACTACTGCACCTACACCAGCCGCAAACCAGTCGGTGCTGAAAATCCGCGACTGGTCCATTGAAACCAGCCTTGAGCTGTTGGAGACCACCACCATCGACACAGCGGTCAAGACTTACACGCCTGGCATGGTGAGCAGCACCGGCTCAGCCACGGTGATGTACTACCGCAGCGAGGCGGGTGATGTCGGCGTGCAGTTCGAGCAACTGCTGAACAAAGTCATGAAGACTTCAACGGCAGGCGTTACCGAATCCGACCGTGTCGGCATGATTCTGCGAGCTGGCGCCCAACCCGGAGCTGGCGTTGACATCAAAGATGACATCGCCTTTAACGCTTATATCACCAACGCCGGCATCACGGTTGGCACGGGTGAGCTGACCAGCGTCTCGCTTTCGTTCACCGTAGATGGGCCGTTTGTGGAACTTGTTGACTCATGACCTACTTTATCGGCAATGTCGGCAATGTACGACTTCGCCGTAACAATCAAGTCGTCTTGACTGGAGAAGTTAAAGACGCCGACGTAACGGTTAGCTTGAACCGCGTCGGCTTTGAAGGATCTGTTGAAAATTTAATAACCGGCGACAAAGTTACTATTAGCACCGAAGATTCACGCGGGCTGCTGTTCTTTACGGTCGGTAGCTGGGTCGATGGTGACGGCGTCGAACAGCGAAGTTTTTCGGCCTATGTCAACGTCAATGCTGCTGGCGGTTTACGCTTCTTTCCATCTTTTGCTGCAGCAGTTAACAACAACCGAGCACAAGAATACCAAGTCAAATCTTTTGCTGGGGCACCACTGCCTATCCAGCTCGTAGTGGGCGACATTACGGCTAACGTCCTCGGCGATGTCAAGAGCTATACCTTCAACACCGACCGCGAGGGACTCGACACCACCACATTAAGCGACAAGTTTAAGCGGATGTACTCCGCCGGGCTAATCAGCGGCGCTGGTTCTATCGACTGTTTCTTCAATAATGTCATTTCAGGCATAAAAGAAACACCGCTATTGATGCTTCAACTCATCAACCGCGTAGATATCGGCAGCGAGTTTGACCTGTTGTTATCAATTACAGATTCAGAAAATGACCCCAGTGCGCTAGACATCTTCTACGAGTTTTCCGCAATGGTGACACGCTCCGGCTTGGAGGTCACCGCTACCGACATCATTTCGTGCAGCATTGATTTCGTGACCACCGGCGAAATCAAACTGCTGGTTGGTCGCCCGTCTGGTTACATCCTGAAGGAAGACGACGACCGCATCAAGCTGAACCAAAACAACCTGGCCTTCCTGCTAACGGAAGTCGAGGACTAAACTGACACTATCACGGTAGCGTTCCATGGCCGACCAGCGTATTACACAGCTCACAAAGCTGGCACAAGCCGACGTAGCGGCCAACGATGTTCTGCCCATCGTAGATGTCGGCAGCAGCATCACCAAGAAAGTCGAAGCCAAGGAGCTGTTCCAGGCTGGCGCGAACCTAGCTGATGCCAGCAGCATTGACCTCAGCAAGCTCAACCAAGCCAGTGCCACCAAGCTGGGCACCACGGCGCTGGCGGATAATGCCATCACCGCCGCCAAGCTAGCCGACGACAGCAGCATTGTTTACGACTCTGTTGCGCCTTCGGTCAATAACTTTGAAGGTCGTGGCTACCTCAATAGCACCAGCAAGTACCTGCAGGTCTGGAACGGCAGCTCGTTCAATCAGGTGGTGGCACCCACGGCTGGCATTGAAGATCTTGCCGTCACTACAGGCAAGTTAGCGGCAAATGCTGTCACCACAGCAAAAGTAGATGCGGCTGGATTGGCCGCTGCAGCACTGGCAACTGATTCCGTCACCACCGCCAAAATTCAAAACCTTGCGGTTACCACCGACAAGCTGGCTGCTTTATCAGTTACGACGGCCAAAATTGCTGCTGATGCCGTCACAGCCGACGAACTGGCCAGCAATGCGGTCGTCACAGCATCCATTGTTGATGCCAATGTTACCGAGGCCAAGCTGGCCACTGGTGCCGTCACCGAAGCCAAGATCGGCACCGCCGCTGTAACGGTTACCAAGGTTGCTGACACCAGCATCACCTACGCCAAACTCAATCTTGCTGATGGCGCAGTCCCAGGCGCGAAGCTGACGGACGCCACCGTCACCAGTGCCAAGCTGGCCGCCAATGCCGTCACCACCAGCGCCATCACAGACCTCAATGTCACCACAGGCAAGCTGGCTGATGGTGCAGTAACGGCGGCAAAGATCACCGATGCAACCATTACCACCGCCAAGATTGCCGCCGGTGGCCTCGCCGAGTCCGCTATTGCCACCAACGCAATCACCACTGGCAAAATCCTTGATGACGCCGTAACAGCAGCCAAGCTGGCAGACGACAGCACCACCATCGTCAATGCGGGCACG
>VGHX01000135.1 GCA_016868055.1 Betaproteobacteria bacterium
TGGCCTGCTCATGGAACAAGCCAAGGCCGAATTCGATACCGGTAGCCGACAAACCGACTGCCTCCGGGTTGATCTCATCGGCCAGATCGGTACGGCCATCACCATTGGTATCGCTACGATACGGCCCGTTGATGCCGATGAAGCCATTCAGATCGGCACCGCCTATCGTGAGTACTTCGGCCATCACCTTGCTACCGTCGGCCAGCGTGAAACTACCCGAGGATTTTTCAATCGCCACCGTGCCGCCGGCATGGAAGAAGCCCGCGACACCGATCTCCATGCCACCTGCAGCGCGCACCATCTCTCCACGCGCGCCATCGTGCGCCAGGGTCAGGCTGCTGCCGGTACCCGTGATCAGGCTGACGTTCTGGGCTTTGAAGTCGATGACACTGCCTTGCTTGAGCGCGATAGTGACCGATGACCAGCTATCGCCACCGCGCAGCGTCGCCTGCAGCTTGCCCGCCTGGCCGACATAAGCGAGATTGCCTCTGTTGCCAACATAGCGCTCGAGCTGTTCTGCCGTACCGGTCAGCGAAAGTTTGCTGCGGTCTGCGCTAAGGGTAACGCCGACTTCAGTCGTCTTATCGGCAAGCGCGCTTAGGCCTTTGCCCTCGGCGGGCTTGGCGGCCAATTCAAGTTCCAGCGTCAGCACGCCCTCGCCGTCGAGATCCACGTCCTGCATCACTAAGTCAGACGACATGCCGGCATCGATCCAGATTGTGCCGGCGATCGCCGCGATACCAACTGGCGCGGACACGGGTCGACCGCTGGTGGTATTGAGCAGCATCAGGTTCGACAGTGAGACCTGATCGCCATGCTTCACACTCACCTGCAGGCTGGCCTCGGCCCAATTCAGTCCATAGCCGAGCGGATCACCGTCGGCTAGATACGCGCTGATGTCTGCTTCGGTACCCTGCAGCGTGAGGGCATGACCGCTGCCATTGCCATCGAACTTCTGCTCGCTGATGGTGATCAGACGTCCGCCTTCGCTCTCCGCGATCTCAAGTGCTATCGCCTCATCGGCAGGACCATTTTTACTGGCGATAAACACCAGCGCCGCGCCACTGCCAGACACCGTAATCTTTTGCGAGCCAGACAATTTCGTTCGTATGCTGTTCGCGATATTTGCACGTGCCTGCACGGCGGTCGCGACTTGTGGCTCGCCGCCATTGACACCATCTATTTTCAGGTCAGCCTCAGTGACGACATAAATGAAATCGGTGTTCTCCGCATTGCTGAGCGTAATACGATCACCTATCGCAAATTCACCACTCAGCACGAAGCTACGTACTTGTTTTGTGCTGGCACTGCCGTCGCGCCACAGCACAGCATCCTCATAGAGCTGTAGCGTGCCACCGCCCTTGGCCAGACTAAATGTCACTTCAATTTCATCATCACCACTACCGAAAGCATCTTGTGCGAATCCAAGATCGCCCGCCTCACTACGTTGAATGAAGGATGTCGCCAGCGGTACTGGCGCGCTGCTAATGGTTGTCTGTACATCATCAACAAGATTCAAATCCACGCCAAGTGAGTGCACATTAAAGCGAATGTCTTCTGGCAGACCGACCAGCAGGTCCACATGACCCACGCTCGCCGTCACTGCGGTCCAGCGTGTACCGGCATAGGCCTCATCCGATGTGCTGAACAAGGCCAGACCAAACTCGACATCACGCACGCCGAATCCGAGTGCATCAGGATTGATCTCGTCACTCTCAACAGCCTTGTCGCCGTCGAGATCCGTGCGGTACGGTCCGAGACCGACAAAGCCAGACAGTCCCGTACCGCCGATACTCAGCATATCGGCATCGATCTCAGTACCGTCTGCCAGCGTGACTTCCTGAGAACGTCGCTCAACACCCACTGAGCCTGACACTTCAAAGAAATCGCCGGCGCGCAGCGCGATGTCGCCGCTCGCGCGTACCAACTGACCGGATTCGCCGGCCATATCCATCGTGATCGACCGGTTGGTACCCGTCACGACAGCAAGCGACTCTTCCATCGCAGCGAAGTCGATCACCTTCGCATCAGCGTCAAGGCCTGCGGCCACACCACTCACGAGATTAATGTCAACGGCGATATTGCTGACCGAAAGATCGATGCTGTCGATGCCAACCACACCCACGCGTTCTGCCGTGGCCTTCAATGCTGTCCACTGCAGACCGGCGATGTCGTCATTGCCTTCGGACGCACTGAACAAGGCAAGCGCGAAGCTGGCATTGGTCATTGCCAGACCGAGCGCATCAGGATTGGCGTCATCCTCACTATTGGTCAGGCCGTCACCATTGGTATCGGTCAGGTAAGGACCATTAACGCCGACAAAAGCATTCAGATTTTCGCCGCCAAAGGACAACATGTCGACATTCGCCTTGGTGCCGTCGGCCAGCACCACGGCCTGCGTGGACTTTTCGAATCCTAATGAACCAGACGCGTAGAAGAAGTTGCCCACCTCCAGCGAGAAATCTCCGGATGCCCGCACCAGTGTGCCTTTAAGGCCACTGAAGCCGATGTCGATGGTCTGACCTTCGTCTCCGGTGGCTACCTGCAGCGTTGCGGCTCTGTAGTCAATCACTTTATTGCCATCCGAGCCTGCATTGATCGCTATCGCCAGATCCGATGCTTGCAACGCCACCAGCGGCAAGCCGACTTCGGTGGCAGAGGCAGCCTTCGCACTC
>VGHX01000136.1 GCA_016868055.1 Betaproteobacteria bacterium
GGTCTTCCAGTTCTTGATTGATGAAAATGCGTACAGCCTGAAAAGTCCGGGTGGCCGGGTCTTTACCTTTTTCACGGGTCTTGACGGCGCCAGCCACGAGCGCGGCAAGTTGTCCGGTAGTGGTAATTGGCTCGACTGCTCGGCGATCAACAATCGCCTTTGCAATCTGAAAAGCAAACCGTTCTTCCCCATACTCGCGGATCACCCTCTCCATGTTGTCCTGCGTCGCGGTCGCCAACCACGCCGATGCCGACACACCACGCGTGGTGTCCATCCGCATATCCAGCGGACCATCGGCACGGAACGAAAAGCCACGTTCTGCATCGTCAACCTGCGGCGATGACATACCAAGATCCACCAGCACACCGTCGACTTGTTGAACGCCTTCCGCGTTCAACGTATTTTTCATTGCCGCGAAGCTGTCATGCGTAATGCCGAATCGCGCATCACCACGTGCCAGCTGCTGGCCAACCGCAATCGCTTGCGGATCTTTGTCAAATGCGCGTAAACGACCCTGCGCTGACAGCCGCGACAAAATCAGTCGGCTATGACCGCCACGACCAAAAGTCGCATCGACATACATGCCATCGCTACGCGCGTCCTGAATAGCCAGCGCATCAACCGCTTCTTGCAGCAGCACAGTCCGGTGCTGATCACCGGACGCTAATGACTCCATCCTGCGCCGCCGTCAAAAAGAAAAATCGTTCAGTACATCGGGAAGGCCGCCCGCAATCGCTTGCGCTTCGCTTTCTTCCAGTTTCGCGGCATCCCAGATTTCAAAATGGCTGCCCATACCCAGCAGCATCACATCGCGCGATAACGCGACCGCAGTGCGAAGCTCGGGCGAGATCAAGATGCGGCCAGCGCTATCCATGTCGACATCACAGGCGCTGCCGAGGAAAATCCGCTGCCATGCGCGCGCCGACATCGGCCAATTCGCGATCTGCTCACGGTGCTGCTCCCACACCGGACGCGGAAACAGCAGCAGACAGCCATGCGGGTGTTTGGTCAGCGTGACGCGACCCTCGGACTGCAGCGTGAGCGCGTCACGATGCCGAGACGGAATCGACATCCGTCCCTTCGCATCCATGCTTAGCGCTGAAGCTCCCTGATACACCCGGCCAGTCCTTTTTATTGAAACAACACCAACGAAAACAGCAGTCTTCGGGTTGGAAATTTAGAAAAATTTCCCCCACAAAAAGACACTTTTTCACACTGACGCCCACTTTAGAGGATGCGCAAATCCCGGTCAAGGAAAATGACAGGGCGAAACACTGGTTTTTTTCAATGAAGTCAAGGACTTAGGCGAACTAGTTGAAGCCGGTTAACGGATCAATAGTCGATAGAAATGAAGGACTTAGATGAGTTACTGAAAGTGAAGCTTGAGTTATACACATGGGTTTGTACAGTAGACCGGCACTCCCGGCTTTTCTGCCGGGTATGGCGGAACCGGGCTCACCAAGCCCTCACCCAAAGGCTGTTTAGCGGTGGACACATTGCCGCCCCAACTTCCCCACTTCCCCACTTCCGGAGCCTTTAATGAAACGCACCCTAAGCAACGAAACGTCGCCAAACGCATCGCAAGGCGAAGCCATCAACCACCTACCTAATCAAGCGAATCAAGCGAATCAAGCGAATCCGCCAGCGGATAACGGCGCGGGCACTATCGCCCCAACGGTATACACGCCCCCGGGACATGATACGACCACTGAACATCCGCTGATGGCATTTGATGAAAACGCAGAGCTTCCCGATTGGGACACCTTCGAGCGAATGCTGCCACACACGCCACCGGTCGCGGTCAACCGAAACACCGAAAACATGAGTAATTCAGAGGTGAATGAGGACGAACAATCAGAGGACGATCGGCTCGACGACTTTCCAAGCCTGAGTGACTCTAAGATCAATTCGGACGAGAACAAATCTATTTCTCCGGACAGGCCAACTTATACGGCAGAAATCGTCTGCTTTAAATGCGCCGATTTATCGAAACAGCTTGAGATCTGCAAACAATATCATTCAATAATACAGTTGGAAATACCCGGCATCGGAATACGAGGATGGGTAGGTGAAACAAAAACTGAAAATCCGGAACAGGCCTTGAAAATCCTAAGCGAATTCTTCAAGGGACCTCAAAATATTCAACGCGTTTGTATCGGCTCACTGAAATATACTGGCTTGAAATGTGATGCTCAATTTCTCAAAATTCTTTTAGACGCACCCAACGTGCGCGAACTGACTATCTTTGCAGATCTAGAGGTTTACTCAAGCGAGGATAAAAAATCCATCAGCGACCTGATTAGGGAGAATAAGACTTTAAAAAAATTGGTCCTCAACAACATAAACTCTACTAGTAATATACAGACTGTTCTTGAGGCACTAGCAGATAACCGAAGTCTTGAATTTCTAAGTATTGAGCACACTTCAATGACTGGTATTGGCGCAACCCTGGCGGCAATGTTGAAGGCCAATAAAGCACTAAAACATCTGAAGATTGGAAATGATTTTTGCTGGAAAAGTGGTTTTGAAGAAGTAAGTATTGCGGTTCAGGGCTTATTACACGGTGAATTCAAGGACGAAGTGCAACTTTGATTAATGGGTTGGATGGCTGAGGTGCATTAGTATCAAAGCCTTTTGACCGGCCAGTCGAAGAAGCACATGACCTATACACAC
>VGHX01000137.1 GCA_016868055.1 Betaproteobacteria bacterium
GGACAAACAGCTGTGCGTTTTGGAAATAGCTGAAACGGCGGCTCAGACCGACAAACGCGGCCAATGATAAGCGCGTTGTCAAGCAATTCGCAAGCTAGCGCATGACCAAGGTGCGCCAAAGCGCTCGGGCCGGCAGGGAGAATAGGGAGGTTCGGTCGGCTCACCGAGCCAAGCAATCAATGGTAAAGCGGCGGATGGTCGCTTTCCTCGTCTGCAAAAAACTCATCAAACATCAGACTGTCTGGTTCTTTGCCCTGACTCCAGAGCACCATCAGCACGATGACTTTCAGCTTGTCGAGTGGAATCGGTGATTCGTTGACTGCGCAGGCGCGCTCGATCACGATCTCTCGCTGTATGGTGCTGACTACGTCTGCGGATTCGAGAAACTCGATGAAGCCAATCGCTTCCGTGCCAAGCATTTCATATTCTTTGTCGGCGTAGACGCGCGAGCCAAACGAGAAGGCCGTTTGATGGGCCTGTTGGCTGAACATTTCGTTGGTGGTTTCGGCGAGGTCGGTTAACCAGCCAAGCGCACGCGATATCTCTTCCTGTTCGAAACCTACCGCCGACAGCTTTTTCACCAACGCCGCAGAGTCCGGGCAAGCGTCGGGCCGGTAATAAGTTTCGTAAAGGTAAACAAGTACCTCAAACATTCTTGTAATGTAACGGCATCTTTTCCTGCGCACAAGTAAGAATGCACCTAGAAGCCATCAAATTAATCGAAAATTCTTCGAATTGAGCGGGTTTTTCTTTGAATTTCAGCGGCTTGTGCAATTGCTCGACTGCTCGGAACTCGTTTCCGCGTATTTTCTTAAGTTTAGGCACTTGAAACAATGCGGTACCTGCTCGCTAGCTCAGCTTTTGATAGCGCCCGTCCGACAGGCGTTCAAATTTTCGCTCAAGCTCAAGAACCAACAAGGCGGCTTGAATTTCGGCAGCGGGCAAACCGGTACGCTCGACCAACTGATCCACCGACGCGGGGTCATGACCACTGGCCTGCATCACCTTAATTGTGGCTTGATCTGTTGCTGCCGTAGATGCTTCGACACCAAGATGCTGAATTGACTCGGCGGCGGTGTCGAGTGAGGCATCACTCAACATCAAACCTCGACCGCGATCTTCTGCCTTCAAATTCAACTCTTCAAGGATGTCTTGCGCAGATTCCACCAACTTCGCGCCTTGCCGAATCAATTGGTGGCAGCCCTTCGCCAGCGGCGAGTGGATGGAACCGGGAATCGCAAACACTTCGCGCCCTTGCTCCAATGCGCTGCGCGCGGTAATCAGCGAGCCCGATTGCAGCGCCGCTTCAACGACCAGCACGCCGAGCGACATGCCACTGATGAGCCGATTTCGTCTGGGAAAATTAGACGCGATTGCCGCCGTGCCCAATGGATACTCGCTGAGCAAACAGCCTTGTTCTGCAATTTGATGTGCCAGCGCGCGATGCTTGGCCGGATACACCAGATCGAGTCCCGTACCGGTGATCGCAATGGTGGAGCCTTGGCCGGACGCCGCACTGCAAGCACCCGTGTGTGCGGCCGCATCGATGCCCAGCGCAAGACCCGAGATAACGCACAAGCCCGCCGCGCTCAGCGTGTGGGCAAAGCGTTCGGCATTTTGCATACCTTGTGTGGTCGCATTTCGGCTGCCGACGATCGCAACACCAGCGAGTGACAGTAATTCCGTACGGCCTTTCGCATACAGCAGCGGCGGCGGATCAGCGATGCTCAGCAGCGCACGCGGATAGCGCGCGTCGGCCAGTGTCAGCGCGTGGTTACCCGGGAGTTCAGCCCAGGCGAGCGTCTTATCGATTTGCGACTGCATTGCATCGTCTGGACGGCTGGAAAGCGCGAGTGCGATTTTCTCGGCGACGCATTTTTGTAGCGCGGGAAATCCTGCCGACAAAATCTGAGTAGGCAAGCCGAAGCGCGCCAGTAGCTCCCTTGCCGTGTGAGAGCCGACGCCATCCGTCAGGGTCAGCTGCAGCCAGGCAGCGAGATCGTCCTGATCATTCATACATGCTTATCGATCACGCGGGCTAGCCGTTTGGATGAGTGAGCCGACACCAAGCACTTCTTGGCTACGCATAATCAACGCTAGCGCCACATGGTCCGCCACCTCGAAAACCCAAAGTGTTGCAATTGATTCGGATAGGCGTGCGCGGTATTCATCAAGCTCAATTTTATCCGGCAAGGTGACTTCAACCGTACTACCCGGTCGTAGACCATCGAGCGATCCACGGTTCAATGCAAGCACGTCATATTGAGACGCCGATTGCCCACCTCGCATCACGGCCAGAATTTTCGCCTGCAATGTCGGCGTGGCGTGAGCCGGCGGTAGGGAATCAGACTTTGCGCGTGCAGGAAGCAAGAGATCACCGTCGACCAGCTCAGCCTCTGCCTGCACGATTATGAACTGCTGCGATGTATTGTCCTGCGGACGAACTTGGCTGCGAACCTGGCCTATCCGTTTCAATGGCAGCGCGGGCGCACGATCAATTTGATCGTCTTTCAACGACGTGAGCGGCCGCATCACATCGAAACTGTCGCCAACCAGCGGGGGGCCATTCACTTGCACGACATCACCGACGCGCAGCAGCCGGCGGCCATCAGCCGACCCAGCAATGCGTGCCACGTTGGAT
>VGHX01000138.1 GCA_016868055.1 Betaproteobacteria bacterium
ACTGATCTCGAGCTCAGTCGGTGGTGTTTTGAATGCCGCTATTGATCCGTTGGTGGGTGTGACGACTGCAACGACTGGCACGAGCATCACACTCACAGGTACTGAAACTGCTTTAAGTACTTACCTGACAACAGCAGGCAACCTTACTTTCGCGGGAGATCCCACAAGTTACTCCCTTAAAGTTACGGTACAGCAAAAGGATGCGAATAACGCTGTAATTGCCTCCAATACAAAAGTCGCGGCGATTACCGCAGTGCCTGCGCCAGTAACGGGCCAGGGCTGGACAGGGCCCTTATTGATTGATGATGCCTATCTCGCCTCGCGAACAGGCGCTGTGGTGGTGAACCACACCGGCGATATCGTCATTCGGTCGCAGGCTGCCAAGACGCTTACGAGTCTCACGATTAACGCAACGGGGTCGATAAGTGGCGAATTCGGGGCCTTGGTTAATGTAGGGGTTCTGAGCCTTAATGCGGGTAGCAGTGGCGCACGAAGTGATATTCACGTAAGCCATCAGTCTACGACTCCACTGGTACTGGGTGCAGTGTCGGGTAAGAACGTGAGCATTACTGCCGACTCGATCTCGAAGGCAACTGGTGTCCACGTGGTTTCGGCAGAAGGTCAGCTCAGCCTAAATGCGCGGTTGGGTGATGTCGGCGCAACAAATGCCCCCTTAGTGATCGACCTCATAGGTAACGCTGCAGTGCTTGCAGGACACGTGCAGGGGGCCGCCTATATTCAGGAGGCGGCGGGAGACCTGCGTCTTGGAGGGTTGGTCGCAGGTTCCACAGCGCGTATTTCAACGCTATCAGGAAGTATTTTCTCGGCAAACAGCTTTGGTTTTGCTGACCTGTCAGCAACCAGCGTGGAACTGTTGGCGGCTGGCGGCGGCGTAGGCACTGCAGCCACTGCAGGCGAAGCGGCTAAGGCGCTTGTGCTGAATGCGACTCAGTTGTCGGGGTCGGCAGCAGGCAACTTCGTTGTGCATAACCAGAAGAGCCTCACGATTACGGCGGGCGACATTTTGTTGTCGTCTACGGGAGATCTCGTGGTAGATGCCCGCGGCGACATCACGCTGCAGGGTGACCTTGTCGCTGCCGGGGGTGATGTCTCGGTGTTTGCCCGCGGGGTATGGACGCAGGCGGGCGCAAGCAAGATTCTTACAGGCGGGGGCGATCTGCGTATTCGCACGATTCGCGGCGACATTATTCAGCAGTCGGGTGCTGTTGCAGGTACCCAGAACGCAGCAGGTGATGCCAATACGGCTACCTCTGTTATGCGGGTGGAGTCGGGTGCCGGTGTCGAGGTCGCCGAATTTAATGCGGGCCAGGGTGCCATGGTAGTTATTGCCGGCGCAGGTTCGATTATTGATATCGATACCGAAACCACAACGACGTCTGTCGACATCACTGCCGGTGCGCTCTTGCTGCGTGCGAGTGAGGAGATTGGCGCCCGTGTCAACGCGGGCGGAATACCTGTCGGCACTTCTGCAGCCAACGCGCTTGATCTCTCCACTACAACGCTCGCCGCTGAATCCGCGGGTGATTTGCGTCTCAATGGGGTTGCAGCCCTGACGGTGGATTCCGCTAATGTCGCTGGCCGACAGGCAGGCACATTGACAACGGCCTCGCTCACTGCGCTCGCAGGTACGGGTGTGAAGACGACACAGGGTGGCGATGTGGTGCTGTCTGCCGAGTCTCTTCGTATTAATACGTCGGTTGAGTCCCGGCTGGGTAATGGCTATGGTGACGGCCTGATGCAACTCACCAGTCGCGCGGCAGATGGCTTTGTGGCGCTAGGCACTTCTGCAACGCTCGGTACGAACAACACAATTCTAGTAAGCGCCGCAGAAGGCTTACGGCTTGTTAATGCCGACGGCACCCTAGCTACATCAGGCACGATCGGGCGCGCAACAGGGTCTGCGTTGGGTGCCATTAAGGTAACCGGTAATCAGACGCTTTCTACCGGACAGACCTTAGCCTTGCGGGTGGGGCAAAACGGCCAGAGCGGCGCCGATGTATTTGAGGTGACAGGATCGTTAACGCTCGGCGGCACTTTAGACACACGGGTAGATCGGTTTTCCTCGAGAAATACGCAGTTCTTGAAAGAGACGGGGTTCACCCCGAAACTCGGCGACCGCTTTGATCTCATCAAAGCCGGCGCGATTGCGACAGTTTCTGATCTTCCTTCGCAGTTTGCCCAAGCCAAGGGACTCTTTGGCTATGACGCGGGCGGTACGGTGCTCAAACTCTCACAGTCAGGCACCCGGCTGAGCCTTGACACGGTGGTACGCCCCACGGCCAATGTGGTCGATATTCTGGCGCACACCAAGACCGACGCCGACAACCTCGGCATGTTCTTCAATGCAGAGTATTTCGGCACCAAGAACTATGACGTGGGCATGACACTGACAAGTAGCGACTTTATTGCGGTTGATGGTCAGTTCACGGTGTCGAATGGCACTACGCAGATTAAATTGTCTGACGGCAGCCAGGCCAATGTGCATCAGTGGCTTATTGGTGGCAAGAATCTCAATGCATTTGTCGGGTTCAACGGGCCTGCTTCAAACGCTTCTGCTGCCGGCTTTGAACTCACGGGTGTTGATGTGGGTCTCGCGCTCTTCATGGAGACAAGCCTGG
>VGHX01000139.1 GCA_016868055.1 Betaproteobacteria bacterium
CCGAGGAGATCAAGGCACTGGCCGATAGCTTGCTGAATCAACCGCAAATGATTGAGGTTGCGCGTCGTAACTCGACGGTGGAAGTCATTACGCAAAAAATTCATCCTGTAGATCGCGACAGAAAACGTCAGCTGCTTGCGCATCTCATTACCGAATATCGCTGGTTTCAGGTGTTGGTCTTCACGCGCACCAAACACGGTGCCAACCGCCTCGCCGAGCAATTGAGTAAAACCGGTATCAGTGCCATGGCCATCCACGGTAACAAGAGCCAGGCGGCACGCACCCGGGCACTGGCTGAATTCAAAAGCGCGAAACTGCAAGTCTTGGTTGCGACCGATATTGCCGCGCGCGGCATCGATATCGACCACTTACCTTATGTGGTGAATTACGATTTGCCAAATGTGCCTGAAGATTACGTGCATCGTATTGGACGTACCGGTCGCGCGGGCGCCACCGGTGAAGCGGTCTCGCTGGTCTGCGTTGATGAGCATGGTCTGTTGCGCGATATTGAGCGCTTCACCAAGCGTGAAATACCACGCGAAGTAATTGCTGGTTTCGTGCCTAACCCCAACGCCAAGCCACAACCGATACAGCTGCGTAGCCAGCCCAGTGGTCGCCGTCATCAACCACCTGCTAAAGCGAAGGCCAAGCAGAACGCTTCTGCCCAGCCAGCGAAGCGTGGGCCGCGTCCTGCGGCACCTGGCGCAGCCTTGTTGAGTCGTCCCGCAGCGAATGCACACAGCCGAAAAGTGCGCAGCGGCGAACGCTAACGCTGTCTGGGTAAATGGCGTCACCGGCTGTGCTAAATTGCACAGCCCGACCAACGACAGGCCGCCTTTATTGCGGCCTGTTTGTCTATCAACTGAGCGACTATGAACGCTTCCGACCGGATCAGTGCCGACAAGCACACGCCCATGATGCAGCAGTACCTGCGCATCAAGGCCGACTATCCGGATCTGCTGCTGTTCTATCGGATGGGCGACTTTTACGAGCTGTTTTTTGATGATGCGGAGCGCGCCTCTCGACTGCTCGGCATCACGCTCACGCAACGCGGTGCATCGGCGGGTCAAGCCATCAAAATGGCGGGCGTGCCGTATCACTCGGTCGATCAATATCTCGCCAAACTCATCAAACTTGGCGAGTCGGTAGCGATCTGTGAACAAATCGGTGATCCGGCCACCAGTAAAGGGCCGGTCGAGCGCAAAGTACAACGCATCGTTACGCCGGGTACCCTCACCGACGCCGAGCTGCTGCCCGAAAAAACCGAGCGACCACTGCTTGCAGTCAACGTGCTCCCGCAGCGCAAAGGCTTCATGCTCGGGCTGGCTTGGCTTTCGCTCGCCAGCGGACAATTGCGATTGGTTGAGCTCGAAAGTGATGAGGGCACTTTCCTGCTGCGTTTACGTCACGAGTTGGAGCGCATCGCGCCGGCCGAGGTGTTAGTTGATAGCCGCGGCGCATCGCTGCTCAACACACTCACCAGCCCGCGGCCAACCGCTGTGGCTGACTGGCATTTCGAGGTACCGGCAGCGCATAAAGCATTGTGCGAGCAGCTCGGTGTGCTCACGCTTGCGGGTTTTGGTGCGGATGGATTGACAGCGGCTATTGGAGCCGCCGGCGCGCTGCTGCTATACGCGCGCAATACGCAAGGCAAGCAGCTTCAACATGTCACCCAACTACACGTCGAGCGCGAACACGAGTACATCGGCATGGACGCGGCAACTCGGCGCAACCTCGAGCTGACTGAACCACTGCGCGGCAACGACAGCACATCACCGACCCTGTTTTCACTACTCGATCACTGTCGTACGGCGATGGGGTCTCGTATGCTGCGGCACTGGCTCCATCATGCGCCCCGTGATCAGCGCATCGCCGGGTCGCGTCATCGTGCGATTGACTATTTGATTCAAGCTGCACTCACTGATCAGATTCAAGCATTGCTGGCCAGCGTGCCGGATATCGAGCGAATCACTACCCGCATCGCATTGCTGTCAGCGCGTCCGCGTGATCTATCCGCGCTGCGCTCGGGTTTGCAGCAACTGCCTTCGCTACAGCAAGCGCTATCAACCAAGGCATCACTGGATGAGTCCGATCTCATTACTCAAACACACAACGCATTGACCACACCCCAACAAGCGCTGGCACTGCTGGTCCGTGCGATTGCAGCCGAGCCCGCCGCGATGGTTCGAGATGGGGGCGTGATAGCACCAGGCTACGACAAGGATCTCGATGAGTTACGCGGGTTGTCAGACAACGCCGGGCAATATCTGGTGGCGCTGGAAGCGCGCGAGCGCGAACGTACCGGCATCGCCAATCTGCGTGTCGAATACAACAAGGTCCATGGCTTTTATATCGAGGTCACACAGGGGCAGATCGACAAGGTACCTGATGATTATCGCCGCCGACAGACACTGAAAAATGTCGAGCGTTACATCACACCCGAGCTAAAAGCGTTTGAAGACAAAGCACTGTCTGCTCAAGATCGTGCGCTCGCTCGTGAAAAATATCTGTACGAGCAAGTCCTGCAAGATTTAGCACCGTATATCAGCGAGTTGCAACGCGTAGCGCAAGCGGTGGCATGGGTCGATGTGCTATCGGCGTTGGCGATGCACGCCCTGCGCCATGC
>VGHX01000140.1 GCA_016868055.1 Betaproteobacteria bacterium
CTATTCAGCGTGCGCACGAAGATGTGTTTTTCGATGCGCTCGATAGCTTGCGCGCGCTGCTAGTTGAACTCAGCTTCAAGACGCCGACCGCCGTCGCGCACCGCGTCGTTCATGGTGGCGCCGTGTTTCAGCAGAGCGTGGTGGTCAATAAGGACGTACTGAAACAGCTCGAACAGCTGAACCCACTCGCGCCATTACATCAGCCACATAACTTGGCAGGTATACGCGCCTTCGCCAATGCCTTTGCCGATATTCCGCAGGTGGCCTGCTTCGATACCGCGTTTCACGCACACGCGCCGCTCATTAATCAGGAATTCGCTCTACCGCAGTCACTGACAGCTGCCGGCATTCGGCGCTATGGTTTTCATGGGCTATCGTATCAGTACATTTTGGGTGTTTTACAAGCGCATAGTGAGCGCGCGCGCGGCCGCGTACTGATGGCGCATCTGGGTAATGGTGCGAGTTTATGTGCAGCGTTCAATGGCCACAGCGTCGCGAGCACGATGGGTTTTTCAGCGTTGGATGGTCTGATGATGGGCACGCGTTCGGGCTCGATTGACCCCGGCGTTTTATTGTATTTGCTCGAGCAGGGACACAGTCCCGAGCAGATTACGCGTTTACTGTACAGCGAGAGTGGTCTGCTGGGCGTGTCGGGTATATCGGCCGACATGCGTGCCTTGCGGCTGAATGAGAGCGTCGCTGCCGAGCACGCGATTGATCTTTTCACACACCGTATTGTGCGTGAGAGTGGTGCCATGATCGCCTGCCTGCAAGGCCTGGATGTCATTGCATTCTCTGGTGGTATCGGCGAGCACGACAAAGTGCTGCGTAGTGAAGTCGGCATGGCACTCAGTTGGCTGGGGGTGCAGATTGATGAGAAAAAGAATGCCTCGGCGCTGGGTGATGCGATACTCCCGATTCATGCGCCGGAAAGTCGTATTGAAGTATGGGTAGTGCCGACGGACGAAGGAAAAGTAGCAGCACGCGAGGCAGCGGCGCTGCTGGTGGGGAAACGATGATCGCCAATAACAATAAAAATAACAACAACGACAGCGATAACAATTAGGCGGTGACACCCAGCGGTGCTGGTGCTGGTGCTGGTGCTGGTGCTGCGGCGTCTGCGACACCGCTGAACGACTCGCTGCTACCAGCCGCATCCAGTTCACCCGGATCACCGGTAGCACTGATCTACCGCTGGCTGTTTGACCCCGAGTTCAAAGCCGGCTATCAGTCAACGATTGATGGCGCAGTTGCACTACTGATTGTGTTGTCGGTATTTGCAGTCATTCTTGAAACCATTCCGGAAATTCACACGCCGAAGGCGGCGTTGTTTCATCTGTTTGACCTGATTACCGTCGGGCTATTCACGATTGAGTACGCGCTGCGTGTATTGACTGCGCCGATGCTGCCCGAGATGGCCGGTAGCCGTCACCCGCGCCTCAGATATATCTTCAGCCTGTATGCCCTGATTGATCTGATCGCGATCGCGCCGTTTTATCTGGTGCTGTTCACGCCAGTCGATCTGGAAGCGCTTCGTGTACTGCGTTTGATGCGGCTGGCGAGGATTTTCAAGTTGTCGCGCTTGTTGATACCCGCATGGGAGGAGTTTCAGCGACTAAATGCCGATCGCACTTTCAGAGGCAAGGTATTCGCGGTACTCGAGCCCACCGGCCACTCCGGCCGGCTGCATCTATTTGTGGATAACTTTATTGTTTTTTGGATTGCGCTATCGATGTTGTGCGTGATCCTTGAGTCGGTCGATTCAATCCAGCAGTTGTTTGCCGCCGAGTTTTATTGGATCGATATTATCGCGTTCAGTATTTTCTCGATCGAATATGTGGCCCGTATCTACAGCGCACCTGAAAATCCACTGTATCGCAGCCTGAGTATGCCGCGCTGGGGGTATATACGTAGCTGGAGCGCGCTAATCGATCTGGTCACGATCTTGCCGTTCCTGCTCGAGAAGTTCTTGCCGTATCCACTCGATCTGCGTTTCCTGCGGGTATTCCGGCTGACGCGGATGCTGAAACTCACGCGCTATACCTCAGCGACGGTGACGCTGATGCGCGTAGCCAAGCGTGAGTGGCAGATTATTGCGGCCTCGGTCTTCGTAATGCTGCTGATGGTGGTGTTGACTGCGTCGCTCGGCTATTTACTCGAGCATGATGCGCAGCCGGATAAGTTTGAAAATATTCCACAATCGATTTACTGGGCCGCAGTGACGCTGGCATCCGTAGGTTACGGGGATATCTCGCCAGTGACGCCGATGGGTCGTGCGCTCACGGTGGTGTTGGCCTTACTGGGTATTGGTATTTTTGCGATTCCGGCGGGTTTGCTGGCGTCTGCCTTTACAGACCAATTGCGGATTGATCGCGAGTTTTTTGTGCACCAACTCACCGCCGCGTATGCGGATGGCGCGCTTGATCCGCGTGAACTCGAGAGCATCGCCGCTGAAGCCGAGCGTTTGCATTTATCTGAGTCTGAATTAAATCGCTTGCTGGAGCAGGCCAAACGTGAATTTCAGCAGCAGGTTGAGGCCAGCGAATTGAACTTCGGCCAGCTAATGTTGGACGCTAATGCGCACCCGG
>VGHX01000141.1 GCA_016868055.1 Betaproteobacteria bacterium
ACCTATGAGATCGGCCCGGGCGACACGCTGACTTTTCGGGGTGATGTGCCGCACGGCCCCGAGGTACTGAGCGAGACACCGGCGCTGTTCCTGGCCATCATCATCTACGGGCGGGGGCGCGAGTGAACGATATCCAATGGCTGATTGAGCGGGCGCGTGCTGACGATATTCCTGCGTTAGTCGCCTTGCTAAGCGAGTTATTCAGCATCGAGCAGGACTTCCAGCCCGACTGCGAACGTCAAGCCCGCGGTCTAGCAGGTGTATTAGCCAGTGCGAATGGCTGCATCATGCTTGCCCGCTCAGCGCAGGGGAAGCCGATCGCCATGTGCTCGGCGCAGTTGGTGTTTTCAACCGCAGAAGGCGCGCACTCGGCATGGATAGAAGATATGGTGGTGGACGCGGCGTGGCGAGGACGCGGCATTGGCCGTCAGGTGTTGGAGGCGGTCCTTGCATGGGCCAGTGAGCGCGGCGCTACGCGAGCGCAGTTACTCGCCGACTTGGACAATCAACCCGCGCTTGATTACTACCAGCACCTGGGATGGCAAAAAACGCAACTGATCGCGCGACGCTTGAGCCTGGCTTTAGATAAGCCTCGCAAAAATTAGATCGGCGACCACGAGCGCGGTGTTTATTCGTCAGCGCCTATACGGTCGGTAAAACGCGCTGTCACTGTATAAAAAAGCAACTTGTTAAATCCGCTTGCCATGTCTAAGCGTCAGAAGTAAATTCGATGGTGCGATGCAGGTCTCAGGTGAGCAGGCGTTTCGGTGCAGATTGCATTAAGTACCGCCCCCATGACTCGCGACAGTGTCGCCAGCCCAAATCTTCGGTAGCAGTTTTCTGACTATTTTTTTGAGGGGAACGCGTTGAATTTCGAAAAAGTGATGGTTGGTTTATGCGGCAGTGTCAGTTCAGGGTTGGCGCTGGCCCATGGTGCAGGCTACGACCATACGCACTCATTGCTCGAGTCGCCCGCAGTTATTCTGTGCGCGCTGGTGTGTGCTGGTGTGATTGTGGCTGTTTTCAAGTCATCACAACAAAAGGCGCGTGCTATCTCCTTGAAAGCAGATCATCACCGCCACTAAATCACAAAGCGGCGACTCACGCTGCAGTAGCTGCGGACTGTCTGCGTACACGCTGCTGATTTTTTCGACCTGCGATGAGGCTCTACGCAATTAGCGCTACTTTGTTTGAGACGCTTGTCGAGACAAGCGAGACCTTGGTCGTTCGGTTCGTCACCAGCGAGGCGGAAACCGAGCAAGACCAACTCCTGGCCAGTGTTATTCCTTCAGCGGTTATTGCGCATTGCAACGTTCAGCAAGAGCCCGAGTTAGCGCAACGATTTGGCTTGGTCGATGAGAGCGCTTTGTTGATATTCAGGCAGCGCATCATCCTGTATTTTGAAAAAGGTGCTCACGACGTCGACAAGGCCAGCTACCTGATGCAGCGCATCTGCCTGCTCGACATGGATAAGATTCGCGAAAATATGGAAAAAGAAAAAGCAGCGGACGCTTTACATTTGCGGCGAGCGTGTCCAATTAGCCGGGCAAAGCTCATGGTGAATAACCCATCTACTTAGGTCGTTAGCGGCACGGGTAGCCCGAGTGGAACGTGTTGTGCGGTATGCGTTGCTGACGTCGCTGGCGTTTTGTGCTCGGCCTGAAGCCATGAGTTCTGAACAGCCATAGTGGTTTTAGATAGCCACCAACTTGTGCACATTGTTCTTTTTCATGTCAATGCCTGCCCCGTGATCAATGATTGCGCCGCGCTCCAGCACGTAATAGTCGTCGGCGAGTTCTCGCGAATATCTCTCGGCCTTTAGGAACGTAGCCAATGCCGGTGCGAGCGCGATCGTACGGCGTGGCGTTTTCAATCCGTACACCGTTGAACACGATCTCGCCAGTGCGGATCGGTACCAACCCCATCAAGGACTTGAGCAAAGTGGTCTTGCCAACGCCATTACGGCCTAGCAGTACGGTCACCATACCGGGTTCAGCTTTCAGGCTCACGTCGCGCAAAATATGCGAGCCGTCGTAGTACTGATTCACGCGTGATAGTGTCAGCGAAGCCATTGTCGCTAGCGTCCCAGGTAGCTCTCGATAACGCGCTCATCGGCAGCGACTTTGGCAAGTGGGCCCTGCGCGAGTACAGCGCCATAGCACAGCACCGTGACAATATCCGAGATCGCTTCGATGAATTTCATGTCGTGCTCGGCCACAATCAAGCAGTGCTTGCCTTTTAATTGAAGCAAGAGCTCGGCGGTACGGGCAGTTTCTTCATCGGTCATGCCCGCTACCGGCTCATCGAGCAGTAACACACGCGGTTCCTGCATCAGCAGCATACCGATTTCCAGCCATTGTTTTTGGCCATGGCTGAGATTACCTGCGGTGTGATGGATGTGATCTACCAGCTTGATTGGCCCGCGTCAAATGTTGATCCAATGTCAGTGAGAGTTTTCAGTCTAGCTGTATTTCATTGCAAACTCAATCGTTGCCTGACCTCCTGAGGTGTCGGGATCGCTGGAAACAAACTCAGGTGCA
>VGHX01000142.1 GCA_016868055.1 Betaproteobacteria bacterium
AGTAAGCCGAGCGAGGATTCGCGCGACATGGTCATTTGCCCCAGATCGTGACGCCGTGAAACTTGCCGGCGTCTTGGACGGTGCGCTCAAAAGTCAGGCCAGCCGAATCCGCATTGCGGCCCACCGCGCCGCGCACACGCGCATCGGCAGCGTCCATCAGGAAAATACCGCGCTCATCAACACTCCCGATGCCCAGCAGATTGCCGCGCACGCCAGTACTCGAAAGTAGATCCAAGTAAGACCCGAAGGTGCGGGCACCAAAATCAACGGTAAGCGATCCACGCAGCACGGAAGCGGGCAAGGCCACCTGGCTATTGACGGGAATAAAGTTTGCTGCGCTTTGCTCTAGCCGAAAGCTATGCACCCCCGCATTGGTGTCAAAACGTAGCGGTGACGATTCATACCGAAATAAAGAAAAGTTCTCGGTGCCGATGGTGCCCTTGCGATCCTTAATGGCCTCGAGGAAGTGTTTTATCTCGATGTCGCCATAGACCGCCATATTTGTCCAGCGGCCCCACACCAAGGGGACAGACGCTGCCGGCACCACTTGAGCCTCAATCTTGTCGACCGACTTGGACTGCGCATCTAACTCATTGCGGCTGCGCTTTAAGGTGTTCGAAGTTTCCTCTGGTGAAACCGGGACGATAAGCTCCTTACCTGCTGCAGCATCCAACGGCCGCACAATCGGCGCGAGTTGATTGTTGGCAAACTCAACCAACGCCCGCATGTCAGCCGTAATGAGTCGAGCCCGATCACCAGCGCAAGGGCCTAAGGCATCCGCACGACAAATTGCATCAAGCGGAGCAAACACAATCGCACCCTGATTGACCACCGCGGCAACGCGATTAGCATCCACACGGGTCACGAAATCGGTGCCCCGAACCCCGATGGCAACAAAAGGGGTATTCAGTCGAAAGCGCTCTTTTGCAGATTCAGCAGCCTTCCCCGAAATCGCGCGCACGCTGCCAACCACTAGCGTGAACTTAACAGTCGAGTCGGCTGGGCGTTCAGCGTTAAATTGATAAGCCTGAACCTGCAGATGCGAGGCAGGCCGCAGACTCACCAACGCACCATCAACAAATCGGATGTGCAGATGGCCGCCTTCGGCGGTTTTTAGTACATCGCCCACCTGCACCTTGGCACCCCGAGTGGCCGGTACGCCCTTGCCCGCGCGCTCGATGCTTGCCTGACCAATTTGAAAGGTGACCTCGCCCACCTCGTCTTGCTGGGCAAAGGCGTGCGCGAAGGGCCCGACCGCTAAGATTGATTGCAAGCCGGTGAGAAGGACAAGGGCGGCAAAGGCGCCCGAGAGTTTTGATTTCAGGTTCATTTGAACGCCCGAGGATATTGCACCGCGCTGATGGAGGATGTGAGCGGCGTCACAAACTGCGAAAACTTACTACCTATAATTCGCGGATGGCCGTCCCGGGCGCCGTGCTGCGCAGTTTTCCCCTACTGAACTCCCTCAGGCCTGAAGGCCTAGCGGAGCTGGCCGCCGCAGCCCAAGAGCGTACGGTTGCCAAACGAGAGGTAGTGCTTCAAAAAGGGGCGACAGCCCAATTTCTTTGCTTTCTAGCAGAGGGCCGTCTTCAAGGCGTTGATTTTACAGTTGACGGAAGAGAAGTGGGTCTTTACTTCTTAGATTCTGGAGATTATTTCGGAGAGCTTGCGGTGATAGATGGCCGGGAGCAGCCGGAATTTATCGTCTCGGTGGCGCGCTCCAGAGTAATTTTTATCCCCCGGCAAATTGTCCGGCCGCTACTTTTCTCCGACCCGAGTATCGCGGAGCAGGTGGGCAGCAGACTTGCAAAACGACTGCGCGACAGCGCCGCCCAAAGAAAAATCCTGGGTATGGCCAACCCGCTACAGCGCATCGCAGCCCAGCTCACCCAGCTTGCACAACAATCAGCGCAGGCCGCCCAGGCCGCTCAGACGGCCAAGAGCGCCGTGATCGTGAACGCCCCGACCCATCAGGAGCTCGCCATCATGATTAACTTGAGTCGAGAAACTGTTACACGTGCTTTTCAGATTTTGCAGGCCAAAGGGCTAGTCGCCCGAGAGGGTACCAACCTCATCATTCAGCGGCCCGAACAAATGACAAATGTCGCATCCGGTAAAGCCAACCTCAGCAAAGACAGCGAGTGAGAAAACGCTAAAGATTAAGACCTAACCCCGCGGCGATAGCCTAAATACTTCACCGCCGCTCGCGCTAAAGAGCTGAGCACCGCCCAAAGGGAGATTCTGAAGGCCGCCTTCAGTTCCGAAACAACAAGCCTAAAGCCCTCCCCTTCTGGCCGACCAAACGTCTCAAGCAACTCAGGGCGCATTTTGTGCATCTGACCGATCTGCCGATAGCGCTCAAACTCTTCAGCGAGCCGATAGTTGTGCGAGTGAATCACGTAAGAATGCGCAACGTAGGCGCTCTTATAGCCAGCCTGCAACAATGCGGCGCAGG
>VGHX01000143.1 GCA_016868055.1 Betaproteobacteria bacterium
GGCCCTGGTAGCGATGAGCTTGCACCCCGTTGGGAACGCCTCAAGACCCTTTCACGGCCCCTCGTGCTGCTGGCGATATCGGCGGCTGCCGCAAGGTTCATCACGCTTCATCGAACTTCGACACCACGCAGCCTTGCCTGCCAAAAACATGGGCAAACGCATGACGTTTGTCGCCCAGGTACACAATGGCCTGCCCTTGCAGAGGCGCTCCGTTCGGGTTGCCTTGCGGGTCGACAAACTTGACGCGACCGCGCAAAAAGCACACCGCCGTTGAGGTGGTCAGCAACTGTTGAAACCACGCGGTTTCGGTAGCGTTGTTGACCAACACGATGGCTTGCGAAATCTCGCCTTGCTCAAACTTTGCGCTTGCTGCGCTGCAAAAGTCACGTATCAGCGGTTGCGCATACGGTGGATTCATCCACACGCGGCCATGCCATGGTTTTGTGAGCCCATCGGTTTGCGCTGTGTAGTACGTCTTGGCTTTCACGGTTTCGTTTGCAACCGCTGATGTTGCGGGGTCGCAGTCAATGTCGCCCATGACTTCGCGCGCAAGCGTGATCAACTCAGCCGGCGTGTACCACTCGCTGTTGCCGCTGTTGTGGGCCACATGCGCTTTGGTGGCCGCACGCGCCACCTCAGCCATGTCCTGCGGCGCTGCGTTGGTTACTGCGTCGAAGGCGTCTTCAGGCAACTGCGTGACTTGCGACGCAAGGCTGACGGACAAGGCACCGCGCTGCACCGCATCGGTGAGCGCATCGCTGCCTGCGTCAAGCACTTGCTTGGCGCGTTGCAACGAGGTGCGGCTTACATTGAGCAACTGCGCCGCGTCGGGCTGGGAGACGGTAAATGCTCCAATTGGAGCATTTTCGGGTCGTCGCCCTACGCTTAAGTTGGCAACCCGCGCCGCCACTATCGCGCGCTGGCTCTCGTCAAGGTGGCGTCGATGCAGGTTGAGCGAAAGCACAAATTGGAGCGGATCGCGTTGCGCATCGAACGTCCGCACGATGGGCTCGATGCCAAGCGCCACACAGGCGCGGTAGCGGTTGCGGCCGTCCAGGATCATCCCGTCAAGCAACCAGATCGGCTCATGCTGACCGTGCGCTGCGATGTCTTCGCACAGGTCCCTAAACGCTTGCCCTTCCAACAGCGGAAAGATGTCGGCGATGGGATGAAAGCTCATCATGTGGCGGACTCCTGCGTTGTTCTGTTCTGCCTTAAGCTGCGCTCTGGCCCCTTGTGCCTGCGCTGACCCGCGGCCAGTTCGGTCGACGTCGGTGTGCCTGACGGGATGCCAGTGACGTAGGGGGTGACCATGAATCCGACCGCGTCGCGCAAGGTGAACCCACGTTCGTGCGCCAGGGCATGTGCTGCGCTCATCGCCGCGCACCCCACGCCATGCAGCGCATGAGTAAGTCGAACCACTCTGCCGCATAGCCCTGCACATGCGCGTGTGCGTTCAGTGACGCGGCAGCCTGCTGCGCTTCCTCTGCATTGATCGCACCACACGCCACTGCGTCGTCCACTGCCGCAAGTGCGCGCTCGAGTTCAGATGGCGAGCGGCGCCTGAACGTCGCGCAGTCTTTACCACCTGCGGAATGCGCAGTCAGCTCAAACCGCTCGGAGAGACCGGCGCGCACCGGTTGCCCGCAATTGCCAAATTTGGTCCGGTGCTTGCAGCTTTCGCACGAGGCCCGTGGGACGCTTCTCAGGGTTGGCAGCGCCGCATCGCGCGCTGGGCGAAGCAGGGCCAGGATGGCGGTCTTGTGCTGCGCCAAGAGATCAAGCACCTCGGCCGGCGGTGGCGCGGACGCTTCTAACACAAGGTCTTCGCCGTCGAGCCCGACCTGTATCCCAGCGCTTCGGGCCCGCGTCAGGGCTTCGGTCGCGGTCATAGCCGAGCACTCCATGCGGCAGTAGCCGGTTTTTCCTGCGCAGATAGGTTCGGGCGATTTGCGTCCACACCGTCCGCATCGGTCCGGGCATTGATTTTCAAAGGCTTGGCGCGGACGGTCGAGTCGCCGTGCCCCTCGCTACCGTCCGCATTGCGGCCTACCGTCCGCAGGGCACCGGACGCAAAGCCGTTGACTGGACTCGCTATTTCCCTCGGCGTGGACGATGCGGACGGTGTGGACGGTCGCATCCCCTCAGGTTCTGGCGCGGAAAGGTTGGTAAGGGTGATCGTCCTGGTTCTTGCCCGCCCCTCGCGCCCGAAGCTGATCGCGATGCCGACCTTGCGCAGGAAGGTCGCCGCCCGGCGCAGCCGGCCCGAGAGCGCCCGAGGACTATC
>VGHX01000144.1 GCA_016868055.1 Betaproteobacteria bacterium
CAAGCCGATCGGCAGTGGCTGCGAGTTATGCATGATTTTTTGCTCAGGGAAGAACAGCGGTACCGCGTCTTGCCAGAGAATTCTTTGGTTGAGCCGCTCAATCACCGACAGACGCACGACGAATGGAATCGGCGCAGTCTTCTCGGGTTCGTCATTCCAGTAATCTTTGGCCGCTTTCAATGCCTGAAGCGCGCGCTGCTCGCGGCTGACTGGCGGACGCACCGGCTCAATGCCTAATGCACCTGCGGGCAAAACCTCGATCACCATCTGGTAAGGGCTGACCTCGGGCGCATAGCCAAGTAGTTGGCGATCGTAAGCCGACCCCGGCATGCGCGCGGTTGGGTTCAACGACCAGCGACGGCTGGCCATGGCTCTGGCCGCAAAGCGAGCACGGGCTTGCTGCAAGAACGGCGCCCAGAACGCCTGATCTGCACCGCTGGCGGGAATACCCATACCGACATCCAGCGTCGCCTCGCGACGATAACGCTGCTGGTTGGCGCGGCACACTTCTTCATCCGGCATCACGCCCTTGCCCTCGGCGATGATGGCGGCCGACACACCCTCTTCGACCGTCAGGTAATTCAGCACGCGCACATTGCGTACTTTCATCTCCGAGGTGATGCGGGTGTTCTCGTGCATCTTGCCGGTGCTGTCTATCCAGGCGGCGTTGCGAACCCGGGTTTGACCTTCCATCGCTGCGCTGATCAGCGCGTGCTGCAGTGCCTCGAGCCGTTTTTTTGGCTCGGTGGGCAGCACACTGTCTGCAGGCCAGGCGGTGGTCACCGCACCAGCCAGCGGCAGGGCAATCAGCATCGAGAGCAGGCGCAGGCGCATGATCGGCTCCGGTTCGCGTGTCGTAATGAACGGCGTCGATTAACGGCGACGTGCAGCAGCCATCTGGCTCAGGTACAGCACGCGCAGATCATTCACGACGCGGCCATCGAGCGAGAGTGTGGTTTCGTAGGTGTCGTCACCGATCGGCGTGATCGACTCCAGCACCGCACCGTAGATGATGCCCTGCACGCGGGTGCGGAAGGTATCACTGGTGATCATCATCTCGGCCACCGTGGTGGTTGCATCGAGCTGCTGGCCATAAACCTGTTCGGTCAGGGCACGGTAAGCATCGAGCTTCGAGGCGCGGATCGCCATCAGGCGCTGCTGCGAAGGATTTTTGTGGTTTTGCGTGCTGATCACCGCATAACCGGTGGCGCGGATGGTGGCATTACGCTCAGCCATCGGCGTAATCATGCTGACCGGCTCCTCTTTCGAGCTGGCCACCGGCGGCGGTGGCGGCGCGACCGGCGATGAAGCCGGCGAAGCGGCAGCCGCTTTTGGCTCGGCTACCGTTGGCGGCGCAGGTGCGGGCACCGGCGCAGCATCCGCTTTGACCTCGGCGGCTGCCGAGGCGTTATCGGCCACTGCGACCGACGGGATCGTCTGGCATGCCGACATCAGCACGGCCAGCGTCAGCATTGAGCATTTGGACATCTTGTTCATGGATCACCCCTCTTTGTTGTTCAGCAGCGAACAGGCAGCCGATTCAGCCTGCGGCTCGCCGATTATCGGCAGGAAGAAATTCCGATGATGCCGGAACCCCTCCCGATTTTCACCGCTTGGCAAACAATTAACTGAAGACAATGTGTCCTCGTTCCCCCGGTTAATCGGCAGGGAGTTACGCATCTTTAGTTCCGCCGGCGCTCAAGTTGGCCCGGACTGTGTATGGTGCTCGATGGCACATCAATTGCTTAGATGAAACGCGAGGAAACCCATCCCGGTTTGGATAAATTTACAAGTGATTGATAAATAGACGGTTTTATTGATGAGTACGCTCTCCATGTCAACAATTCGACAGCGTTTGTCGGGGTTCGAGTTCAAAGGACTCGGCATCCCCTTCCTCGTGCTGTTGATTCTGGCCATGCTGGTGATCCCGCTACCGCCGCTGGTACTGGACGTGCTATTCACCTTCAACATCCTGATTTCGGTGATGGTGATCATGGTCGCCATCGGCACCCGGCGGCCGCTGGACTTTTCATCATTTCCGTCTGTTTTGCTTTTTGCAACAATGCTGCGGTTGGCGCTGAACGTAGCCTCGACCCGCGTCATTTTGGTCAACGGCCATGAAGGCGAGCATTCAGCCGGCGCGGTGATTGCCGCTTTCGGCGAGTTTGTCATCGCCGGCAATTATCTGGTCGGCTTCATTATTTTCGTGATCCTGATGTTGATTAACTTCATCGTGGTCACCAAG
>VGHX01000145.1 GCA_016868055.1 Betaproteobacteria bacterium
CTCTTTTGGGGGCTCCTCCGGTCTCAGTAAAATCAATAACTTAGCGCGACTGATAATGTTTTGTGTATTTTGTTATCAGTGCTTATTTAGTGAAAAATGTGGCTGATCTGCCACGATCTTGCTGCCAGCTGCTAGCAAGCCCTATGCGCCGCGACCGCTGCTAGGGCTGGCTTGGTCAGCAGCCTATCAAGAACTCGTCAAAAACGCCGTTCGGCCGTTAACAGGACCGAGCGACCCATCGCGGGATAGGCGTTGTAAGGATTGGTACCGGATCCCAGGATGCCATAGCTGAAATAGCTTTCGTCAGTGAGATTCAATACGCTGGCGCGCAATCGCCATTGCTCGATTTCATGAATGAGTACCAGATCCGCTACGAGAAACGCCGGTCGGCGATAAGCAGAAGTGTTTTGCTGGTCATTGTCCAGACGCGCCTCGCCGCTGTAGGTGGTTCGTAGTGTCACACTGGTATGTTCATCTGCCCGCCACGCAGCGGCCATTGAGGCCTTGTGACGGGGAACCAGCGGCACTTGCTTGTTCGACACCGCCAAGCCTCCCACGCTGCCGCTCACGAACCGAGCATCCGTGTAGCTGTAGCCACCCTCAATCGTGATTGCAGCACTGGCCTGCCATTTGGCGTCAAGCTCGATGCCCTGCCGCTCAGTCGGTGGCAAATTGACGTTCGCAGAAGCCGGTGCGTAGTACATGATTTCATTGTCAAGCTTCATCTTGAAAAAGCTTAAACCCGCACTGAGCCGCGCCTCTGCATAACGCACACCCATGTCCAGATCTCGGGAAGTTTGCGGCTCAAGCATTTTCGGCGTCAGCGGATAAGGGAACGAAGCACCATAGGCTCGCCATTCCTCGACGACTTGCAGTCGAAAGCTGTTGCCCGTTTTGGCGTGCAGGGACCAGCCACCCGTCAGGTCCTGTCGTATCGCAATCTCGTGTGCCCGCAGATCACGAATTTGCTGATCCAGTGCCCCCTCCAGGTTCACGTTAGTCACTGCGCGCTGATTTCTGGCGCCAAGGGCGATCGAGGTACCCGAAGCAAAATTCGCTGTATACCTCACATACAGAGAGGTGTTTTCCTGCCGAGCAGTCTGCGCTGGCGTGGTTGCGGTCTCAGACAAAAAATGATTCCAATTCCAGCGATCCCAATCGGTCCCCGCAATCAATGAATGGTTAACGGATCCCGTTTCGAATGGAAAACGCCAACGTGGCGACAGGCTAAGGACATCAACCTTGGTCAGTGTCGGTGGAGAAAAATACCCAAATGGCAGTGTGTTGTAGAACACTACCGAGTCACGCGTACGATGGGTCGCGTCCAACGCAAAATAGCCCAAATCATATTTTTGTTCCGTCGCGAAAGCGATACGCTGACTTTCGAGGCTCGAATAATTCAGCGGCGTCGTAGCGCCTCTCGGATCAGTCTGCAATTGTGCTGCCGTACGTTCTCCCGGCAATCTCAACGACTGCTCCCCCAATGACAACCTCAGCGACATCGGCCCGCGATCGCCCCGATAGTTGAGCGTTGCGGTGACGTTCTCCTGCGCGGACCGGTTGTTTCGGCGGTAGTTGTCCGTCTCATTACGGTCTGCAAATACATTCAGACCCAAACGGCCCTGGGACAGGTTCGCCGAGGCAGACGCGCCTCTTGTACCGTAACTGCCAATGGTGAGGCCGGCGGTGACGCTACTGCGTGCCTCGGGTGTTTTTTTGGTGACGATGTTGATGGTACCGCCGGTCGCACCCCGACCGTACAGCACGGCACCACTGCCGCGCATGATCTCGATGCGCTCAATCGATGCTAAAGGAATCGAAGCTAGATCGGCACTCGCGAGTTCATTTTCGTTCATGCGCTGACCATCGAGCAGAATCAAGGTGTTCTGATCCCCGGTCATGCCAAAACCTCGCAGATCAATCTGACGATTCGGACTGCCGCTATTGTCAATGACTTGTATGCTCGTCTGCAGGGCCAGCACATCGACCAGAGTGCGCGCACCACTGCGCAAGATATCGTCGGCGGTAACGACACTGGTCTGTACCGGCTCGTCGAGCAGTTGTTGTTCAAAGCGCGTGCCAACCACTGTGACAGGCGGTAGAACCTTTGATGATGCCGTTTGGGCCAATACGAACGACGAGGAAAACAGACAGCAAAGCGCAGGCAGACAGGCCAGCACAGGCACGCTGACGCTAGCCGTTTCATGACGGGA
>VGHX01000146.1 GCA_016868055.1 Betaproteobacteria bacterium
CGGTAGTGCCGCATGTATGGCAATTGTTGTGGCGCTTGCCGGAGGCGAAAAGATCCGTCGAACAAGCCTCGAACTTTCTGGGCGAGGCTAGACCGGCGTCAGCATCCCATCCTGAAGACCTCGATATAGTCATTGTCGGTGCTGGATTGTCGGGTATCGGTGCCGCAGCCATGCTGCAGCACGCCAGCTCAGATCAACACGTTGCGCTGCTCGAATCACGCGACCGCCTTGGGGGTACTTGGGATTTATTTCGTTACCCTGGCATGCGATCGGATTCTGACATGCACACAATGGGCTATCGTTTCAGGCCATGGGGCGGAAACGCTACCATGGCCACGGGTGAAGAGATTCTCGATTATGTGACGCAGACCGCGACCGAGCGAGGCATACATTATCTGATTCGCTACGGCCATAAACTCGTGTCTGCTGATTGGTCGGATACATTGGCGCGTTGGACGCTGACAATTGAGGTGCGAAGCGGTATATCGCAAGCCGTCGGCATAGGTGCTGATCAACCTGTACAGCGGGTGACCTTGCGTTGCCGGGTATTACATCTTTGTGCAGGCTATTATCGCTACGACACGGGGTATCGACCTACATTTCAGGATGAGTCTCAGTTCGTGGGACAAATCATCCATCCACAGTTTTGGCCCCAGCAGCTGGATTGCACGGGCAAGCGGATAGTCGTTATCGGCAGTGGCGCTACTGCTGTCACGTTGGTGCCGGCGCTGGCTCGGATCGCATCACACGTCACCATGTTGCAGCGCACGCCTAGTTATGTGGTGTCCTTGCCATCCGAGGACCGATGGGCACGCTGGTTGAAGACATGGTTACCGTCGGCACAAGCGTATTCGCTGGTACGTGCAAAAAATATTTTTTCCGATAGCCTGTTTTTTATTTTATGCCGTTCCATGCCCAAAGCCTTTGGGGGTTGGCTTGCGCAAGAGGCGGCGCGCCAGGTCGGGTCTCCCGGGATGGCGCCGCATTTTTTACCTGACTATGGCCCATGGACTCAGCGCCTGTGCGTAGCACCGGATGGCGATCTGTTCATAGCACTGCGCGAGGGTCGCGCCTCAATCGTCACTGATCGTATTGAGCGCTTCACTCCGTCAGGGATACGTCTGCGATCAGGTGAAGAGCTTACGGCAGATATTATCGTCACCGCCACGGGTCTTGAATTGCAGCTGCTCGGTGGCGTGGCCTTGTCGGTGAATGGACAACCAATTAACGTATCATCGGGTATGCTATACCGGGGCCTGATGTTGAATCTTATCCCCAACTTGACGATCACCTTTGGCTACATCAACGCCTCCTGGACTCTTAGAGCTGACCTGACGGCGTCTTTCCTGTGCCGCTTGGTCCAGTATATGCAGCGGCATAGCTTGGACAGAGTGATGCCTGTGGCGCATGACCACATTCAGCTGCGCCCGATGATCGATTTCAGTTCCGGTTACGTCAAGCGGGCAGAGCCCGTGCTCCCAAAACAGGGGCATCGTGCTCCGTGGCGGCTGTATCAAAATTATCTGCTTGACTATCTGATGATGAACACCTCGCGTTTCCACGATGGCGTTCTGCACCTCAGAAAGGCCAAGCGCGTGAATGAACGCGGCTACCCTGAATAAAAAGGGGCTAAGGTACGCACAAAACTGATGAATATCTTTATGGCGCCCGTGAACCAATGACATACGTTTCGTATCACTGCAGCAATTTCAATTTGGCTCGTGGTCTCACCGGCATATGGTGGACTGTTTGGACCATCAAATTATGAAGAATGTGTAAGTGACGGAGGAAAGGCAGCTGACCTGCTTTTAAAAACTGGTCCAGTTTGAGTGAGAAAAATATTACTTTTTTAGCATTCCAAAGGAGTCAGTTACGCCCAGGGGAGTTCGATTAAAGTTTGTGCAGATTTTGCTTCAGAGGTCCAAACTAATCTCTTGAATCGAGGGTCTGCAGTAACTGTGAAAACCTCGCCCCGTCGACAAGCTCTATTGCTTCTGCCTTAGCAAGCTGAGCCGCCCCAGAGCTGAAAGTTGATGTAGTGAGAAACATGCCCTTGCAGCTAACTGCCTCTCTTTGGACTGCCAACGTACCAATTAGCTCTCTTATCTTGTCAGGATGAATGACAGTCTGGGAGTAGCATGAGCTTGCCCCTAAATCACGAATCCCTTAACGGATACGATTTAGCAGAACGTCTTTCTTGTT
>VGHX01000147.1 GCA_016868055.1 Betaproteobacteria bacterium
AGATGCGGCCGACCCAGTTTTCATCTTCGTAGTTGGCACCGATGCGCACCATGGTGCCCTCATCGATTGCCTGCTTGCCATCTTCGGTCGTGAAATCTTCTCGCGCGCCCAGGAAGCGATACACACGCTCAGTAAAACCACCGTAGGAGTGCAAAGCGTCGACGCGAACGGTGTAACCATCTTTTAAGACGACGCTGTTGGTCTCAACTTCTTCCCAGTCATCACCACTGTAATCCTCAGCACCAAGATCGAGCTCGGTGCCATCGTCGCCAAGGTAGCGATAGATGCGACCGTCGTTGTCGGCATCTTCATCACTCTCAGAGACGAAACGCACCAGGTCGCCCTCGTTGAGCTCGGTATCGCCCTCGGTGCTGAGGTAATCCCATTCCTGCCCTTCGCTGCTCACATAAGTGGGGTCGCCGGTATTCGCCGCTGCATCCAGCGCTGCGGCGGTAATGTCACGACGTGTTAGTTCAGACCAGCGCAGCGAAGGAGCGGCTTCTTGACCGGCATTAAGCGCGCGCATCTCGAGCGAACCGGTCGTGGTCGCGAGCTGCGCATGGTTAACGACAGCGAGCACATCGCTATCGATACTATTAAACGCGAGCGACAAACCAATCGATACCGAGATGCTGTTGCCGGACCCGGCGAGCGAAGCTGCTACCGAAGCGGCACCGGCGATCGCATCGATACTGGAGCGCCCTTCAGAAACGATAGAAATGCTGTCAGCAGAAATCAGTTTTCTTTCGTCCGCTGGCAGGCTCGCCTCAGAAGAATCACCGTCGATACGCGCATCCAGACTGGTGTAAATACGGTTCTCGGCATACACGCCGGCTGCACTGCCCGTGAGCGCGCCCGTCGCACTGGCACCAACGGCGGCTGAGCCTGCCAGTACGGTGGCATTGATGCCGTTGGTCGCAAAAGCCTCCAGTAACAGATCACCCGCTGCCTCGACTGCAGCTTTATCCAGCCGTGCACGCGTTGCTGCAACGGTGGGGGTGTAGCTGATTAGCTTCCAGGAGGTCTCGTCGGAATAATTCTGATTGCGCAGCTCGATGCCGTTGCTGTCTTTGAAGGTGTCGCCAACGAATTCATAAATCTCTGTACCCAGCTGAGAAGCATCATTGAGTACGCGTGTGCCCTTCTTGAGCTCAGTTAGCTTGTTGTCCTTCGTGTACTGCGTGGCCTTGACGTCGTATGCGACATTTGTCGCCTCTGCACCAATGACATTACGCGCGACTGAGAGGCCAAGCGACACCGCCTTGGCTTGCGAGCGGCCGACCGATACCGCAGCGGCCACCGAGCGCAGATACGCATCGACCTCCGAATCATCGGCAGCGTTCACGATCACGTTACCGCTGCCGCCATCCTCGCCATCTGTCGCCAGCAACACATCGGCGGCGTAGGCATCGGTGCTGCCGCTGATACGGTTGAAGGCCAATGTGCCACCACCACCCACGGCGGGTCCGCCGTTCGGGTTGGCCGACACAGCAATTGCGGTAGCCGTGCCATTGGCCGTGATCGCCGAGGTACGCGAGGCACTGATCGCAATTTCTCCTGCATCCGAGCGCAGCTCAGGAGGTTCACCGCCTTTGCCGCTTGCATACGCCTTGACGGTGGAGTCGATGTCATTACGCGTAAGTGACAAGCCCACGGATATCGCACGCGAGCCACCCTTGTGGCCAGCCGCAATCGAAATCGCACTGGCCGCGACCTCAGCATTGATCGCCGTGCTACCTGTCGCATCGATCACGATGTCGTCGCCTGCACTGACAGATTCGGGTTGATCGATGTAGGCAGCAACATCCGCCGCAATTTTGTTCATGGCGACCACAGGGGCAATCGATATCGCCGACTGATTGGCTGCCGGTGCTTGTTCCGCTCCCGGTGTGGGCCTTTCGGCATCGATATCGATGGCCAAGGCCGAGTTCGCGACGATAGCCTCGATGGAACCATCCCAGTCGGCCGTGACCGACAAAGCGCCTTCCACCTCAAATGACGTCTCGGTCGCCCATGCCTTGGTCAAGGCTTTTTGCGGCGTACCCAGGCTGGTGCCGAACAAGCTATCAATCGCGTTGTAGAGCAGATTCTGCGGCGCATAGCCGATGGTATTAAAGGCTAGCGTGATGCCCACTGATGTGCTGGCCTTGATGCTGCTGTCGATCTCGGCCTGAATGACGGCCTTGTTTTCT
>VGHX01000148.1 GCA_016868055.1 Betaproteobacteria bacterium
TGTTGATCATGGCCCCCGAGATATTCACCCTGTCCGTCGTGAGCGTCCCGGCATTAACGGTCAGCGTCCCGTCCATATAAAACTCGTTGCTAAATGTGTTGGTCCCGTTGCCGGAGAGACCAATCGTCCGGGTGGCGCTGCTGGTATTGGCCGCAACATAAACCGATTGGCTGACAGTCACGTTGTTGCTGGCGAGCACCGAAACGTTGTTGGCTTGCGATGTATTGGCCACGCTTAGTCCGAGGTCAATACCCCGGTCAGTCGTGGAGTTGTTGGCGCCCATGGCCCCAGTCACACCAATGATGACTCTTCCGTCCCCGATCTGGACCTGCCCGTTGAACGTTGATCCCGAAGTCGCGTTAAAAATAAGATCACCTGCTCCGGCTTTACCAAGCCTCGTAGTCGAGGTCGCTGCTCCCGTGAGAGCGCCGTTCTGCGTGAAGGTAGTCCCTGTGGCCACGGAAATAACCGGGGTAATAGTCGTTCCGTTGCCCACAAGCAGGCCCGCAGTGCGGGTTAACGTGGCAGTGGTGGCCAGCGTTCCCGAATCGGTGATTTCCACCGTACCGGAACCAATGTTATTGGCGGCGCCAATGGAAACCGTACCACCGAGCACCCGCACCAAACCCGACAGTCCAGTGTTCGCGCTAGAAAGCGTCAAGGTGCCGGTTCCGTCTTTAAAAATTGCGCCGTTACCATCGGTCTTGGTCGCCGTGATCGCCCCGCTGATGGTCGTATCTCCCAAGCCGCCGACATAGAGGACGCGAGTGCCCCCCCCCAACGTGCCACTTAGAGTCAGAGTGCCGGCATCTGAATTAATGCGGGTATCCGCATTTAAGGTAACAGCCCCGGACCAGCTATTATTTCCGGACGTATTTCGTATCGCTCCGGCGCTAGAAACCCCGACCCCGCTTAATCCGAGTGCCTCAGCACCTATCGCGATCCCACCACTAAGCTCAATCGTTCCGCCACTATCAACAGTCGTCCCCGCCGCCGTCGTGCCAAAAGCACTAGCATGGCTAACCCGGGCCGTGGCATTGTTTTCGACTGTGGTAGCTCCCGTGTAAGTGTTTTCTTGATTAAATAAAACAGCTGTCCCGGAGTAGCCACCAACTTTCACGGCATTTGCACGGGCTGTAGTTGTGCTATTGGCAGCCAGCCCGTCTGTAATTCTGCCTGGATCAGTGGTGCCGGAGGTCAGCCAATATCCAACCTCGACAAATCCAAGATCCTCCACCGAGATATCTGCAACATGGAGATTTGAAGCGCTCGAACCATTCCAATCGTCTTTAAGCCAAACTGAAAAGGTGTCGATATTGGCACCCGCCGAACCATTTAATGTGAGATTATAGGCTCGTTTATCCGTTCCACCTGCAGTGAGCAAAACATTCGCAGTAGTCTCAGAGGTGATGTAAACTTTAAAGACATAGTCACGTCGAGTGGTGCTTACATTGTAATCAAGGGATGTGTAATTCCCACTGCCACTAGCGCTGTTTACTTCCCATGAAGCCGTGGTTCCAACCTCCTGCACAAACAATCGGGAACCACTCACTCGGTTGGCATAACTACCTGACTGGGTTCCGCCGTCATTTAATGAAAATCCCATACCCCCGAAAGCTGCGGTGGCATTTAATGTGATCGAAAACACATCACCGACTTGGAGCTGCCGATCTGAACCCGTGTTATTTCCGGCAGTTTTCAGCGTTCTCCAAGCAACAACCTCTTTTGAGGTGCTATTCTGATTTGCCCACATCCCAAGCCGGAGGCCCTCGTCAAAAATATCACCGCCAGAAGTAAATTTTGTGTAGTAGCCAGTATTGTCCTCGTCGTAAGCAACGTTCACTGCACCTGCGGTAAGAGCGCCACCCACAATAAGACACCCTAGGCATAAGATTTTTATCAAAGGCCCATTCAAAAAAATCTGCGGAACAAGCCTCATCGCAGGTGGCTCCCTGTCTCGATCATCAGGCCGGCGGTGTACGTGCCGCCGAATCGTTCCGCGTGCGCCTCCGCCGTCGCGCGCGTCTGGTGCAGCATCAACGCCATCAACGCCACCGTGAACGCAATCAGCATCCAGGTATAACGGCTCTGCTTGCGCAACTCGGCGTCACTCATGGTAAGTAA
>VGHX01000149.1 GCA_016868055.1 Betaproteobacteria bacterium
GCGGGCGGCCAATCATGCCGGTGCGGCGTTGTTCGGGTGTGGCTGCGACCTCGAGTGCGATTTTTTGTCCGGCGATTGTGGCGGTTGCCGTGATTGGTAGGTATTGCGGTGTTGCGGCTACTTGTGCGCTGGCGCTGGTGGTCGCTGCGGCTAACGCGATGCACGTGGTTGCAGCGCCAACGATCACCCTCGCCCACACACCAGCCAGACTAAGGCGGTGAGTCAGACGGTGAAGGCTCCTGGGGTGTTCCCACTTATCGCACTTATTGCGGCGGCAATCGTCGCGAACATCAACTTAGCCGTTGCCAACGTTGCACTACCAACGATCGGCGCACACTTTGGCGCATCGCAAGTTGAGATCAACTTGGTTGCAGTCGGGTTCACACTTGGGCTTGCCGCGTCCGTCCTGTACCTAGGTGCAATCGGCAATGCATATGGTCGCAAGAAACTGCTGCTGATAGGCCTAGTGCTCTCGATTCTGTTCGCCGCTGCCGCATCTTGGGCGCCCAACATCGAGATTCTTATCGCCGCGCGAGTACTTGGCGGGGTGGCAACCGGCATGGTCTACCCAGTAACCCTCGCCATGATCACTTCGATCTATTCGGGCAAACAACGTACGCAGGCAATCGCTCTGTGGTCTGGCATTGGTGCGGCCGCCTCAAGTGTTGGCGCAGCAATAACGGGGTGGCTATTGACATTCGCCTGGTGGGGCTCAGGGTTTGCAATAACTATTCCGTTGGGTGCGCTGGTTTTATTTATGTGCGTCTTCTTGCGCGACCAAGCGCGTGACAGCGCAGACAAACCTGACAACTTAAGCGGCGTGCTTTCAGTCGTGATGATCGCGACGTTGGTCGCAGCAATCACGTTCGCCCCAATGCCAGGCCGTAGCATCACCGCGCTGGCGCTGGCAATCATCGCCGTGGTAGCAGTCGCGATATTCATTAGCCGCCAACGAAAAATCGCCAACCCAATATTCGACCTTTCGATCGCAAGGCGCCCCCTCTTTTGGGTCGCTGCCATCGCAGGCCTAATCGTGTTCGGCTCGCTAATGGGGTCGTTCTTCATCGGCCAGCAGTTCTTACAAGACGTGCTTGGTTACACGACGCTTTCGGCCGGTCTTGCCATATTGCCGAGCGCACTTGGCATGGTGCTTTTCTCACCAGTTGCCGGCATTTTGATAAATCGCCTCGGCTCTCGTCCGACGTTGTTAATCGGTTTTGCGCTGTTGGCGATCGGGTTCGTGCTTATGTTCACGTGGAAGGCCGGGGTTACCTATACACCCGTGGGAATCGCTTACTTCTTACTTGGTGCGGGGGTGGCAATTGCAGCAGCACCCGCATCGCGCGCAATCATGGATTCAGTACCGCCGAGCCAACTTGGCATGGGATCTGCCACCAACGACTTACAACGAGACCTTGGCGGGGCGATCATGCAGTCAGTCATGGGCACGTTGTTAGTTGTGCGCTACGCCAGCGACTTTCGTGCTGCTTTTGCGAGTGCCCCGGCAAGTGACCAGCAAGAGTTGGGTAACACCGCGATGACACAGATCATGGCTTCGTATTCAGGCGCGCAAGAAGTCGCCAAGGGTTTACCCCAGGCCGACGCCACGCAATTGCTAACCGCCGCCCAAAACGCCTACACGGCGGGGTCGAATTGGGCCTTTGCTTTCGCGCTTTTAGCCGTTGCAATCGGCGCATTATTAGTTTTCTTGAAGTTTCCCAAAAAGCAAGAAGAAATCGCGTTGATTCAGCAGTATCAGAAGGGCCGTTAGTTAGAGTCTCGGCATGATTAATCCGCGTGCAGTGCTAGCTGAGTTCGTAGGCACGATGGCATTGGTTGCAGCCATCGTCGGTGCAGGGTGGATGGGCGAAGACCTCGCCAATGGCCAACCTGCTTTGCAATTACTCGCCATCTCTGCAAGTGCCGGGGCGGTGTTGACCATTTTCATTATTGCGCTTGGGCCGGTTTCGGGTGCGCACTTTAACCCCGCGGTTTCGTTGGTGGCCGCACAACAGCGCCTGATCAATGGGCCGACGACTGTTGCTTACATCATCGCCCAAGTTGCTGGTGCGTGCGCGGGCGCGATCATCGCGAATGTG
>VGHX01000150.1 GCA_016868055.1 Betaproteobacteria bacterium
CCCTTTACCTGCGGAGGTGCTCAAACAACTCGCTTGCGCATCGACCGGGCAAATCGACACCTGGGCTGATCGTGTTTTCGAGGCTGCAAGCCTGGATGAGGTTTTTCGGGTGCATTGATCGCTTGCGCTGCTGCTCGGGGAGGTCCTCGCTCAATGCGGGCTGGCCAACTCCAATGCGAACGCAGAAATCTTCCCACGCGGCAGGACTGGAATTCGGCTTGTTGTGACGCACTCGCATCTGCTTGAATGCTGCAATCGCGTTGAGGGGGATTCAGATCAGACGCAAGGCCTCCAGCACTGGCCCATCGGGATCAACCGCAAGCCGCCAGCGATGCACTACCCGGTTGAAGACGTTGATCCCGTCGGATTCATCGAACACCTCATGGAAAGCTGCGGGCCGACCCGTGAGGATCGACGGTCGCATCGCCCACCATCTTGTTGCTCGCAAACGCCTCATGCCATTCGTCGGCCGCAAGGTTGCTGGTGATTCACGGTGGGGAACTTCTCATAGCGCGCTGCCACGATCTCGCGCAAGTCGTCGTCGTGAGGCGAGGCGATCGGCTTGAGGGCAAAGTCATTGATGATCAACAGCGTCACCCTGGCCAGCATCTTCATCCGGCGCTCGTAGACGCCAATTAGGCGGGCGCTGTTGAGCGCGCCAAACAACTGTGACTGCGTGGCGAAGTGCACCTCGTGGCCGAGCCTGACCGCCTGATGCCCGATCGCCTGCGCGAGCTGGCTCTTGCCCGTACCAACCGGGCCTACGATGTGCACCGGCGCCGCCTCTGCAATGAAGCGGCAGGTGAGCAGATCGTTGACGCTGGAACGACTGATCCCGGGCGTGCGCTCGAAGTCGAATTGCTCGATCGTCTTGGCGCTTTGGAAGGCGGCGCGGCGCAGGCGCACTGAGAGCCGCTGCTGTTCGCGCCGAGCAATCTCATCACCAAGTAGCAGCGTGAGGAAGTCGATCGGCGCCATATGCGCCTGCAGAGCCTGGCGGTTGCGAACCTCCAAGCGGTCGACTATGCCGGAGAGCCGCAAGGTGCACAGCATCGAACCGAGTTCGGGAAACGAATTCATCGTGCGCTATAGACTTGCAGAAGGTCGTCCTAAGGCCTACACTTACACCATGGATTTCGAATGGGATGAGATCAAGAGCGAAGCGTGCTTTCAGAGGCGAGGCTTTGACTTTGCGTATGCAGCAAAAGCCTTCGCCGATCCTGACCGAACCATCGAGATCGATGGTCGGCGCGATTACCGCGAAGAGCGCTTTCGGCTGACCGGCAACATCAAAGGGCGTCTGTATGTGGTCGTCTTCACACCACGGCATGACGTCATCCGCATTATCTCGGCCCGCAAGGCCAATCAACGGGAGATCAAAAGCTATGAAGATAGTGCGCATGAAGATTGATCCAGCTGACCCGGCTACCATGGCCTCAGGACGCATTGATGAGGCTCGTGTCGACGCCACCACCGAAGAGGACATCGCGCGGCACATCACCGAAGACGAGGCCGAGGCCATGCAGGATGCGGCTCGATACGCACGGCGTATCCGCAGCCGTCTGGGTTTGAGCCAGGCCGAGTTCTCGCGACGCATAAACGTCTCGCTGGAGACGGTACGCAACTGGGAACAAGGCAAGCGCAGCCCCAGCGGTGCTGCCCAGGCGTTGCTCAAGGTTCTCGACAAAGCCCCCGAGGCAGCCCTCGCTGCGTTGCACTGAAACTGGATAGGTGTGCTCATTGCGCACCGCCCCAACACCGCTCGGCAATCGCCTCGACCAATACGAGGGTGGCCCGGTTTAATGAATTGGCCAGGGAAACATTGAAGGCTCAGGGGCCGCTAGTGTGATGGGCAATATAGGCATCAATGGCCGCGATCAGTTCTGGAACGCTGGTGAATACGCCGCGAAGCAGTTGCTCAGTCGTAATGTCACGGAAGAATCGTTCAACCCAGATTTTCCATTAGCCCGCCTGTGGAGCGTGATTGGCGGCGAATTTGACAGGCAAATCGAACTGCGTAGCTTGATCCCACAAACCCTTCATCCACTGGCGCTGTTGCATCGCTATTGCCAGATT
>VGHX01000151.1 GCA_016868055.1 Betaproteobacteria bacterium
CACCACCAACACATCTCAAAAGCACAGATAACAAACTCACAGCACACACACCACCAGCAGACCACATCAAAAATGTCCACCCCACCCTCCTACACCGTGGTGACTGGGGCAGGCGCGCAAGGAAAACCCGCTCCTGATGAGCTGATTTCCGCAAAGTTCAGCGAAACTGTGGTCCACACCATCACCGCCACCATCACCAAAGACTGGGAGCTGACACACTCAACCTCTTTTCGGGGATACAAAGGCATCAGCCCACTGACGAAGCTCAAATTCCACACACTCGTGGGATTTGACATAATTTACGGCCTGTTTGACGAGTTCACAGGAATCGACGTTATCACGGGAGTGCCCAGCACCATCCGCCGCACGGTCGTCATCAACGTCAAGACCTTTGAGAGCGACACGGCGGAGGAGATCAAGGCATGGCTGCACCAGCAGCTCGGCGAGTGCGACATCACCATCACCAGCGACAAGCACCAGGCCTTTTGCACGGCGCCCACGCCGGACATCGCAGACCTGATCTGGTTCCACCTGTCCCCGGTGACCGGCACACCGATTGTCGACCGCAGCGGCAACGCGCTGCTGATCAACCGGCAGAAGACCTCGGCCGTCGTGTCGGAGCTGCGCGACGTGCACTCGCTGTGCGTGTTCTTCGACCACATCAGCGCCACCGACCCGCACCTGTCCGAGGGCGGCAAGGGGCAGCGCCTCAACGCGCTCGCACGCCACATCATCGCCATCATTGAGCAAATCGGCATCGGCACGAGCTCCGGCGCAGCGATTCCGGAGATCCTGCAGCTGCTCGAGCCGTACAGCGTGGACGTGCCGTCAACGTCCGCACAGTACATGACCCTGGTGCTCAGCGACTACAACGGCCTCGCGACCATCGAGGGGCAGCGCGGGCAGCACCCCAGCTACCCGCTCACCGTGCCCGACGGCGCAGGCCAGGATCTCTACATCTGCCACGTCTGCCCGTACGCCGAGACCATCGCCTCGCTGCCGGCGTACGTTCCCCCGCCGCCCCTGGTGTTTGACCACCAGGTTGTGGTCGGGCCCCTGTCGCGCTTTCAGATGATCAGCCTCAAGCTGCCAATGGAGGGGATCTTTAAGGAGTTCAGCCTGCAAGGGAAGGTGGTGATCATCAGCCGCAACACCGCTAGCACCATGCTGCGCTTCGACGCAGGCGACAAGACGACCGCGCTGGCGATCATCAAGAAGTACAACCGCACTGCGTTCGCTCGCTCGCTGCTGCTGCTGCGCCCGCACGACAAGAGCGCGCTCGGCCCTACAAACCCTACGGCAGCCAACTACCTCGACGTGCTGAACTGCGCCAACGAGCGGGGCACCGACTGGGTGAGCGCGGGCGGCGTGCTGCAGACGCCCAAGAACAACGCGCCCGCAGGCCAGCGCACCGACCGCCCGGCAAAGCGCCACGCGCCGTCGACGGTAAACACACTTGCGGTCCCAAACCTATGCACCAACAGCCTCACTCACACAAACTCTAACAAAACACTATGTCATACCCTCGCAGTAACGGGGTGCACGCACACCCAAGGCCGGCCGTCAATCATTGCGCCGACAACTATCGACCCGCTACATGGAGCCGTACAGCCTCACCTTAATATATGCATTGTGCTGGATAGTTTTGAAGGGAGAGGCATGGGAGTGATCAGTTTTCACCGGCACCGCACCTCATACTGTCTTCCACACCTTCTCGACCCGCACCAACCGGGCTCTGTAATGGCGAACCCGCCTTTTGCTGAGCCTACACTGCCGAGCCAGATATGCAACCCAGCAATGCCAAAGTCAATGCACACCCACGCTTGCACCACACTACGAACTCAGCCATTCAAACCCTCTCCCCCTGCCCACTATGCAGATGCAAATAATATGCGGCCACCCACAACACTCACCACCAACGCGCGCGCACCCGCTGCTCAATATGCAGGCCCACCGGCGGGGCTTGCACCCACCACGCTCACCACCAACGCTCTGCCCGGCTACCTGCAATCCAGAAACCCATTTGCTACCTACCCTCTGCACATTCGCAGCCGCCCGCACAAGCC
>VGHX01000152.1 GCA_016868055.1 Betaproteobacteria bacterium
CACTGAGTACATCCTTGCCTTGACCTATCTTGACCTCAATCTCGCGCAGCTTGGCCACGATCTGCTCGGGCTTTAATCGAACTCCCTTGGGCATCACTGACTCCTTTTGAATAATAAAAAAGTAATATTATTCTCACTCTAGCTGGATCAGTTTTTATGCGCGGGTCATTTCCACCGATTCCAACACCCCAGGGGGTCATATAAAGATTGAATCTACAATAACTCGGAAATAAACTCAGGACCCTCACAAACATTGGATCAGCGTTTAACGCAGGTCAATTGCAGGCTATCTCCCTCGGCTAAAGTCTTAATGGCGGGGCTTTAGCTGGCGCCGCTTATTGCTTGCCAACAGAGTCGCGATCTCTGTTCCTCAGCGCCTTCTGCTGCGTATGGATCATCTTGGAAAAACTGCATGATAAAAAACATTGTTTTAGCCATAATAGCCTCAGCTTCGAGTTTCGCAGTCTTTGCACACAACAAGCACGTGCATGGAGAGGCGCGTCTGGACATAGCCATTGACAATACGACGGTATCGCTGGATTTGGAACTCCCGCTTGACGCGGTCGTCGGGTTTGAGAGGCCACCTAAAAACGATAAGGAAAAAGCCGCACTCATATTGGTAGAGAAAACCCTCAAAGACGGTGTCGTACTCTGGATACTGACCCCCGCCGCTAATTGTCGCTTTGAATCCGCGCAGGTGAGCTTGCCGAAATTCGAGGGAGAGCACGCCGATATCGATGCCAACTATCTTTTCCGCTGCAGTAATCCAAGCGCACTGAAATCGATTGAAACGTCGTTGTTCAAGTCACTCAAACGCCTTTACCGCATCGAAGTCCAGCGTATCGGCCCGAGTGGCCAAGGGGCGGCTCGCGTAAGCCCCAACAAACCGGTATTGAGTTGGTAGCGCTTATGGGCAGCCCTGGAACCCCCGCGATTCATCTAAACCAGTTGTGCTTTCAGTGGCCGATGCAACAGCGGCCATGCATCGACATCCCCGCTTTTACGGTGGCGCAGGGCGAGCGGGTGTTTCTGCACGGCCCGTCCGGCTCTGGTAAGAGCACCCTGCTGGGCCTAATTGGTGGGGTGGCTACACCGCAGAGCGGTGCTATCCGCTTATTGGGGACTGATCTCACGCGCTTGTCCAGCGCTAAGCGCAACCGCTTCCGAGCAGATCACATTGGCTTCATCTTTCAGCAGTTCAATTTGTTGCCGTGGTTGTCGGCATTGGACAACGTATTGTTACCCGGCACATTTTCTGCTCGACGCAGAAAACGAGCAGAAGACATACGCGCACAAGCACACGGACTGTTGACTCATCTCGACTTGTCTCCAGATCTTTGGAATAGGCCCGCCTCCGCACTTTCTGTCGGGCAGCAACAGCGTGTCGCCGCCGCCCGCGCCCTGATCGGGCGACCCGAAATTCTGATTGCGGACGAACCCACTTCCTCGCTGGATGCGCCAAGACAACAGGTTTTTATTGATCTCTTGTTGGCCGAAGCCTGCGCAGTCGATGCCGCCTTGCTTTTTGTGAGCCATGACGTACGACTGGCTACGCACTTTGATCGCACGGTGGCACTGGCGGACATTAATCAGCCCGTCAAGGAGCTTTCATGAAAGCCATCATGAAGCTTGCACTCGTAAGCGCCTGGGCGCGCCGGCTGACGCTCGCCATCGTGCTGTTTTCCATCGTACTGTCCACGACGGTGTTGCTTGCAGTTGAGCGAGTGCGCACCGACGCGCGAGCCAGCTTTACCCAATCCGTATCTGGAGTCGATCTGGTGGTCGGCGCGCGCACCAGCCCGGTACAGCTGATGTTGTACTCGGTTTTTCATACTGGAAACGCCTCGCAAAATATGGGTATGGACAGCTTCGAATCACTGGCAACCCACCCGGAGGTGGCCTGGGCTATTCCCCTTAGCCTCGGAGACTCGCATCGTGGCTTTCCCGTGCTCGGCACGAGCCCAGTTTACTTCTCTCATTTACGCTATGGCTTGCAGCAGCCGCTTGTTTTCGCCCAAGGCAAGCCGTTCGGCGGCACGGTGGATACGG
>VGHX01000153.1 GCA_016868055.1 Betaproteobacteria bacterium
TGGTGTTCTTCACCAAGTGCCACGTGTCATCGGTCATTTCCATCTCGACCAACACATAACCCGGAAAGAAGCGTCGCTCAGTCACCGCTTTTTGGCCGTTCTTCATTTCGACCACTTCTTCGGTCGGCACCAGAATCTGCCCAAACTTGTCTTGCATGCCGGCGCGTGTAATACGCTCGGTTAGCGCACGCTGCACAGTCTTTTCCATACCCGAGTACGCATGCACGACATACCAACGCATATTGCCGATGGGCGTTGCTACGGGTGCGGCGCTATCTTGCGTGTTGTCAGTCATACTTATCTCCAGCCGAGGATCAGGCTGTACAGCACGACCTCAAGCAGCTTGTCCGTGCCCCACAAGAAAATCGCCATTACCACGACAAATCCGAACACCACGCCAGTAATTTGTGTTGCCTCTTTACGCGACGGCCACACAACTTTCTTGGTCTCACGCACTGCCTCGCGCGCGAAATCGATGAAATCGCGGCCCATCTGCGACGTCCATGCGAACACGATCGCCAGCAACAAGCCGCCCAACAACGCAGCAGCGCGAATCAATCCGGTCTGACCCGCCAGCGCGTAGAAGCCGACAACGCCCGCAACCAGTGCGAAAGCCGCAAGCGCGAGCTTTGCCTTGTCGGCTGACGTGGTCACGGTTTGCACGGATTGGTTAGACATCTGCTTTCGCTTTCGGTGTCATCCACCGGTATTTGGTGGCAGGGGCGGAGGGCCTCGAACCCCCAACCTACGGTTTTGGAGACCGTCACTCTGCCAATTGAGCTACGCCCCTGCAAAAACCTGATTTGCAATTACGAACTTCGAGCGAGGATTGGCCCCTCGCCCAAAGCCGGCGCCGCAATTACTCGATAATTTTGGCGACGACGCCGGCGCCCACGGTACGACCACCCTCGCGGATCGCAAAGCGCAAGCCCTCTTCCATCGCAATCGGGTTGATCAGCTTGACCGTGATCGACACGTTATCCCCAGGCATCACCATCTCCTTGCCTTCCGGCAGCTCGATCGCACCCGTCACATCCGTCGTACGGAAGTAAAACTGCGGACGGTAGTTGTTGAAAAACGGCGTATGACGACCACCCTCTTCCTTCGACAACACATAAATCTCGCCCGTAAAGTGCTTGTGCGGCTTGATCGAACCCGGCTTGGCCAATACCTGACCACGCTCAACGTCCTCACGCTTGGTACCACGCAGCAATACACCCACGTTGTCGCCCGCCTGACCCTGGTCCAGCAGCTTGCGGAACATCTCCACCCCCGTGCAGGTGGTCTTTTGGGTGTCGCGAATACCCACAATCTCGATTTCCTCGCCCACCTTGATGATGCCGCGCTCTACACGACCCGTCACCACCGTACCGCGGCCCGAGATCGAGAACACGTCTTCCACCGGCATCAGGAACGCGCCATCAATCGCACGCTCCGGGGTCGGGATGTAGCTATCGAGTGCTTCAGCCAGCTTCATGATCGCGCCTTCGCCCAAATCGCCCTTGTCGCCTTCCAAGGCCAGCTTGGCTGAGCCACGGATGATCGGCAGATCGTCGCCGGGGAATTCGTACTTCGAGAGCAGCTCGCGTACTTCCATCTCCACCAGCTCCAGCAACTCAGCGTCATCGACCATGTCGCACTTGTTCAGGAACACGATGATGTAAGGAACACCCACCTGACGCGCCAGCAAAATATGCTCGCGGGTCTGCGGCATCGGGCCGTCAGCAGCCGAGCACACCAAAATCGCACCGTCCATTTGCGCCGCGCCCGTGATCATGTTCTTCACATAATCCGCATGGCCCGGGCAGTCCACGTGCGCGTAGTGACGGTTCTGTGTCTCGTACTCCACGTGTGCCGTGTTAATCGTAATACCGCGCGCTTTCTCTTCCGGCGCCGCATCAATCTGGTCATACGCCTTCGCCTCGCCACCAAACTTCGCCGACAGCACCGTCGCTATCGCCGCCGTCAAGGTCGTCTTGCCATGATCAACGTGACCAATCGTCCCC
>VGHX01000154.1 GCA_016868055.1 Betaproteobacteria bacterium
TGGATCGTCGAGTTCGGCATCAGCGACTTCACGCTCTGGCTTGCAAGTACTGCCTTACATCACTGATCTATCGAACTGGTCCAAGATTTTCAGCGGCGGCAATGCGACGCTGTTCACGTACGAGCTGCCGCTGCTGCAGTTTGCGTTTGATTTCGATGTGACGCTCGCTACCATACCGCTGGGACCGCTCGCGCCATTGTCTATTTCCATCATCGCATTTGGCCGTGCATCAGCCTATGCTGATTTGGCGATTGGCTATGACACTTACGGAATACAACAAGCCATTAACACGGGCAACATGCTGCAGATCCTGGATGGGTTCTACGTTAGCGACTACACGCTGCCGACCTTCCGGAATGGTCAGATGGTGCCTGGCACCGGAGGCAAGGAGAAAGCCGAATTCGGCGTCAGTCTCGAGTTGGGCCTGAAGGGCGGCCTCGGTGTGCCTGGCGTGATGGCGGGTGTGGGTGGATCGATCACGGTGTCGATCGATTTTGACCTGAACGATATCAAGCAGGCCAAGATCGAGCGTGATGTCAGTGGCCTGGTCACGTCCGTCAGTTATGTGGGCGATGGCAAGATACGTGGCTCCGAGATGTTCAGCATGGTCACCTACAGAGGTCGGGGCCCGCTGAATCTGTTCGACACCACAGTCACGGTGGACCTGTCGGCCTATGTGTGGGGCAGGGTCGGTTTTGGCATCTTTTCGGTTGGTTTTGATATCCGATTGTTCAAAGTGACGGTCGCGCAGTTCACCATTGAGGCACCCACAGTTAAACCTCGCCTGGGTGAGGTCAAAAATGGTGTGCTCAGCTTGTATGCTGGCGCGCGTGCCGGCGACCGTCAGTACCTGAATACCCAGGACAGCGGTGAGCAGTGGATCATCAGCGGTAAAAACGGCGAGGTTCAGGTTCAGTTTGGTGACTACTACGAAGAATTCAATAACGTCAAAACAATTGAAGCTGACCTTGGTGCTGGTGATGATGTGTTTGATGCGTCCCGCCTGTGGAATGTTGACGTGGACGTCACTGGTGGCAGTGGCAATGACACCATCATTTTGGGTGCTGCAGGCGGCAAGGCGGTCGACCTAGAAGGCAATAACGTTCTGAATGCATCGGCATCAACCAAAGATGTCACGCTGATCGCTGGCTGGGGCGATGATAAGCTTACTGGCGGCAGTGGCGCCGATATTCTTATCGCCGGTCTTGGTGTGAATGAGGTGACGGGCGGCGCGGGTGCCGACCTCTTGTATGCCGTGACGGGCGTTAACCGACTGGCGGGTGGCAGTGATCGCGATCGCTACGTATTCGTCGGAAAGATGGGCGCGAACCAGCTGATCGAGGAGGCGGACCAGGAATCCGATATCGATTTCTCGCAGTTGCCCGAAGACCTGACCGATCTGATCGGCCCGCTGCCTGAGGCTCCCGCTATTTCGGTGCCGAACTATTTCATTGCAGCAGCGGGTTCGAAAGCCGATCTGAAATTCATCGGCACGCCGTTTGTCGCGCACGGCTCGGATAGCAATCCTGTCACCGCAACACTACGCGTTGATGATGGTGTGATTGATGCCGTGTCGCGCAATGGCGTGACAGTTGGCGGCAGCGCCAACATGCGCACCTTCACTGGCACTGTGGCGGCGCTGAACACTTATTTCACCAAGGGCGGCGAAATTGGCTACACCTATGCCAGCACCGATCCGACGAGAACGCTCAGTGTCAGTCTGCTCAACGGCATCGAGACGAGTACGGTGGAGACGACCATCGTGCGTGCGGCGGCCAGCGCAGCCACTGACTGGCGTGATCTGGCCGTATCGCCGGGTCGTATGGCGGCTGTGGCAAGCGTGGGTGGAGGCGCGCAGGGTATCTTCCTGTCCGAGGATCAGGGTCAGACCTGGACGGCAGCGATTACCGCGCCAAGAGGAAGAAATTACACTGCTGTCGCGATCTCTTCCGATGGCAATACGATTGCCGCCAGTATCGG
>VGHX01000155.1 GCA_016868055.1 Betaproteobacteria bacterium
ATCGACCGGTGGGGCGCGCTGGGACGAAATGCGAGTCGCTACAGCGCTGCGATTCGATTCACTAACTCTTTACCAAAACTGGTGTATGCCTGCGCGCCTTTGGACGCGGGATCGAAAATCACGCCAGGTATGCCATACGACGGCGCCTCCGCCAATCGAACATTACGAGGAATAATGGTCTTGAAAACTTTTTCTCCGAAATGTTTTTCCAGCTGGATCGAGACTTGCTGCGACAACATCATGCGTGGATCAAACATCACGCGCAGCAAACCAATGACTTTTAAATCCGGATTCATTTTTGCATGCACGATTTTGATGGTGTTGACTAAATCCGATAAGCCCTCCAGTGCGTAGTACTCGCACTGCATGGGAATAATCACGCCATGTGCTGCACACAGCCCGTTCAAGGTCAGCATGGATAAGGCAGGTGGGCAGTCAATCAGCACAAAGTCGTAATCCGCCTCGACGGTGGCGAGCGCTTGGCGCAATCGTGTTTCGCGTTGATCGAGTTCGACCATTTCAATTTCTGCACCGGCCAGGTCTCGATTGGCTGGGAGCACATCAAATTTTCCGCTGTCGGATTTTTGCAGCGCAGATTTCAAATCGGACATTCCAAGCAGCACTTGGTACACCGAACTCTCCAGTTTGGATTTATCGACGCCGGCACCCATGGTGGCGTTACCTTGCGGGTCGAGATCGACGAGCAACACGCGTTTTTTTAATTCGACCAAGCCTGCTGCCAAATTGACTGCGGTCGTGGTCTTGCCGACGCCACCTTTTTGGTTGGCGATACAAAATGTTTTTGCCAACACGGCGGGTTTGGCGTGAGTCGAACTAGTCATTGGCACGCACCAAGGTAATTAGATATCGATCGCTTGTCATTTGCGGGACGCTAAGCGCTTCTGTTTTTTCAAGCCGCCATGGTAAAGGTATCGCTTCCAACTCGGACGCGAAAGCCGGACCTTTCATGGCAACCAATTTGCCGCTTGTAGCGAGCAGATGGCCGGACAAATGGATAAAGTCGGCCAACGCTGCAAATGCTCTCGACGTAATCAAGTCGAACGGTTGCTCGACGACGAGTTGCTCGACGCGGCCGGTATGCACAGTCAGATTGGTCAGTTTCAGCTCGGCTTTTACCTGAGTCAAAAAAGCTGTTTTCTTGTGCACTGTATCGATCAGGTCGACGCGCATGGCGGGCGCATGCCACGCGGCCCAAATCGCTATCACCACGCCCGGCAAACCGCCGCCCGAACCCACGTCCAGCACCCGCTGCGCGTTTACGCAAGCATGCAGTGCAGCGAGGCAATCGAGCAGGTGATGCGTCAGCATATGCTCCGAATCTCGAACTGCGGTGAGGTTGTAAACCTTGTTCCACTTGTGCAGCAACGCGAGGTAATCGATCAGCTGCTGAAGGCACTCTGCTGACAAGTTCAATCCGAGTTGCTGAGCACCGTGTTCGAGTTGGGCATGCAGCCCCTGCGATTGCATCATGATTCACGCGGCGCTCTTGCCGTGGTCGGCAGCGGTGGCGGTGGCGAACCCCCGCTTTTTCAAGTGGATCAGCAACAAAGAGATGGCGGCCGGCGTCACCCCGGCGATGCGTGATGCTTGCCCCAGGGTCTCGGGCTTGAACTGATTCAGCTTTTGCCTGACTTCGAAAGACAAGGCTGGCACCGCCTGGTAATCGATGTCTGCGGGTAGTCTGAGATGCTCATAGTGCTCATGTCGTTCAACCTCTTTCGCCTGTCGGTCAATGTAGCCGGCGTATTTCACCTGGATCTCGACCTGCGCGGCGATGTCTTGCGGCACGGACGGCTCATCAAAGCGGCGCCCATCGCTAGCAACCATCGACATGAGTTGGGCATAGCTCACGTTCGGGCGGCGAAGCAGATCAGTGAGTGCATACTCTCGCTCAAGCGCTTTACCAACAACGCGCTCGGCCTCGTGAGCCGCGATAACCCGCGGGTTG
>VGHX01000156.1 GCA_016868055.1 Betaproteobacteria bacterium
AAGGCTGGTACCCAGGTGATTGCACCTACGTCTCTGACGGCCCCAAGGGGATGAAGATCAGTCTGATCATCTGTGATGACGGTAACTACCCTGAGATCTGGCGTGATTGCGCCATGAAAGGCGCTGAACTGATCGTTCGCTGCCAAGGCTACATGTACCCCGCCAAGGAGCAGCAGATCATCATGGCCAAGGCGATGGCATGGGCCAACAACAGCTATGTCGCTGTAGCGAATGCTGCCGGCTTCGACGGTGTTTATTCTTATTTCGGTCATTCTGCCATCATCGGATTTGATGGTCGTACCCTGGGTGAGTGTGCGGAAGAAGAAATGGGCATTCAGTACGCCGAGTTGTCACTGTCGCTGATTCGTGATGCGCGTAAGAACAATCAGTCCAATAATCACTTGTACAAGCTGCTGCACCGCGGCTACACCGGTAAGATCAATTCCGGTGAAGACGCGAACGGTGTTGCTGCATGCCCGTACGAGTTCTACGGTAAGTGGATCAACGATCCTGAAGGTACCCGCAAGATGGTTGAGGCTATCACTCGGGATACCCCGGGAACCGAGGATTCCCCGATCGAGGGAATCCCGAATAAGGCAACAGCCCACCGTTAGGCTCGGTGTCTTCGTTTGCACGCCCCAACTTCCTCTTCTTGGGGCGTGCATTTTTGATTCCTTGTGATGAACGAACTGATTCAGCCTTACTACACCAAGTCCGAGCCTTATTATCAAAGTGCCGGTAGCGAAGTAGCGTTGTTTGAGGCCGCCTATCAGATGCGGCTACCCATGGTATTGAAAGGGCCTACCGGCTGCGGCAAGACCCGCTTCATGGAGCACATGGCCTGGCGCTTGAAGCGTCCGTTAATTACCGTTGCCTGTAACGAAGATATGACAGCGTCCGATTTGGTCGGGCGCTTTTTATTAGATGCCAACGGCACTGTTTGGCACGACGGCCCACTGACGATCGCGGCGCGCTACGGCGCGATCTGCTATCTGGATGAAGTAGTGGAAGCGCGCCAAGATACGACCGTCATTATTCACCCGCTGACGGATAACCGTCGCACCCTACCCCTAGATAAACGCGGTGAGCTAATTCACGCGCACCCTGATTTTCAGCTAGTCGTATCCTACAACCCTGGCTACCAAAGCCTTACGAAAGATCTTAAGCAATCGACCAAGCAGCGCTTCGGCGCGCTGGATTTCGACTATCCGCAAGAAGCCATAGAGGCTGACATCGTGGCGCATGAGAGCGGCGTAGTGGCAGACATCGCGAAAAAATTAGTGGGCATCGCTCACCGCTCGCGCGCGCTGCGCGGTCGCGGTCTTGAAGAGGGTATCTCGACACGCATGCTGATTAATGCGGGTGGTTTAATTCAGGCCGGTATCTCCGCGCGCGACGCGTGTCGGCTGGCGATGGCGCGGCCGATCACAGACGATCCCGATATGCTCTCGGCGCTCGATGGGTTCATCGATGCTTACTTCGGTATCTGAGCGCGCGGCCTCGACTGCCTTGCATCCTGCCTTATCGGAGGCCGTGGCTACGCTGCCAGCGCACAAGCGGCACTCCGCGACCCACGACGAGCTGGTTGGGCTATTAACCGATGCCGCGCAAGAAGCTCCTGGATTAGAAACTGCGCTAGCCTCTCATCTCGGGTTTTTACTGAACTCGCTGGATATTGGCGGGCTGCGTCGCTGGATACTCACTGGGCTGCATCTTCATCCTAATCATCCTGCGCAGCTTGCGGCTTATTTTCGTTTAGAGGATGCTGCTGCAGCGCAAGCCATGGTGGCCGAGGCCAAGGGTACGTCGTTTGAGCGTGCGCGCGGCGCACTGCAGTACTTGACGACCGGCTTCGGACAGCCCGATTTATCGCTGGTGGCGCGTCGGC
>VGHX01000157.1 GCA_016868055.1 Betaproteobacteria bacterium
CGGCACCTACACGGTGACCACCGGCACCCAAAGCGCCATTGCCAATCAGATCTCAGAGGCTGCAGGAAAGTTCGGTGGGCAGGAGGTGGATACGATTGAGATCACCGGCACCTATGCAAACACCAATGTGATCACAGCAACTGTTGCTATTAATGGCGGCGCAACGATCACGGCCTCCTACACTGTAGATGGCGCAAACGACTTGGAAGTTAGTGGCGTGGCCGGTGCGACGACTGTTGCCGGAGACTCGGCGCAAGCTTATGTAAACATTGCTAAGAAGCTCGCCGCTGCGATTAATGTGCAAGCACAAGCGGCAGCGGGGGCCCCTGTCATTACCGCCCGCGCAGACGGGGCGTTTGTCTACATCGGCGGTAACGATAACTCGGTAACGATGACAACCACAGCCTCTGTCTCGGCAGGTGGTACGGTGAGCGTCGGTACTTCAGTCTTAAATCAAGCGGCCCGGACGATTACGATCGCTGAAGATGAAGGGGTCGAGGGTAACAAATTTACCCTCCGAGTTGGTTCAAAAGAGTATTCCGTAGTTGCGGGATTCGGCGCAACGGCAGGTGATATTGCCAAGGCAGTCGCATTCGATTTGCGCTCAAAACTTTTAGCCGATTATGCAGGCTTAACGCAACCGGTTACCGAATTTACGGCGAGCGTCAAGAGCTTTGGAACAAGCTTCTCCACCGTCGCTGGTAATGGCCTGGGTACGGCTGATATTAGCCTCAAAGTAACCCGGCTCACCGAGGGAAATCAGGTCACCAATCAGATGTCTTCTGTGAGCGATGCGAGCCCAAACGTTGTGGCCGCGGAGCGAATTGTTCGTATCAATGACTTTGATGTAGTCGCTGGCAGAAAAGTGACCGTGAAAGTTGGCAATCCTGAGATTAGCTCAGAATACTCCACGATCATTGACTCAAACGATGATTCCGGCACCATCGCGACTCGGTTAAGAAATATGATTGCGGCTAACTTTGCGGGTGCGACGCTTACTCCTGCTGCGACTGTTGAAACGTTCGCGGTTACATTTGCAACCACCTCCAACGCAGCGGGAACTATCACCTTTGATGGGGCCCAGATTGCTATTGCATCAGGTAGAACAAACGAACAGGTTGCTGAGGACTTTCGTACTGCTTATAATAACTTCACAGGAAGAAACTTTGACGCAACTAGAGCGTCGGGGGTTCTTACCTTTACTCAGCGGGCTGGCTCTAATATTACCGATCGTGTTGCTGCAGATTTTGTAAGCACGGTGGGCGCTACTACTTTATCTGTTGCGGCTCCCACGGTGCAAGGGTCTGCTGGAAGCCAGATTCGGTTTCAGACGACGGATAACCTGGGTATGGCAAATATTCAGGTGTCTTATACCGAAATGGTGGACGGCAGCGTAATTAATCCGGTCGGGTCAACTGTGTCAGCCAAAAACCATGCTCGCAGCGACAGAACCATCACGATTAATCAGTCCGATTTAACCGCTGGTAACGTGGTTTCAGTCAATGTTGGTCAAAAAGAATATGCCGTTAAAGTCGAATCGGGTGAGACTGCAGCCAGTGTCGCGTATCGCCTCTCCACACTGATTGACAATGACTACGGTGGGGTGGTGACGACACCGTCGATTATCAAAACGGAGGGTTCGGCGGATCCAGCGACAACTGAGCAAGCTGCTCTGACTTTTAACTCCTCCGGTATGCGTCGTGGTGATTCAATAACCATCGAGGGTCTCACCTTTACTGCATCTCGGAATATTACTCAGACAGAGGTCGCGGCAGCGTTCGCAAGTCTCGCGACTGGTAATACGACCGGAAACATT
>VGHX01000158.1 GCA_016868055.1 Betaproteobacteria bacterium
ATCAAGCCCGCCCGTGAAGGCTCAACGCTTGGTTTGAGCAAGGTTTATGAGGCTTCAACACTTGCGGCTGCGCTTGAGCTAGCAAGGGCTAGCGATCCGATGGTGCTCGCGGAACAATTGATTGCAGGGCGCGAATTGACCGTAGCGGTGATTGGGGAGGATGACGGGGCGCTGGCTTTACCGATTGTTGAAATCAGGGCGCCGCAAGGCAATTATGATTATCAGAACAAGTATTTCACCGACGATACCCAATACCTTTGTCCTGCACCGCTTGAGGCTGCGCTCAGCGCTCAAGTGCAGGACTTAGCACTTGCGGCCTTTCGCGCCCTTGGTTGTTCAGGCTGGGGGCGGGTCGACTTTATGCTCGACGAGGCAGGCAAACCCTGGCTGCTCGAAGTGAATACCTCGCCGGGCATGACTGACCACTCCCTGGTCCCGATGGCAGCCCGCGCAGTCGGCATCGACTACACTTCGCTTGTGATGCGCTTGCTTGAGCAGGCGAGTTTGAAGTTGAGGAGGGCGATTTGAGCGCTGTCCCTCAACAACACGCTCGACGACGCGCATCGAAGGCTGCTGAGGCAGCATCGTCTTTTGGCCATACGCTTAAAGCCTTGTGCCTTGCATGGATGGACCATGTCAAGCGGCTTTGGGATGATCCACGGCGAGCCAAAACACTCGGCTTTAGCTTTGCAAGTCTTGTTCTTGTCGCGATGATTTGGGGGCTTGCACACTGGATCGCGCAAAAACCCTTTTTTGCCATGCAAAAGGTTATCGTCGAAGCGGCGCCTGGTCACGCACTTCGTCATGTAAGCGATGCTTCGGTCCAACTGGCGCTGAAGCGGCTTGGCTTTTTCGATTTCTTTTCGCTTGACCTTGAGGGCATTCGCGAGCAAGTTGAGCAGGTCGACTGGGTTCGAAAAGCGCAGGTACGTCGGGTCTGGCCCAATGCCCTGGTGCTCGAGGTCGAAGAGCACAGGCCCATGGCCATTTGGAATGGTGACCGATTGATCAATCACCACGGTGAGTTGTTTACCGCCAATTTTGCCGAAGCTGAGATTGCAGGCCACCTGCCTCAGCTGATCGGTCCGGACGGTTCGCATGCCCAAGTGCTCGCGCGCTGGCGCGACTTGAGACAGTGGCTTGCGCCATTGTCGCGTTCGCCGAGCGTGGTGTCTTTGTCGGCAAGCCACGCCTGGCAGGCCCGGCTCGACGACGGCAGCCTGCTTTTGCTTGGGCGTGATGAGGGTTTGGGCATGGAACACCGAGTAGCGCGCTGGGTGGAATCACACCGTAGCGTCGTTGAACGCCTGATGAAGCCGGTTGCTGCGGTGGACCTACGCTATCCCAACGGCTTTGCGCTGCAACTTGCCGATCACCAGGGTGGATTGAAAAAGACTGCAAAGAGGGACAGATGACAAGAGACGCCAAAGATCTGATTGTCGGGCTCGATATCGGCACCTCCAAGATTGTGGCGATGGTGGCTGAACTCACCTTGGACGGGCGCATTGAAATCATCGGCTTGGGTCAGCACGATTCGCGTGGGCTGAAAAAAGGCGTGGTGGTCAACATCGAAGCGACCGTGGCCTCGATACAGCGTGCGCTCGAAGAGGCTGAGCTTATGGCCGATTGCAAGATTCGCTCGGTTTATACCGGTATTGCGGGCAGCCATATTCGGAGTTTTAACTCCTCGGGCATGGTAGCGATCAAGGAAAAAGAGGTTACTGAGGCCGATGTCGCAAGGGTGATTGAGACCGCCAAAGCGGTCAATATCCCGACCGATCAGCAAATTTTGCATGTGTT
>VGHX01000159.1 GCA_016868055.1 Betaproteobacteria bacterium
GGCCGTAGATGTGCGTCACGATGGGCTGCGGCGACATGATCCAGCGCGATGTGACGATGTCGTTCAAGTCGCTGATGTGGTCACTATGTAGATGGGTGAGCAGAACCGCAGAGAGAAAGGGAGGAAATACCCCGGCGCCGGTGAGACGCATCACGCAGCCGCGACCGCAGTCCACCACGATGTGCTGACCGGCCGCCTGCACGAGAGTGGAGGGGCCTGCACGATTCGGGTCGGGAATCGGGCTTCCAGTGCCGAGCAATGTCACTTTCATCACCACGACGGTAGGTGATTCGGGTCGCTGGAATGTCAGCGTGGGTGCAGGCTAGGGGTGCGGGTGTGCTGGCGTGGAGTTGCCTGCTCGTCACGTTGTTTAGCATCGGCAATCGCATGACTCACCGACCTGTCCGCCTGGAGAAACATGAGTTCTTCGTGCGCGGTGTGCGCGAGCCGGTGCGCAGACATCGGATAGGTGAACGTTGGGTCGACGTGTGGATACCCGACGCTGCCCCAAGCGGAATCATCATCGCTCACGACGGACAAAACATTTTTGATGATCGTGCTGCGACGCATCACCAAACGTGGGATGCAGCACGGGCAGCAATTCGCGCGGCTCGACAAATCGGTGTCAATCCGCCTGCGGTAGTCGGGGTGTGGAACGGGAGCACCGCAGAACGACCAACGCAGCGAGGCTTCGAACTTGCGCCACAGAAAGTGATGAGTGCCGCAATGACGATCGACCCACGAGTCGCTGGCTGGTTTGATGCATCGAAGATGGAAGGCGACAAGTATCTCGCCGAACTTTGCGACCACATCGTGCCCGCAGTGACAACGTTCGTCGGCAGCAAAGTACCGATTGCGATGATGGGCTCGAGCATGGGTGCGCTCGCGACGATCTATGCCCTCGGTGAAAGACCAGACGTCTTTACGTGCGGGCTGACGTTTTCTGTGCATTGGCCCTTTGCCGGTGACCCGCTCGTAGATGGACTCATCGACCGATTGCCAGCCCCTGGTCGCATTCGGCTGTGGATGCAGAACGGAACGGGCGGATTGGACAGTTCGTATGCGCCGTTTCAGCAACGGGCCGATGCGCGGCTGGTTGCGCGTGGTTATCGACCTGATCGTGATTTTGTGTCGCGCGTGCTGCGCCGCAGCGGCCACAACGAATGGTCGTGGGCCAAGCGCCTGCCCGATGCGATCAGCTGGTGGCTCCGCGGCCACTAAGTGTTGCGTCGTCTTCTAACTGACACCAAGATGCTTGGCGAAGAAGTCGAGAATGATTTCGGCACGCTGCACACGGTGCACCGGTGAACCCGAGCGTGACAGTTCATGCGTTTCGCCGGGGAATCGGTAGAACGTCACATCTTTACCGAGCAGTCGCATCGCCACGAAGAGTTCTTCGGCTTGGCTAATCGGGCAACGCAGGTCGTCTTCGCTGTGAATGATGAGAAATGGAACGTTGATGTTGCGCACATGCCTGATGGGTGACATGCGCTTGTAGTCATCTTCGCCGTCGAGGTGGTTGGGGCCATGTTCGACGCGGAATACCGTGCCGATGTCGCTCGACCACTCTTCGCTGAGCATGTTGTTCACCGCACGCTCAGAACAAATGGCCTTGAACTTTTCTCCGTGACATCCGGCGAGCATCGTGGCCATGTAGCCGCCGTAGCTGCCGCCGAGCATGCCGACTCGCTTACCGTCGCAGAACGAGTATTTGGCGAGCGCCCCGTCAAGCACGGCGAGCACGTCCTTCACATCGGCATCACCCCAACCGG
>VGHX01000160.1 GCA_016868055.1 Betaproteobacteria bacterium
CTGAGTTTGGCGATGGCCGCAAGAGCCAGATTGAAGTCAATGCCGAGGAACTCCAGACCGAAGATCTGATCACACCGCAAGACATGGTGGTCACCCTTTCGCATTCGGGCTACATCAAGAGTCAGCCATTATCTGAATACCGGGCCCAGCGCCGTGGTGGCCGCGGTAAGCAGGCCGCCAGCACCAAGGAAGATGACTGGATCGATCAGCTCTTTATCGCGAATACCCACGACATGATCCTGGCGTTTTCAAACCGGGGCCGTGTGTATTGGCTAAAAGTCTGGGAAGTGCCGCAGGGAAGCCGCACCTCGCGCGGCAAGCCCTTGGTCAATGTCTGGCCGCTTGAGCCTGAAGAAAAAGTCACGGTGATCTTGCCGGTGAAGCAGTTTGATGAAAATCACTATGTGTTTATGGCGACAGCCTTGGGCACTGTGAAAAAAACGCCGCTTGATAATTTCTCCCGCCCCATGAAGCGCGGCATCATCGCGGTGAGCCTTGATGATGGCGATTACCTAATTGGTGCGGCCATCACTGATGGCAAGCACGATGTCATGCTCTTTTCCGATGCCGGCAAGGCAGTCCGTTTTGATGAGGCCGATGTCCGTGCCATGGGCCGAGAGGCCCGCGGCGTGCGCGGCATGCAGCTCGAAGATGAACAGCGCGTAATTGCCATGCTGGTTGCGGAAAGCGAGACCCAGTCTGTGCTCACTGCCACCGAAAATGGATTTGGTAAACGCACGCCGATTGCGGAATACACGCGTCATGGCCGTGCGGGTAAGGGCATGATCGCAATTCAGACCTCGGAGCGTAATGGCAAGGTAGTCGGCGCAGTTTTAGTCGACCCGAACGATGAAATCATGCTCATTACCGATAAGGGCGTACTCGTGCGCACCCGTGTGGCCGAGGTCCGTGAGATGGGCCGTGCCACCCAGGGCGTGACACTCATTGCCGTGGATGATGGCAGCCAGCTTGCTGGCCTTCAGCGCATCGTGGAAAGTGATGTCGGTGATGATGGGCTTGATGGCACGGACGAGGCCGAAGCAGCAGACGAGAGCCAAGGGCCTGATAGTCCCGATACCGCCTTGCAATGATTGCCCGACCGCATAACTTCGCTGCTGGCCCCTCGATGCTGCCGGCGGAGGTGTTATCGCATGCCACCGAAGACATGCTCAATTGGCATGGCTCGGGCATGTCGGTGATGGAGATGACCCATCGCGGTGCGGTCTATCTCGGGCTATTTGAAAAAGTAATGGCGGATTTCCGCAGGCTTTTAAAGCTGCCCTCGCATTACAAGATTCTGTTTATGCAGGGCGGTGCCACCGCGCAAAACGCTTTTATCCCACTTAATCTCTTGGGTACGAATCGTAAGGCCGACTATGTGAATACCGGCCACTGGTCATCTAAGTCGATTTCTGAAGCCAAGCAATACGGTGATATTCATGTGGCGGCAAGTGCAGAAAAGATCGATGGCACCAGTGCTACCCATCCGTTTACTTTTATTCCGGCGTATTCAGACTGGAAGGTTCGGGCAGATGCTTCCTACTTACACATTTGCGGTAACGAAACCATCGGTGGGGTGGAGTTCTGGCAGTGGCCCGATATGCGGGCACTCGGCGCAGCCGATGTGCCGCTCATTGTGGATATGTCATCGCACATTCTGTCGCGAGAAGTCGATCTCACTCAATTCGCGATGGCTTATGGCGGTATGCAGAAAAACCTGGGTATCGCGGGAGTCACCTTCGTTATTCTGGATGAAGCCTTAATCAAGG
>VGHX01000161.1 GCA_016868055.1 Betaproteobacteria bacterium
ACAGTCGTTTCCCCCGGATCCTCTAAATTCGGAGCCTCTACGGTTGAACCGATCGCCTGCAATCCGAGCCGGCCGCGCCAGCCGGCAACTGGCTGATGCGATAGCTCAATACGGGACTCAAGCATTCGGTTGAGAAACCTGGCAGCCGCTTCGGTGCCTCCAACAAGCTCGGTATGTTTATAGTCACTTTGCCCAAGCTTGACTCGCAGCGAGTCAAAGCCACTTAGGGGTGATCGGATCAAGCTGTCGACGTCAAATCGAGTTTGTCGCAAATCAATTTTTGCTACTTCGTCCCGCCCATGAATGCCATATAACCTATCAACCTGCGACACCGAGGCACCCACATAACCCCAGGACTCAATCACTGATGCGCCCACGCCGAGGTTATTTTCGCGATTACCGGAAAACGACAGGCGACGCGTTTCATTGTCCCCGTCAATTCCTGTCGCCAGGCTGTTTCCAGGAAAACGGTAATCTCCCGCGCGCAGCATTGTGCCGTCCAAGTGAAGGCCCAACTTACCAGCGGCGCGTTCTGCATTAAATGAAAATGCCCCGCCGCTGTCAACGCTGGTTGCTCTGAACTCAGCTTCACCGGTCGGGCTATCTACCAGTTGTGTCGGAATTCGACCATTTACAATATTTACTGCCCCGCCAATCGCGCCGCTGCCATACAAAAGGGTCGCTGGGCCACGTAATATTTCAATCTGCTGTGCGCTCAGGAGGCCCGCGCTTACGGCGTGGTCGTTTGAGATTGAGGACAAATCACCATTTACCATACCATTTTGCAGAATCTCTACGCGTGGCCCGTCCAGTCCGCGAATAATTGGCCGCGACGCACCGATACTAAAACTGGACGAACTTACGCCTAGCTCTTGCATCAAGGTGTCGCCCAGCGAACCACCGATTTTGTCGCGTAACGCGTCGCCCGACAGTACGCGAGCGGGTGAGAGGATGGTGGCGTTTTCCTGCGAACCGAACGGATCGGCGGTGACCACCACCGGCGCAAGAGACTTATCAGTTGATTGGGCGTGGCTAACCATACTCAGGCCAGCGAGTGCGCACGACACGGCGTGCGCCATAACAGCACGTTGAAATTTCATGAGCTTCTCCACTAACAGCAATGTCGCCGCTCGCAATCAATGCAGAGCGGAGCCTGATACTCGTGTTAGGCGGACTGTGGCGGGGCTCGGGAATTGAAGTGGCGGGTGGTAAGACGGGCGACGCCGTCAGGAATGGGTAGGTGGACGGCAGCGCTGCTGCGAATTGCAGGTAGCACCAGCAAGCCACTGCTGTGCACGCTCGCGCCAAGTGTCGCAGCATCAAACGCAGCACAGCTGTCGGCAGACTCGTCGTGATCTATCGGCCCCCAGCCTGAGGCTAATATGGCTGCACCGGCAATGCCGCTGTGTACAACTGTATGTGTCAGACCCAGCCATTGTGAAAACAATAGACATGGCAACAACAGAGCGGATATAGATCTGGTGAAGTTTTTAATAACGGTGATTTGTATTTTTGTACCCATTGGTGTAACAATATAACGTTTTCTGAAAAATGCAAGAAAATTTTGCATTCACGGAAATAATCTCAGCGACCATACCAATTGGCCACCGCCAACACACTGTGACGTAGTGTCGTTTCATCCACCAAAGGGGTTCTGCATAGCGCAAAGTACTTCTCGGTACCCCGAGAATTCGACAGGCTTTGCGCTCAGATAGGTACGGATATTTGCCACAGCACCTT
>VGHX01000162.1 GCA_016868055.1 Betaproteobacteria bacterium
TGCCCCATCAGCGCGGACTCAAGGTCGGCGAACGACTCCTGCTTCTCACCGTATCGCACGACCTGACGCTCGGCACGCCAGTCGAGCCAGTGCAGTCGCGGTTGCGCTGCGCTCTTGCATACTCCGCACATCAGTCGCGGTCCCCTAGCGCGAGCCTTGCCGCGTGCGCTGCTCGCATCCAGTTGTCGCGCTGCACGGTCGTCGAATAACGGTACACGTACGGCTTGAGCATCGTCTGCTCGATGTGCTCTGCAAGCGGTGCAAGTCTTGCGATCTCGTCCACCGAGCCTGCGTTGAGCACGCCCTCGATCTCGCGTGCCATGATGTCAAGGTGCTGCACGATAAGGCACGCTGCCGCTGCTGTGGGGTAGTAGTCATCGTGCATCGTTCGCCTCCAGCCACGCTCGACCGCGAGTGGCAGCATCAGCCCACGCAGCACGCTCGACTTCAGTGCTGAACTCGCTCAAGTCAGGATCGACGAGCATGCAGTCGATGTGCGATACGGCACGCTCAACGCTGCCGCGTGAATCATCCTGATCTGGACGGTTTATCACTTCGGCGTTCTGATCCATGCCACGTCGCAACATTTGGATGTATTGATCGCGTTCCATTATGAGGTCGGTGCCACGAGGGTGATGTAGTGAACGGTGACGCGCACCGCGCCACCCGTGAAGTTCGATCCGTTCGCAGTCAGTACGACATTCGTCGCCGCCGCGAAGAGCGCAGGCGCGATGGCAAGTTGCGAGGTGGTGTTGAGTGCGACCGCGACATCGTCCGCGAACCTGTTAGCCGTCGTGCCATCGCCGACATCGAAGGTCGTCGCGCCTGTCACGGCAGTCGTCACTCGCACCGTCACGCCGAGCACGATCGAGTTCGCGGGTATCAGGTTCGTCGATGTGACCGTCGAACCGCTTGGCGTGGAGACAAGCGCAGTCGCCTGCGCGAACGATGTGCTCTGCCCGTTTGCGCCCGTTGAGAGCAGCGTCGCGCTCCGCAGCCTCGTCTGCGTCGTGCTAGTCGTGCCGATGACCGTCGTGTTCGCGCCGTCCGCGATTGCGTTCGCCCCGATGACGATCGTGTTGCTGTCAGAGTTGTTGAGTCCTCTTGACCGAGCACCGAGATAGGTAGAGGAGTTTGCTCCAGTCAGCGAGGTACTGCCATTGCTGTGATAGCGACCAGAATCGTGACCGATGCACACATTGTCAGACACATTTGCGAGGTTGGTCCCTGCAAATCCACCGATGCCGACATTAGTGCTGCCTGTAGTTGCTGACAGACAATCTGTGCCAACACCGACATTATGGTTGGTCGTGCTGACCGCTGCCACAGAACCACCACCGACCGCCACATTGCCCAATCCCGATGTCAGGCTCGCAAGGCAGTCCTTGCCGATCCCCATATTGATTGCACCGCTCGTCACGAAGTATCCAACCTGATAGCCGAGCAAAACATTTCCGTTGCTGCTTGAGTTGAGCACACGACCTGCGTCGAGACCGAGCACTGTATTGTGGATGACCGAAGAGTTCCCCTTTCCGACCGTGATGCCATTCACGTTGAGATCCTTCGCAAAGCCTGCACCACCGCTGACGATCAGCGCACCAGTGGTGCTACTCGTGCTCGCTGTCGTGCTGCCGACGCGCACAGCCTTGGACACGCCGATGCCGCCCGAGCAGACAAGACCGCCCGTGGTCGTGCTTGTGCTTTCCGTTGTGTTCGCAGCGGTCAGCACGCCCGCGA
>VGHX01000163.1 GCA_016868055.1 Betaproteobacteria bacterium
CCTTCAGCACGGATGATGCCGATCGCACGGTGTTGGTGGTTGCGACCTATCGCCCCACGGGTGAGCTTGAGGTCAGCGCCGTCGTGAGAAACGACGCGGCAGTACGGGCGGCACTGGCAGCGCACTTCAGCGCTGACAAGGAGGCGGTGACCGCAGCTGCCAACAAGGCGGCGCAAGTCGTGGCCGAACCAACAGCGATTGCTGTGGCCATGGAAGAGGTCCAAACACGCATCGCTGCGTAATCACCCCAACACGCCATGGAGGTGGGGCAGGCAACTGCCCCGCAAAAGCACATGATTTACGCAGGCAATTTTTCGGGTCCCTTTTTGCCCGAATCGCTGGATGACTTTGTGATCAGCGACACCGCCTCAAAGCTTCAGCTTTATGGCATGGTCAACGGCACCTTGCCCATGCCCTTGTTTGGCAAGCACGCGATTTGTCTGTGGGGCAGCTATGGCACCGGCAAGACAACGCTGGCCACCATCTTGCCGCAGCTCTTTGAGGCAAGTGGATCGCTGGTGTGCTCAAAGCGGCGTGGCATTTACCTCGCTGATCGCTATTGGGAAATCACAACTTGTGGCATCGCCCGGAACTCGGTCTCACTCATGGACAAGCTCATCGAGCGTTGTACTGAGGGCAATGGCTACAGCCCCAGTGGTTGGCACTACGAGATTTTGGACGAAGTGGATCTCTTAAGTAACAAAGCGCAAGAGTCACTCAAAGGCGTCATCACATCATCGGTGAGCACGATATTTGTGCTGACCACCAATCATCCCACCAAGCTTGACCGGGGCATTGTGAGTCGCAGCGTGTTGATTGAAATGAATCAATCCGCTAGCGCCGCTGACTATGAGCGACTGGCACAGCGCTTTCTCAAGCGCATGGGATTGTCAGGCGATGAGCTAAGCGCTGAGCAAATCGCCACCTACGCCAAGGCTGCTCGCGGTGACCTACGCGAGTTTGGCACCGCCATTGCTGTGGAAGGTATTTCGCGCGGCGGGCGATTGAGTCACTAGGCCATTGCCAGTGCGCTTGTGCGTTCAAGCGTTTACCCTGTAACGCAGTGTCGTGTAACACGACACCTCACAAGCCACCCTCACCGGTGGCTTTTTTCTTGTCTGCCAGAGCCCCGCCAAGTCTTCGGGTTTCGGTCGACTAGACCCTGCCGGTGATCAAACAATAAGTTCTAGAACGCGAACTTATTGGAGCAGCCGTGAGCAAACTAACCGCCCGAGATCTTGCCCAGTTCACAGGAACCACCTGCTGCTACCGCATAGGTACGCAGCACTTACTCACAGACGGCACCCACTACTTGGCCGAAAAGGCAGGCTGCTACTGGATCATGGACGCTGTCTCAAGCCATGTCGCAGAGATTGGCACTGAGGATTGGTTCATCGTGGTCCGCATTGAAGTTGAGGATTATCAAGCTGTCATGCGCTATGAAGACGGCAACGGTAGGGAACAAGCACGCCAAGCGATCCCCTACACGGACTTATCACTATCAGAACTCACGCTCTATGCTGTCTGGGACACCGAGCATTGGGTCATCATGCTGCCCAGTGAGTATTGAGCATGTGGTGTCGTGTTACACGACACTTGAGCACTAGCAGGCTGCTGAAATACTTCCCGGATAGTGTCAACGACTTAGGATTCGAAGCGTTATGGAAACGCTGAAAAAATCAAGTTTAAAACTCGACAACGCTATTCTCCTGTGCTACGA
>VGHX01000164.1 GCA_016868055.1 Betaproteobacteria bacterium
AAATTAATTACCAATATATAAACGTTTGCAATCGATGGTGTGGCACCGTAGACTCGGATTTATGTACCTCAGTGCCCGCGAAACTCGGCTTTTATCCAAGGCATTTGGCTTGTTAGCCGAAGGATTATCAGCGGCTGATGTGCGTGAGCAGTTGGGCTATTGTTTGATGGAGCTATTGTAAGCGGATTTTTTTGCGTCGTACGTTTGGAATGATTCTGAAAACAAGTTTGATGAAGGTATCTCCATCAACATGGACCCAGCAATTCTGGGTACCTACGATGCCTATTATCAGTTTCATGACCCGATTACCTTTCAGCTGCAGCGACGCAGGGTACCGACCTTGGTGAACCAGGTCATGCCGCAGCGCGAACTCATGCAAACCGAATTCTTCAACGATTTTTTGGCGCGTGACGGACTGCATTGGGGTGTGAATGTCTACAGCAATGTAAACGGCCGTAATGCTGGTGATTTAAGGATCTGGCGCAGGCAGAATCGATCAAACTTTGATCGCCACACCCTTGAGCTATTGAATTTGATCGAGCCTGCATTTTCGAAGGCGTTGCGTCAAAGCTCGGACACTGATATCTCTGCTAAAGATGACCCTGCGGATACATCGATGTTGTCGGCACGCGAGCGCGCTGTCGCGCAATGTGTGATCGAGGGGTTGACGGATAAAGAGATCGCGATACGCCTCGCGATCGAGCTATCTACTGTACGGACTTATTTGAAGCGAATTTTTGCCAAATTAGGTTTGAACCGGCGCAGCGGACTTGCCGCTGCACTCGGTAAAAATCATTAGCCTTTAGTGCTTTGCGGGTGGTGGCAAGCGCCCGAATAAATTCTCCAGCGCGAGCCCGATCGAGATCAGCTTACGATCACTGCCCGCCGGGCCATCGAGTTCTAGCCCTATGGGTAGCTTGCTCGACGCACCAAGCCCAACAGGTACCTGCAATCCCGGTATGCCCGCGTTACTGCCCGGGTCGGTATTCTGAATATAGGCTAAGAAGTTACCCAGGCTGCTGGAATCCGGAATGGCATCCATCGCGACCTTGGTCACAGTCGGGAACACAAGTGCATCAATCTTGTTTTTACTAAAAGTGGATTGATACAGCTTGATTAGCGCCGGTCGAGCAGTACTGATCGCGGCATCGTAGGCGGGCTTTGCATCGACGAGCGTATTGTCAGGCCCCGGCAGTTTGCGCGGTATGACTAAACCATCGTAGGTGCCTTTCACGTCCGGGCTGGCGATCTCTTTAGCGATGTCAGTGATCGTGATACCGGAGCCACTATATTGAAGGTAGCTCACCATATCGTCATATGCTTCATACAGCGCCACCGGAAAGCCGATTTGTCCGTTGAGTTCGGCAAGTCCGGGAATATCAACGTCGACGATGGTCACGCCAGCATCTCTCATTTTTTGCAAAGCCAGATCAAACCCGGCTTTGGTATCTGCATCGAGGTTAGCCAGCGTAGGCGCATAAACGCCAACACGAAGCTTTTTCAGATCGGCGGCGCGGACGGTAGCGTCTCCGGTGATGACGCGATCAAGCAGCTCAACATCGGCCATACTGTTTGCCATGGGCCCAGCGGTATCACGCGTGCGAGAGATCGGCGCAATGCCTGCCTGCGAGTATCTACCTAATGTTGGCCGTAGTGA
>VGHX01000165.1 GCA_016868055.1 Betaproteobacteria bacterium
TATACCGAACTGTGCCCCCCGGTTTGTATTAGTTAAGCGCGGCGCCGTTAGTGTAAAACAGCGCCGCACCGATAGGATCAACTAGCTAGGATAGATTGCAGTTGATCGTGCACACTCTGCCGGGATCCTTTTAGGTTATACTCTGTTTTGATGATGCTGTAGGCGCTGCGGCCGCTACGCTTCAGACCTTTAAGCTCCAGCTTAAGCGCACACAATAGAGTGTAAGTTCTGAAGCGATCTATGGCGGGGCCGGTGATAACGGAGGCGGTCATGATCAGAGAAGGAAAAGGATCAGAAGAGTCGGCACCAGGGGGAGCGCACCTAGCGCCATCAAGCGAACGGCTCGCATCATGCCGCGGGCTCCTTAGCCTTGTGCGTTTCCATCGCATCAGCTGCGGCCTGCTGCAGCGATTCAAGCCAGCTAGCGACCTTGGGATTGGCATCCTGATGCCGGTGCTGGCGAACGTAGCCGATAACGGCTTCCCACAGGTCTTGTTGCGTCAGGCCTGAGACTGTGAGCTTGTCTCCACCGGCTAGGCGCTCACTTACCGAAACGTCGGAATCGTAGGCGCTGAAATAGCACGAGGCGGCGTTGACTCGAATGGTCTGATGGTTGCTGGTCTGCATTGTGGTTACCTGGGTTAGGTTGGCGGCTCGGTGGCCGTTGTCAGAATACTACAGAAGAACGGATCGATGGCTAGCCTGCCGGTTACAATTCTTCACGATACCCGAAGAACCACTGTTCGCTGCCGAACTTGCCGCCCCATCGCTTCCATAGCTCGGGGTCTTTTGATGTTCTCCAGCTGGTCGCCGGATCGCTGCAGATAGCCTTGGCGCTCGCTAGGGAGTGCCCGGCTGAAACAAAAGCGGCGGGCTTGGCGAACCGGAAGCAATAGATCGAATAGGTGGATGCCATGGCGGATAGGCCGAACGACTCCGGTATTCTGAGCCCCAGGCTGCCGGTTTGGCAATACTGTTACAGATTAGAATACCTTATGGCCGCCGCTGCTAGGATCCGAGGCTAGTAGGGCTGTACTACTCTATCAGGCTAGTGCAGTCCCTAGGTCGTATGTACTAGTCTCGCGTGCCTGTGTGTGTGCCAATCGTGAATGGCAATCATGAATGGCAATCATGAATGGCAATCATGAATGGCCGCGGCGGCTATGAATGGCAATCATGAATGGCCTAAGACGCGCCGCGCTTGTCCTGAACCGTTATAAACAGTTCCGGGGTTTGTGCGGCCTGTTGTTCTATGCCAGCTTCATTAACTACCTTGCCCAAACTATCTAAAACTTGCGCGGCAGTTTGTAACTGCCCTTTGCGAACAGCTGCATTAAACAACTTGACGCGCATTGTTTGCAATCTTGCGAGCATGTTTACCCTGTCTCTATCCCAATCTTCACTGTTCCACTTGTTCACAACTTCCCAATCGCGCCATGCTGTCGCTACAGAGCAGCCCTCACGTTCACTGTGTTCGAGTATCAACTGACGCGCACTCAAACCGTCAAGCTGCCGCCTGTAGAGCCGCTGCTGTCGCTGTTCGATGTACGCGTTCGGATTGCGTCTCCCGTAAGGTCGCGGCGTTAGTTGCTCAACCTCCGGCGCTTCGTTGATAGCTTCCGGCTGTTCACTCACTGTTAG
>VGHX01000166.1 GCA_016868055.1 Betaproteobacteria bacterium
GATGGCGCCAGGCCCGATGCGCATCACGCGGGCCGACTCGAGCCAGGTGCGCGCCGTTGTGGCCTCGATCTCGTAGGCCTCGCGCGTGATGCGGCGGATGCCTATGAATTGCAGCAAGGCCTGTCTCAATGGCCCTATCGCCACAAAGATCTCCTGGATCGGTTCACCAGCAGGCAAACGTGATGGTTGCCACGAAGCGAACATGACCTTGATCGGTACCGGCAAACACTCACTGCTTGGCTATTCGGTACGGCACCAAATCCCCGATTTTTCGCCAACCCCCTCCTGCCGTACCGCGGACAAAAAGTCAGGAGGTTCTGAGACGAAACGGAGTTTGAGACGGATTTCGGGGGTGGGTTGCCATGGGGTCAGTCAGCAGCTCAAAACGCAAAGCCCCGCGTGGTGCGGGGCTCTGAGCGCCTGACGACCCGACTGAGCGAGTTAGCAGGTCTTGTTTTGGCGGATGGGGTGAGATTCGAACTCACGGTGAGCTTGCACCCACGGCGGTTTTCAAGACCGCTGCCTTAAACCACTCGGCCACCCATCCTCGATGGCGCGCTTATAGGCCTAAAAACTCCGGTTCGACAACTACCTCTCGGAGGGCCCCGAATCAGAGGGGCGAGACGGTGGAGAGTAGGTGCTAAAATTCGGCTTTTCGGGTCGAAAATTTGTCAAAATTCGAGGCTCAACTACAACCCATGGATGCGAGAAAATACATCTCAAACCTATGAAATAAATGATTAATTAGTATTTTTGATGTGTCTCTTCTTGCATGCTTACTGAACGCACGGTATTATCAGTTTTGTTGAGTGACTTAGGTCCAACCCACCAAGGCGTCAGGCGCCTTTATTGAGAGTATCCTTGCAAGCTTACCGGCCCGTTTCGGTTGTCTTTGCCCGGTCTTGGTGAATTGAAAGAACAAGCTTTTGATCTCAAAATTTCCGACGTCTTCGTCTTTCTGCCCTAATGCCTTGTTAAAGGTTCCGGTGCAGCTTCGTCTCGTTGGACTTTCGACCGTCACGGCCCTGAGCCTTGGTCTTGTATCCTGTGGTCCCTCTAAAATGGCCCAGATTGACCCTAAATATGGCGTAAGCCCAAGCCCGCGTGTCGTGGCCGATGGCAAGGATGTGCCGAAGGGTGGCGGCTATGCCAAGGTTGGTAAGCCTTATGTGGTTGCCGGGCAGACCTATGTGCCATCGGTGCCGAAGACCTATTCGGCTGTTGGGACGGCCTCCTGGTATGGCGCCGATTTTCACGGCCGCAAAACCGCCAATGGTGAAGTTTTCGATACCGAGTCGATCACGGCCGCGCATCGCACTTTGCCGATGCCGAGCTATATCCGCGTCACAAATCTTACGAATGGCCGTTCGATCATCGCGCGTGTGAATGACCGCGGCCCGTTCCATTCGACCCGCTTTGTCGATGTGTCCGAGCCCGTGGCGCAGGCTCTGGCGTTCCGCAATAAGGGCACAGTGCGCGTGAAGGTGGACTATCTCGGCCTTGCGCCGCTTGAAGGCAGTGATGATCACAAATTGCTCGCAAGTCTGAGAACAGACGGCAAACCTGCTTTGCTGATCGGGGATGCCCGTGCGCCGGTACAAGTCGCGTCAGCTGAGGATGC
>VGHX01000167.1 GCA_016868055.1 Betaproteobacteria bacterium
GCTGGGGCAAGAGCACCGTATTGTGGGTATTAGCGGCTTCACCGTGCGCCCCCGTCGTGCGCGAGAAGAGAAGCCAAAAGTCAGTGCGTTTTTGAGCGCCAAGATCGACAAAATTTTGGCCCTTAGACCCGACTGTGTATTTGGTTTCTCTGACTTGCAGGCCGATATTGCGGCGCAACTGATTCGTGCTGGCATTCAGGTCACCGTGTTTAACCAGCGCAGCTTGCCCGAGATTTTTTAGATGCTTTACCAAGTGGGTGTGAACCGCCCCGGGAATCGCGGAGGCTGGTTGGGTTAAATGATCATGCTGCCAAGAGAGACTGACTTGCCGACAACTGGTGGAATTTTGCCTCAGCTTCTGCCGGCGGAATATAGCCCAGTGATTCCATCAGGCGATCGTGATTAAACCAATGGACCCAGTTGAGGGTTGCAAGCTCGACAGCGTCACGGGTTTTCCACGGAGCCCGACGGTGAATCAGCTCTGCCTTGTAGAGGCCGTTGATCGTCTCAGCCAGGGCATTGTCGTAACTGTCGCCGCGGCTGCCGACCGAGGGTTCGATCCCCGCCTCGGCCAGCCGCTCGGTGTAGCGGATGCTGACGTACTGGGACCCACGATCCGAATGGTGAATAAGCGAATCGCGGTCGGGTTGGCGTTCGTAAAGCGCCTGCTCCAGGGCATCCAGAACGAAGTCCGTCTGCATGCTTCTGCTGACCCGCCAGCCGACGATCCGCCGAGCGTAGACATCGATGATGAAAGCAACATACAGCCAGCCTTGCCAGGTCGATACGTACGTGAAATCCGAAACCCAAAGCTGATTCGGTCGATCAGCTCTGAAGTTCCGGTTCACCCTGTCAAACGGACACGGCGCGTTCACGTCCGGCACGGTTGTGCGCACACCTTTGCCACGCCTGGCACCCTGCAAGCCCATCGATCGCATCAGTCGCTCGACCGTACATCGAGCGACGCGGATACCCTCGCGATTCATCTGTTTCCAGACCTTGTCAGCCCCGTAAACCTGCATGTTGTTGTCCCAGACGCGACGCACATGTCGCTTCAACTCGGAATCGCGCTGCGCACGTCTGCTGATAAGTGCCGGATCGCGCTGGCGCGCAGCGTGACGGCGGTATGCCGACGGGGCGAACTGCAACACTTTGCAGATCGGCTCGACCCCGAATCGGTCACGGTGCTCATCAACGAAGGCTTTGATCACTTCAGCCGGCGGTCGAGCTCCGCCTGGGCGAAAAACGCGCTGGCCAGCTTCAGAATCTCGTTGGCGCGCCGCAGTTCCTTGACCTCTCGCTCGAGATCCTTGATGCGGTCACGCTCAGCCATGGTCACGCCGTCGCGAGTGCCCGAATCAACTTCGTGCCGCCGCACCCATTCGTACAGGGTATGCGCGGAGCAACCGATCTTGGACGAAATGGACTGCGTGGCCGCCCACAGCGACGGATGTTCCCCGCGATGCTCCAGCACCATCCGAACGGCGCGTTCGCGGACTTCGGGTGAAAACTTGTTTGCTTTGTTCATGGCTCCATCTTCTCAAGAGTTGGAGCCTCCTCAAAACCCGGGGCGGTTCACTGTGTAGGTGTCGGATG
>VGHX01000168.1 GCA_016868055.1 Betaproteobacteria bacterium
ACAATGTCAGACCGACTTGCCCACCGCGGCGGCCGTTCGTCGCAGGCGACGCCCGCCGCCGTGGACAAGTCTCTCAGCGCCCCGCACACAAAAAACTTGACGCCCCCCGTATGACCTGTACGGATATTTAGAGAATCACCTACTCCGGCCAAGTCTCTCCAACCTCACCCGATATTTCCTAAGGATTGAGTGAACACTCTGAGGTAGCCACTCGTGCCCTCTTGGCGTCAGGTAACCGATCTCATTGAAGTGGCTAGCGATCTGGCGATCTGACCACTTAGTCGTCCCTGAAAAATCGCTTTTCAAGCCGCACCTACCGCAAATTGCCGATTTGAGGCTCTGAAATCGTCGCCCCCATGTCCGCGCATCAACCGCACCGCGAAATAGAGCGCTCCAAATACAAGGCACAAAAAAAGGCCGAGGCCTTTTTTCACGATCATCCTCAGCAGCCAACGAATGTTGTACCCGGCTGCGCACAACACGGCGTGAATCCGGTCACCGGTTTCACCCTTCAGATGACACCGATCCATTCGGTGGTCATGCTTCAGGTGCCCGATCACGGGCTCAATCGATTGACGGCGTTTGAGCAGTCGCAGTTCGGCTTCGTTCAGTCGCCGCTTCTTGCCGCGATGATTGATCCGAACGCCGGGATTATCGTGATCAACACCGCGATACCCCAGGTCGACATACACCGTGCCCGGCTTGATGGCGCGGTCCTGAAGCAGGATCGTTGTTTGTTCCAGCTGCTCGGAAAGCGTGTGCCCATCGAACGGATTTCCGCCGAACGCTCGCGCACCTACGATCAAATTACCTTGTACGCTGGTCGCAATGCTCACCTTCGCACCGAACTCATAGGGCGTACGCGCCTTGCCCTTATTGATGCAGGCCACTTCCGGCGCGTGCCAGCTGTAAATCTTGGGTATCGACGATCCTTGCTCCGCTCCGCGCTTCTGGGGTCGGCGGGTGCGAGCCTGCGAAATCAGTTGCTGGGCTCTGGCGAGCGGTGCAGCCAGCGCCCCTTTCACTGCTTCACTCAGCGTGGTCATCTTCGACTCGATGGCAGAGTGGAGCTTGCGCACAATCGTGCTCTGCCGCTTGACCGCTTTGCGCATGCGCTGAAACTGTCGGGCGTGTGCATATCGGCCCGCCTGAAACCTCAGTGCTTTGCCTTCTTTCGCAAACGTTTGCTTGAGCGGGATCGCGTTCTCTTTGGCGATCTCGACGAGTTTGCCGCGAGCGACCTCAAGCAGCTTCGAGTCAGTGGGATGTGCGATCGCTTTGGGCTGCACCGTGGTGTCGACAATCACGGTCTCGAGATGTTTGGTGCTGATCAGTTTCAAGCTGAGCGCCACATTGATGGTCTGCGCGAGCAACTCTTCGGCCCCTTCTTCGCCGATCGCTTTGCGAAACTTGATCAGCGTGGTGGGATCACAGGGCAAGCGGTGCTCGAAATACGCGAACCCGGAAAAGTATTGCCAGGTGGGCGTTTCGCTCCAGCGCTCAACCACCCCTTCGTCGCTTTCGTTGAAGGCGTGCTTCAGATAAAGCAGCGAAATCATCAGGCGCAGCGAAATTCGCGGACGACC
>VGHX01000169.1 GCA_016868055.1 Betaproteobacteria bacterium
TCCATCGACACCATCATTGCGCGCAGCACGCGATCGGGAACATTGGTCGGTCCCGGTACAAATAAAAAGTTACGTCCAGCCATGGATCTCTCCTTCCATCTCAATATCAAAAATTGTTTATGAGGGCACGCTCGGCTCCTCTGTGGGAGCCTGTTACAACGCCACTACCTTGAAGCGTGAACGCTGCGCTAGCGCGCGTACACGGGATGCGCGTCGGTCAACAGCTTGACCTCGGCCTTGACACGCGCAATCGTCGCTGCGTCGTGCGGGTGATCGAGTACATCAGCAATCAAATGACCCACCTTGGTCGCTTGCGCTTCCTTGAAGCCACGCGTCGTCATCGCCGGTGAACCCAGGCGGATACCCGAGGTCACAAACGGCTTCTCCGGGTCATTCGGAATGCCATTCTTGTTGCAGGTAATGTGCGCCGAGCCCAGTACCGCCTCAGCCTCTTTACCAGTCAGCTTCTTCGAGCGCAAATCCACCAGCATCACATGCGACTCGGTACGGCCCGACACAATCCGCAAGCCACGCTCAATCAAAGCCTTGGCCAGCGCATCGGCGTTCTTTAACACCTGCTGCTGATACGCCTTGAATTCAGGCGACAAGGCTTCCTTGAACGCCACCGCCTTGGCCGCAATCACATGCATCAGCGGGCCACCCTGCATGCCGGGGAACACCGCACTGTTGATCTTCTTGGCCACCTCTTCATCATTCATCAGAATGATGCCGCCGCGCGGGCCGCGCAGGCTCTTGTGGGTAGTCGACGTCACCACATCCGCAAACGGTACCGGGTTGGGGTACACACCGCCGGCGATCAAGCCCGAGTAGTGGGCCATATCCACCAGGAACAGCGCGCCAATGTCTTTGGCCACCTTGGCAAAGCGCGCCCAGTCGATCTTCAGCGCATAGGCTGAGGCACCGGCAATGATCATCTTGGGGCGGTGCTCATGCGCCAGACGCTCCATTTGGTCGTAGTCGATCTCTTCTTTCGAATCCAGACCGTACGACACCACCTTGAACCACTTGCCCGACAAATTCAGCGCCATGCCGTGGGTCAAATGGCCGCCCTCGGCCAGCGACATACCCATCACGGTGTCGCCCGGTTGCAGATACGCCAGCATCACGGCCTGGTTCGCCTGCGAGCCGGAGTTGGCTTGTACGTTGGCGAACTTGGCGCCGTAGAGTTCCTTTAAACGGTCAATCGCGAGTTGTTCAGCGATATCGACAAATTCACAGCCACCGTAGTAGCGCTTGCCGGGATAACCCTCAGCGTATTTATTCGTCAGCTGCGAACCCTGTGCCGCCATCACCGCAGGCGAAGCGTAGTTCTCGGATGCAATCAGCTCGATGTGCTCTTGCTGGCGCTCGTTCTCTTGTTGAATCGCCGCCCACAATTCAGGGTCGACGGCGGCGATGGTTTGGCTATTAGGAAATGCGCCTTGAGAAGCAACTTTCTGAAGCATATTTGGTCTCCTGGGCGGGGCTGAATATCGATCGGGGCCCGCGATGGTGAGAATGTACTGGCAGTCGGCCAATTGCCGACTCAGTATTTCTTTATCCTGTGATAAGGATT
>VGHX01000170.1 GCA_016868055.1 Betaproteobacteria bacterium
TGTTTCGCCACTGGCTCAAGTGCCTGAATCAGGTTAATCAGCATGGCGGTGTTATCGTTCACCCAAGCAGTGCTGTCGCCGCGCTCTAAATAGGCGGCATGAAAAACGTGAGTCACTTCGCTCAGAAGATACGCTTTGCTGCGACAGTCCTTCTGATTTAGCAAATCGATAGCAATATGGAAATAGCCACCAGGCGTAGGGGGTGGTCTGCGTGACACCCCAATCACATTCCATGCAGGATTCTCCTCCAGATGAGCGAGCAGATTACGGCCCACCACGCCAGTTGCTCCTGAAATCAGTGCTGTTTTTTTTGCCATATCTTTAATTTTTTCCGTCGGCGCTGCTGTGTGGCGTTGATGAAATCGTTTTTTTCATGGTCGGTCGTGCAAGATTTGAGCTTGCGACGAATATATTAAATGTTTGTTTACGGTTTTTTTATTTAAATTCACCTGTGCCGTATGTCGTAAGCATCGGCCCAGCACCTTGCCTTCAGAGAAGGCTATTTAAGCAAAGATAGACTCCCATCTAAACAACTGGGGACTTATCCATGGTGGTGAATCGCCCCGGAATTCGTGGAGGCGAGTTGGTTTAAGTTGAGGCTACCGGAGTAGTCTCGCTGGCAAGTTGCTGCCAGTAGTTTGCCTCAGCTTCGACTGGCGGTACATAACCGATCGGCTCCAGCAGTCGGATATGGTTGAACCAGTGAACCCATTCCAGCGTCGCCAGCTCCACCGATTCCCGCGTTTTCCAAGGTGCTCGACGGTGGATCAATTCCGTCTTGTACAACCCATTGATTGTCTCTGCCAACGCATTATCGTAGCTATCACCCCGGCTACCGACGGAGGGTTCGATGCCTGCTTCGGCCAATCGCTCGGTGTACCGGATCGAGACGTACTGCGAGCCACGATCCGAGTGGTGAACCAAAGATTCAGCGCGTTCAGGTTGCCGCTCGTAGAGCGCCTGCTCCAGTGCATCGAGTACGAAGTCTGTTTGCATATTGCGACTTACGCGCCAGCCGACAATACGTCGGGAATAAACATCAATGACAAAGGCCACATACAGCCAGCCCTGCCAGGTCGAGACATACGTGAAGTCCGATACCCACAACTGGTTCGGACGTTCAGCCTTGAACACCCGGTTGACCCGATCCAGCGGACAAGGCGCCTTGCTATCGCTAATCGTTGTTCGCACCTTCTTGCCACGGCGCGCACCCTGCAGACCCATTTGCCGCATCAGGCGCTCGACGGTGCAGCGCGCCGCCACAATACCTTCGCGATTCATCTGTCGCCAGACCTTATTGGCACCATACACCTGCCAGTTCGCATGCCAGACCCGCTGAATATGCCCCATCAGCATCTCGTCACGCTGAGTACGTTCAGGGCGCTGATTCGGGTTACGCAGCCGTGCTGCATGACGCCGGTAGCAAGACGGGGCGATCTGCAGCACTTTGCAGATCGGCTCGACCCCGTACTGCTCCCGGTGGGTATCGATAAAGCGTTTCAGTTCTTCAAACGGCGGTCGAGCTCCGCCTGGGCGAAAAACGCGCTGGCCGTCTTGAGAATCTCGT
>VGHX01000171.1 GCA_016868055.1 Betaproteobacteria bacterium
AGGGCAGTTGTTTCACAAGGAAGGCCATATTTGGTCGAACGACCCCAAAGCGTTTGAAAGCAACTTGCGCGCATCCATCATCGCCTTGAAAATGAAAAAGCGCACGGTGCGAGAAATCAAGGGCGGAACCACCACAACCGACTTCGCGTACTGCGATATGGTGAAAAACCTCAAAAACGTTTGCATTCTGACGCAAGACAAGATCTTGCTGCATCCGGTGCCCTCGTTCTACAAACAAATACACGCGACAACACGGGGCAAGCTGTGCTTCAACGATGGGGTGTACGATTTTGCGAAGCGCGCATTCCACGCGTGGAGCAGCCGCGAGTTGCAAGACACGCCCGTTTATTCACTCGTCAAAATTCACCGAAACTTTCCCACCGCTGACAGCGTGTCGCAAGCCTTCAAGGACGAGTGCACCAACAAAATCTTCACCGCCAGTATGGGCGAAGAAAACGCGAAACTGTGGATGCAGTTCTTGGCCCGCGCTGTGGCGGGCTGCATTCAAGACAAACTGTGGGCGGTGCTGATGACCAACCGCGACTGCTCCAAGGGCGTTCTGAACGATTGGCTGATGTCCGCTTTCGGCGCTTACGCCAAACAAACCGAAAGCGAGAACTTTTTGGCGCAGCGCGACCGCGGCGCAGACGCCGCCAAAAAGAACGCGTGGTTGGTGGACTTTCAGCCCGTTCGCTTGATGCTGGTGCAAGAGTTTCCGCTCGATACGGGCAACAAGCGGCTCAAAATCGACAGCAAGTTGATTAAATCCATCAACAGCGGCGGCGACGAAATCGAGGGCCGCAAGAATTACAAGGACGCGATGACGTTCAACGTGCAATGCAGCTCCATCTTTATGCTCAACGACGCGCCGCCGCTCACGACCGACGACGTGCTGGAAAAGTGCTTGCAGACCACATCCACCGTGCAGTTCAAGTCGCGCGAGTACATTGACGCGGAGCTGCTGGCTGCGGATGGGCGCGCGGAGCTGCTCGAATTCCGCAAGAAGAACTACAAACTTGCCGACCCGGGTCTGCGCTGCGCCGTCAAAAGCGACGCGTACGCCAACGCGCTCGTGCGCATCTTGATCGACCACTACAGCGACACCGCCGTCCAGCTGCCGAAGCTGCACGTCGAAGGCGAGCAAGACCAAAGGCTGGACGAGCGCGTTTTGGCTGCGTTCAAGCTGACGGGCGATGTGGACAACGACTTCGTGTCGAACGAGCACTTGCGCGGCGTTGCCGGCGAATGCGGGTGCTCGGTGAAGAAGCTGAAGGTGCAGCTCCTCGGGATGAACGCCGGCATCCGGGAGGGGCGCGGCAGAATGGACGGCGAGAGCAAGTACGGCAAAGGGCTGCGCGGCTTGCTGGCGCGGCAACTGGAGCCGCTGGAGGAGGAGAGCGCGTGATGCTGCTGCTGAGACGGCGCGCGCGCGCGGCTGGGGGCGGGGAGATGAGCGCGGCGGCATCAGCAAACCGCAGCGGAAGGCGCGGGCGTGCTGGTGTTGGGGCGCGTGCGCCGTGGCGCCGGCTGTGCGGAATGCCCGCTGTACCCGTACTGCTGATACAC
>VGHX01000172.1 GCA_016868055.1 Betaproteobacteria bacterium
TGGCAGAGGCTTTATCACGTGAGGGAATGCGCCCAGTCTCTGGTGGCACCGATACCCATCTGGTTTTGGTCGACCTGTCAGAGACGGGGGTGACCGGTAAAGAAGCAGAGACGCGGTGTGATCAAGTGAGCATCACGTTGAACAAGAATCCGATTCCTTATGACCCACTGCCCCCGATGACAGCTTCAGGCATTCGCGTGGGTACACCGGCGACCACCACCCAGGGCATGACGGTGGCAGAAATGAAAGACGTAGGTGGCCTGATTGCTCGAGCCGTTAAAGACTTAGACGGCACTGGGTTAGCTGCGGTGCGGTCTGAGGTTTCTGAGTTGGTGGCGCGCTTTCCTGCTTACGCTCGTTAAATAGCGCATGCGCGAGTACGTACTCGTTCTGCTAGTTGCCGCTCTTACGACTTTTCTAGTCACTCCTTGGGCAGAGAAGTGGGCCGTGCGCATTGGTGCAGTAGCCGAAGTGCGAGGGCGCGACATACACACCGATCGCACGCCACGACTTGGCGGAATCGCGATGTATGCGGGTTTGTTGGCAGGGCTGTTGCTGGCTTCGCAGCTACCGATGATGAAGGCCGTATTCGCAAATGGCGAGATAGTGCGAGCGCTCTTGTCGGCTGCGTCCATATTGCTGGTTCTTGGAATCATCGATGACAGGTGGGGTCTTGACGCGCCTACCAAGTTGGCTGGCCAGGTTTTAGCAGGCAGCTTGCTCGCCTTGCAAGGAATAACGTTGATTTGGTTGCCGGCATTTGATCGAGTGATAGTGCTTGACCCTTGGACGAGCGTGCTGCTCACCGTGTTGCTTTTGGTGGTAACGGTAAATGCGATTAATTTTGTTGATGGTGTGGACGGGCTCGCAGCCGGCATAGCAGCCATTGGTGCGATGGCCTTTTTCGTTTATAGCTATTTTCTTTCAGTCGAATATGGCTTTGTGCGAGCGACTTTGCCGACGTTGGTCTCAGTGTTACTTGTCGGGGTAGCAGTTGGCTTCTTGCCAGCTAACTTTTCGAAAGCGCGCTCTTTCATGGGTGATACCGGCGCCATGCTTCTGGGCTTGCTCTTGGCTGTGGCAACCATCGCTCTGACTGGGCAAGTAGACGCCGCAGCTCTTGCCAGCACTACGTTTTTTCCGGCGTTTATGCCCATCTTGCTACCGCTAGCCGTGTTGGCCGTGCCGCTTATCGACTTAGCAAGCGCGGTCGCTCGTCGGGTGCGCGCTAAGCGAAATCCGTTCTCGGCAGACCAGGGTCACTTGCATCACCAGTTGCTGGCTCGTGGACACAGCCAGACGCGCACCGTTTTGGTTCTCTACGGCTTAACCGCCACTCTCGCATTTGGCGCAGTGGCAACAGCTTTCGTACCAGTCGGGTGGGTTCTACTTGCGGTAGTGATTTGCCTCGCGATTCTTGCGTGGTTCGGGTTTGCCGCGCCAAGAAAACTGGCGGTTCGTCTATGAGTGGTGAAGCAATCATCGGTAAAGCTGCTCGCGTCAACTTGTTAGCCCTCGCACTCATGTTGCCGATCGCGATGGTTGCTGGTTACGCGTATGCCGGTG
>VGHX01000173.1 GCA_016868055.1 Betaproteobacteria bacterium
ATCACGGTTTTGCCACCCAGATCGGCAAGGGGTTTGCCGGGAAATCGACTCGACTGGAATCGCGCCGGAATAACGACGAGGGCTTTGCGGGAAGCCGGCGCTTGATTCACAGCGCAACAATAGCGAGGAATCGCGACGGCCTACCGTGGTGAGGTGGATGATGCGTCGGTAATGCGCCAGGCGCTGAGCGAAGCGCAGCGTGCGCAAGCACACGGTGACGTGCCCGTGGGCGCGGTGGTGGTGCACGGCGACAAAGTGATTGCTGCGGCGTGCAACGAGCGGGAATTGCGCAACGACCCAACGGCGCATGCCGAAGTGCTGGCGTTGCGTGCCGCTGCCGAACGACTTGGTCGCTGGCGGCTCGAAGATTGCACGTTATTCGTAACTCTCGAGCCGTGCGCGATGTGTGCTGGCGCGATCGTCAATGCACGAGTGGGCACCGTGGTGTATGGCGCAGCTGATTTGAAGGCTGGCGCATTCGGCTCGTTGTACAACCTGGCAGCCGACCCGCGTTTGAATCACGAACCAACCGTGCGACACGGCGTACTCGCTGCTGAGTCATCGGAATTGCTGCAACAGTTTTTTGCCGACAAGCGGGTGGACGCGTGACAAAGAACGAGCGTGCATGGTGGTCGCCCGAGGCGCTCGCGCAACGTGAGCGCGAGGTTCGCACGGCTGGCGCAGCGGGTGAAACCGATGTTCGCAACGACTTTGCGTCGTACAAGGCGTTGGCGCAGAGCGGCAACACCGATACATCGGGTTTGTACATGCACAACGAAGTAGAGCCGTGGCGCATCGACACGGTATGTGGAGACTACGCAACCCTGATTCGCCGATTTCGCGACCACGCCCCGAAGACCATTGCCGATCTCGGCTGTGGTGCCGGGTTCACGACCGACGGTTTGCATCGCGTGTGGCCGTCGGCAACGGTGACGGGGTTTGATGTGTCGGTCGATGCCGTGCAGTTCGCCCGTACACAGTGGCAACAATGCCAATTTGTCGACGGTGCCGTGGTGCCTGACAAAACGATGGTTGGCGCACCGTTTGATGTGCTGTTGTGCCAAGAGTTCTACCCATTCACACGCACTGGTGATGCGAGTGCACACCGCCAGTGGCTGCGGTGCTTGCTCAACAACATGAGCAACGATGGTCTTGCCATCATCATGGTGGCTGCCAGCACCCACGACTCCATCAACGACACGTATACAGAGCTACGACGTGAGTTCACGCTTCGTCGTGTGCGGGTTGCTGCGCCGAGAATCTCGCGACGCTTACCGTTCGCCATGTCGCGCGTGGTTGCGATGCTGCTGCGCGATGTGAGGCCTGTTTGGGTGCGCAACCTTTACGTGTTGCAGCGCTAGCGACTCGCCGGACGCAGGTTGTTTAGCGGCAGTACGTTTCGTTGTCGGGCACCTGCAACTCGAGCAGGTAGCCATCGACGTTCTTCACCACGCACGGGTTGAGCCCGTACCCCGTGTGGCGGTCGGCTTCGACAATCACCAGTACGC
>VGHX01000174.1 GCA_016868055.1 Betaproteobacteria bacterium
CGAAGGCAGTTATGGTGCGGGGAGCTAAACAGAAAGAGTTTTCTATGCCTCAACGATGCTGGCGATATCACTATTTTTTAGTACCTCGTTGATTGCGCATGAGTCGATCGAGGCAAGTACGTCGCCAATGCGCACTCACGAGTTAGCCGCTAGGCAAAAGGAAGTGAGCGTTTGGAAGTCGCCGCAATGCGGTTGCTGTAATGACTTGATCAGATACCTGGAGTCGAGTGGGTCTCGCATTGTTGTGCACGATGTAGGAAATGTAACAACGCGACCTTCCCTTGATCTACCACGCCGCTATGCATCTTGTCACACAGCAACCTATTGGGTGACCCGGTATGGATGGGGTCAGCCTATCAAGGCAGGTCGGAAGTCTTCAATGCATTACTGGTACAGGCTGACGGTACGGCAAAGATTTTTGCAAGCTATGGCTTGGTAAAAGGAACTTAAACATGGAAATCCTAAAGTCAGGCCCGCACAGGTACCGAATGCGCTCGGTGCTTTATTCGATCCTTATATTGTTTTCTCAGTCCGCTAAGGGCGATGATGTGGTGTCTGTAGATCTATCTAAGCTAAGGGCGTTTACTTCAGAGTTCGCTATTAAAAGCGGAAGATCTTTTGAGGTTTGCACAGATCTTGAAATGGGTACGAAGATTGATTGGTGGTATCGCTCTAATCAAAACCTGGATTTCAACATCCACCATCATGTTAGGGACAAAGCTGTTTATGCCCTGAGGAAACGAGAAACGGCGACCGATGAGGGGGCGTCAGGTTTTTTGTGTGCGGGGCGCTGAGAGACTTGTCCACGGCGGCGGGCGTCGCCTGCGACGAACGGCCGCCGCGGTGGGCAAGTCGGTCTGACATTGTCACGCATCCATCCTTGTAAATCTATCGCCGTAGGCGATCGCGAATTGATTCATTGCGTCTCTCCACTCCCGAACGCTTCGGCCGCCGCTGTGGCCGATGTTTCTCAGCGCCAGCCAGATGAGCTTGGTGGCCGCATCATCGCTCGGGAAGTGCCCTCGGGTCTTGATGATCTTACGCAGCTGGCTGTGCAAACTTTCGATGGCGTTGGTCGTATAGATGAGCTTGCGCACCGCCGGCGGGAACGCAAAGAACGGTATCACCCGATCCCAGGCGCGTCGCCAGGAGGCCACCACGGTCGGAAAGCGCTGCCCCCAAGGGCTCGCTTCAAATTCGTCCAGCGCCTGGGCGGCAGCTTCGGCGCTGGGGGCGGTGTAGATCGGCTTGAGGGCTGCCGCGAGCACCTTGCGATCCTTCCAGCTCGCGTAGTCCAAGCTGTTGCGGATCAAGTGCACGATGCAGGTCTGCAGCGTGGTCGACGGGAATACCGCGCCCAGCGCCTCCGCGATTCCTTTAAGCCCATCGGTGACTGCGATCAGGATGTCGCCCACGCCCCGGGTCTTGAGATCGTTGAATACCTTCAGCCAGAACTTGGCCCCCTCGGTGCTCTCGATCCACAGCCCCAGCACCTCGCGATGGCCGT
>VGHX01000175.1 GCA_016868055.1 Betaproteobacteria bacterium
GATGCTGCTGCAGCGCAAGCCATGGTGGCCGAGGCCAAGGGTACGTCGTTTGAGCGTGCGCGCGGCGCACTGCAGTACTTGACGACCGGCTTCGGACAGCCCGATTTATCGCTGGTGGCGCGTCGGCAGCGGCGCTTGAATGCTTTGCCATTACGTCCAGTCATTAGCGAGGGCACGCTACTACTGCCTGACCATTATCTTGCGTGGGATGGCGCAGCACGCGGCAATATCTATCGCGCCGCAGTCGCACACGCATTGGCGCATCTGCAGTATTCGCCAAGGCATCAGGCAGCCGGTAAAAAGAAACCATTGCTGCTTACGGTATTGTCACTGATCGAAGATGCGCGGGTTGAGCGCTTGGCGCTGCGACATTTCCCGGGTTTGTGGTCGTTATGGTCGTGCTTTCATACGGCGAACGGTGAGAACAACGAGCTCACATTTGCTTCGCTCTCTGCACGATTATCACGCGCTTTACACGATCCAAATTATCAAGACCCTAATCATTGGGTAAACAAGGGCCGCGAGTTATTTGAGGCTGAGGCAGCGCATGGGCTCGACGACCCCGAACGCTTTGCCGAAGTAGGAAAAATACTTGGCAACGACCTGGGCCAGATGCGAGTCCGGTTTTTTCAGGAGCTGTATGCCGTTCAGCCCGCCTTTCGTGATGACCATAGTTTTTTATGGGAGTTCGAGCAAGACCCGCCCGCAGACACCCCACCCGAAGAGAGCTTGTCGCGTACTTCGGTACAAATCGAGGCCAGCGATCAAGAGGCCGAGACGGCAATGCATGTCTCACCGATCGAGCAGCCACCCGGGCAGCGGTTTGTGTATCCCGAGTGGGATCAACGTGAAAAAATATTAAGAGATGCTTGGGCTACAGTGCATGACCGATTGGCACGCGACACGACAGAGCAGGTGTTGAGCGGTCGGCAGCGCAGCGCTGTGCGCGGCGTATCGCTGGATACGCGGGCTCGAACGCTCGACCGCGCGGTGCGTTTACGCAGACAGCTTGAAGGCGAGACGCTCGATTTGAACGCAGCGATCGACAGCCGTATCAGTTGGCGCGCGCGGATTACCCCAGACCCAAGGATTTTTCAGCGACCAGGTAAACGCCGGCGACATGCCTCGATTCTTTTGCTACTGGATCTCTCCGAATCGACCAATGACCGCGTGAAGGGCTTTACCTCTATCTTGGATATTGAAAAGCAGGCCGCTGATCTGCTGGTGCAGTCGATTGATACTGATTACGACACGTTGGCAATTGACGGGTTTCATTCCGATGGACGCGCCAAAGTACATTATTTGAGATTGAAGGATTTCGATGAGCCTTATGAGCAGCCACAGCGTCAGCTGCTGATGCGGCAGCAGGGCTCGCTGTCGACGCGCATGGGCACCGCGCTGCGGCACGCTGGTTTTAGACTACAGCAGCAGCGTACTGAGAAGCGAATTTTGCTGCTAGTGACCGATGGCGAACCCTCTGATATTGATG
>VGHX01000176.1 GCA_016868055.1 Betaproteobacteria bacterium
ATTAATCTACGTGAGAACAGTTTAGCTTCTGACCAGGCTATGTCAAGCTTTAAATTAAACGAAACATCAATAAAATGGTCAAAAAGCCCAATAAATATTTATTTTGACAATATAAATTATCAAAAATATTAAAAACTTATTAATAAAGTCGATGAAAATCACTAAAACAAGATTTTATACGATGTAATTTTGAATTTGTTGATGCTAATATCCGGCCCGGTAGCTTAAATATATAAACAAAGCATTTGCAAATACTGTGCGCAGATCGTTTACACGCTCTGGCCGCTACCAGAATATTTGCATGTGTAAGCCTGCGAGACCGAGACCAACATGGAAGCAGACAGCAAGCACCAGTACAGCATTGGCGTGGTGGCACGCCGCACGCAAATGCACCCCGAGACCTTGCGCGTATGGGAGCGGCGCTACGAGCTGATCGTGCCCGAGCGGACCGACACCGGGCGACGTTTATATTCAGAGGGCGACATTCTCAAAGTCTCGTTGGTGAAGCAACTCACAGAGCGCGGCCATGCGGTGAGTAGCGTCGCCAAGCTGCCGATTGATCGCTTGCGAGATATGTTGAACGCGTCGGGCAGCGTGATGCCGGAGCAAAAATCACCGCCACGCTTCAAGCGGCGGGTCATGTTTTTAGACGACACGCTGCGCCTGCGTATTGGTCCCGATCTGCTGCGGTTTGAAGATATTGAAATCGTCGATCGCGGCACCGGCCACGTCGGCAGTGCTATCGACAAGCAAGCCGATGTGGTGGTATTCGATATAGTGACCATCAATGAAAAGTCGCTCGACCAGATCAGAAAAGCCTTGCTCGACACCGGCGGCATTCATGGCTTGGTGATCTACAAGTTCGCGACACGCGCCTCGGTAGAGCAACTTGAGCGTGCGGGAATCATTTGCCTCAAGGGCATGGTGACGGCTTCCGAGGTTTATCGCGTGTGCTGCGCGTTCCCCCGGTCGTCAATCAACCTCATGCATAGCACGGCACAGCCACCCGTAGCTGCGTTGCAGCCGCGGCGTTTTGATAACGCGCAGTTGGCTCGCGTGGCGAACCTGTCCGGAACGATTGCCTGCGAGTGTCCGAATCATTTAGCCGAGCTGATCATCAACCTGGCGGCGTTCGAGCAGTACAGCAGCGAGTGCGCCAACCGCAACGTCGAAGACGCTCAGCTACACGCGCAACTGAATCAGTCGGCGGCGATGGCGCGCGGGATTCTGGAAAACAGCTTGGCGCGGCTGATCGAGATCGAGGGCATCAAGATCTAGCGCGCCGTGCGCGACGCGGCTGAACGCGCTGCCCTCAGTGTCGCGGTGCTTGCTTAGGCGTGGTCGGTACTTTGCTGCACCGGGCAAGACCGCAGACCCAGTACGCTGTACGCGGGACATACCCTGAGCAACCCAGTGGCGACCGCCAGCAGCCCCAGCCAGCCCCATGGGCCGATCACATTCAGCAGCGACAGCAGAATCAGCAACACA
>VGHX01000177.1 GCA_016868055.1 Betaproteobacteria bacterium
ATCAATGTGCCGTTTCTCATCATTCACAGCGAAGACGACCTGCGTTGCCCGATTAGCCAAGCCGAAGAGCTCTTCGTTGCGATGAGGATTCTCGGCAAAGATGTGACGTTCTACCGGTTCCCGGGTGAGACACATGAATTGTCGCGATCAGGTTCGCCAGTGCACCGTGTGCAGCGTGCCGAAATCATCCTCGACTTCTTCGCCAAGCATCTGGGTGTCAGCTAGAAGACGACGCGCCACTTACCAGCCGCGGAGCCACCAACTGATTGCATCAGGCAAGCGCTTGGCCCACGACCATTCGTTATGGCTACTGTGGCGCAGCACACGCGACACAAAATCGCGGCCAGGTCGGTAACCGCGCGCAGCCAGCCGCGCATTGGCCCGTCTCTGAAATGGCGCATACGAACTGTCCAACCCGCCCGTTCCGTTTTGCATCCATAGCCGTACGCGACCGGGCGCCGGCAAACGGTCGATGAGTCCGTCTACGAGTGGGTTTCCGGCGAACGGCCAGTGCACAGAAAACGTCAGCCCGCACGTAAACACGTCTGGGCGTTCACCGAGGGCATAGATCGTCGCGAGCGCACCCATGCTCGAGCCCATCATCGCAATCGGTGCTCTGCTGCCGACGAGCGTTATCACTGCTGGCACGATGTGGTCGCAGAGTTCGGCGAGATACTTGTCGCCTTCCATCTTTGACGAATCAAACCAGCTAGCGACTCGTGGGTCGATCGTCATAGCGGCACTCATCACTTTCTGTGGCGCAAGTTCGATGCCGCGCTGAAATGGTCTTTCCGACGTGCTCCCGTTCCACACCCCGACTACCGCAGGCGGATTGACACCGACGTGCCGAGCCGCGCGAATTGCTGCCCGTGCTGCATCCCACGTTTGATGGTGCATGGCAGCGCGATCATCAAAAGTGTTTTGTCCGTCGTGAGCGATGATGATTCCGCTTGGGGCAGCGTCGGGTATCCACACATCGACCCAACGTTCACCTATCAGCTGTCTGCAAACCGGCTCGCGAACACCGCGCACGAAAAACTCGCGTTGTTGTAACTGAACTGCCCTGTGCGTCATTGGCCTCCAAGATTACGCAGCATCACTCCGATGACATTCGTCTCGGCCTCGTCACCTACCGTCGTGGTGATGAAAGTGACGTTGCTCGGCACTGGAAGCCCGATTCCCGATCCGAATCGCGCTGGCCCCTCCACTCTCGTACAGGCGGCCGGTCAGCACATCGTGGTGGACTGCGGTCGCGGCTGCGTGATGCGCCTCACCGGCGCCGGAGTGTTTCCTCCCTTTCTTTCTGCGGTTCTGCTCACCCATCTACATAGTGACCACATCAGCGACTTGAACGACATCGTCACATCGCGCTGGATCATGTCGCCGCAGCCCATCGTCACGCACATCTACGGCCCTGTGGGCACGAGCAAGGTCGTCGCGGGGCTGCGCACGATGC
>VGHX01000178.1 GCA_016868055.1 Betaproteobacteria bacterium
TCGTAGGTGTGTTGATCCATAGAGTTAAGATTGAATACTATGAATAATACTAGTTATATTACTTAACATCTCCATATAAGAAGTTTGTGTCGATACAAAAATATAGATTAAGTAAATATTAAATTATGCGTGCCTGCTGTTGGTTGATTGCCTAGGTATGACATTATAAGCTTTTTGAGTATTTATGATGGATATGCGATGATGACGATACCGGATCCACCGTTTCCACCGGCGAAGGCGCCAGCACCGCCAGCACCAACAATCTTGGTAAACGCCATTTATATGACTTACTTTTTGAGTATTTATGAAACTTTATAATGAAGGGAACTACTTAATTCAAGCGCCTGTTAGTGGGACTGCCATCAGAGCACAGCCTCAATCGACTCACGGCTGGCAAATCCCCATGCTGCGGCTGCACCTGCGTTCCATTCCTGGCGGATCACAGGGGCCACATAGTCGTCGTCGCCCTCTTGCAATGTGCGGTCGTACCCCTCGGGATACTCCGCATCATCAAAAGTGATGTAATCGTTCAGCAGGTTTTGCAAGAACGCAGTGCGCTCGGCGCTTGGTTCTGCTGTTTGCAGGTCTGTGGCGGTGTTGATGAATGTCATGGTGACTATCCGCAGATAAGGTGATCACAGGCAAAACGCGCCGAGACGTGGGCGCCACCAAACGATGGCACGTCGCCCCAAAAGGCGAGCCGAGACCCAGAATCAGCTCCGTTGAACCAGGCACCACCCAGGATGACGGCGCGGGGGGCATCAGCAGATTCCCTGCCGCGACCACCTGTGTCGGTGTTGCTGCCGCTCGTGTAAATGCCAACGCGCTCAATGCCCCAGACTACCAGCGTCCCTGTGGCCTGTGCAAGCCCCCATTTGCTTACCCGCTCCCACTGCACCGTGCCAGGGTCAGAACCACGGCTGCCGGCTTCAGGCGCGCCAAACGCGGCGGCTTGGAACTCCCAGGAAAACATAAACCGCTTGCCGAAACTATGTGCTACCTCGAAGAAGTTATACCAAGAACCGGGATTGTTGCCGCTGGTCAGAGTGTAAACCGTACTGCCATTGCCGCCGTAGAAGCTAGGAATTAAAGGTGGGCTGCTGTTATCAGCGATAGTAAGGCCAATCTTGCTGGATTGCACGGCACTGAAAGTCGTGCCTGCGAAGCTAGTGGAGCCGCATAGGTAAAGGTCGCACCAGAACCGACCATCAATGTTTGCCATACCACGAGGATCGGGGCATTCAGGTCGCCAAGTCAAATCCCAGATGCTGTACTCCAAAATCTCAGCACTAGCAGTTGGGCTGCCGTTATTCACTGCGGTGGGGCGACCGCTGGGTATATAGTGATAACCGGCAACGATTGAGCCACCCGTAGCTCCTGCTGGTGCCGT
>VGHX01000179.1 GCA_016868055.1 Betaproteobacteria bacterium
CTGCATGCTGCTCGGCGAATCCGTGATCACGCCAGCAATTTCCGTTCTGTCTGCGGTCGAGGGCTTGGAGGTTATTGATCCCAACTTCAAGCGGGCAGTGATACCCATCACCGTCGTCATTATTTTGCTGCTGTTTGGTGTGCAGCGCTACGGCACCGCCGCGGTTGGGCGCTTATTCGGGCCAATCATGCTGGTGTGGTTCTCCGCACTGGCGCTGTCTGGTCTCGATAATATTCTGCAAAATCCTTCTGTTTTAATGGCGGTCTCGCCACTGTATGCCTACAACTTTATTCAGGCCAATGCATTTTTGGCTTATATCGTGATGGGCTCGGTGGTGCTGGTGGTGACGGGTGTTGAAGCGCTCTATTTAGACATGGGGCACTTCGGTAGCAAGCCGGTTCGGTTAGCGTGGTTAATCGTGACGCTACCAAGCTTGCTGTTGAATTACTTTGGGCAAGCAGCGTTTCTGATTGCGCATCCCGAAGGCGCCGAGAATCCGTTTTTCATGATGCTGCCCGACTGGGCTGTCTTACCCATGATCAGCTTGGCAACAGCGGCCACGGTGATTGCGTCACAAGCCGTTATCTCCGGCGCTTTCTCGCTAGCGAGCCAAGGCATCTTGCTGGGCTTTTTGCCGCGCATGGTCATCCTGCATACCTCTGACACCGAGCGCGGCCAAATCTACATGCCAACGATTAACTGGACCCTGCTCGTGCTGGTTCTGTTCACGGTGTTTCAGTTCCGCGAGTCAGGTAATTTGGCAGCGGCCTATGGTATTTCGGTAACGACGACTATGCTGATTTCCACTTCACTGCTCGCGGTCGTCATGCTGAATGAATGGAAAATGCCTACGCTACTGGTAGCTGCCTTGATCAGCATGTTTTTTGTAGTGGATTTTTCATTCTGGACAGCGAATTTGATCAAGGTAAAGGATGGCGGCTGGTACCCGATGGTGCTGGGCGCGATCTGTTTCGTCATGCTGACGACGTGGTACACCGGGCGACGACTGCTGCGCGAGCGTCTGGCGGATGGAGCTATTCATATTAAAGATTTCGTGGATTCGCTGCTCGCGCACCCGCCGCATCGCGTTGGTGGTACTGCGGTATTTCTGACACCCCATATTGATTTTGTGCCGATCGCGCTGCTACATAATCTGAAGCACAACCGCATCTTGCATCAACGCGTTATCTTCCTGAAGCTATCGATTTGGGACGTACCTTACGTCTCTGAAGAAGAACGGATCTCGGTGACGCATATGGGTGGCAACATTTACCTTGCACGTGCAGTGTATGGTTTTTAAGAGACCCCCGATGTACGCCAAGTCATGGAGCAGCTTGAGCCTCGTG
>VGHX01000180.1 GCA_016868055.1 Betaproteobacteria bacterium
AGCCCATTCGTCGAAACGTTCTCGAAAATCCCGGCTGGTACACCGCCTATACGCCCTACCAGGCCGAGGTCGCCCAGGGCCGGCTCGAGGCACTCATGAACTATCAGCAAATGGTAGTGGATCTGACTGGATTACACACATCAAACGCTTCCTTGCTTGATGAGGCCACCGCTGCTGCGGAAGCTATGGCAACAATGAAGCGTGCGCATAAAGGGGCAGTCGCCAACAAGATTTTTATCGAGACACAGGTCCACCCACAGGTGATTGCCGTTATCAAGACGCGCGCCCACTGGATAGGGCTGGAATGCGTGGTCGGTGATGCCGAGGCGTTCACGCCAACTGCTGAATTCTTTGGCGCCCATGTGCAGACTCCCGATACGCGCGGAGCACTGCGGGATTTCAGTGGACTTGCTGGTGCACTGCATGCTGTCGGTGCCCGGATTTGTATCGGTACAGATCTTTTATCGGGTCTGCTTGTGAGATCAGTAGGCCGCATGGGCGCAGATATCGCAATTGGAAGTGCACAGCGCTTCGGTGTGCCGATGGGCTATGGTGGCCCACATGCGGCATTCATGGCGGTAAAGGAAGACTTAGTCCGGGCGATGCCGGGACGAATTATCGGTGTATCGGTCGATACCAGCGGGAAACCTGCCTACCGGATGTCGCTTCAGACCCGAGAGCAGCATATCCGGCGTGATAAGGCCACAAGCAATATCTGCACCGCCCAGGCCCTATTGGCTAATATGGCGTCTTTTTATGCGGTCTATCACGGGCCGCAGGGCCTGCATCGGATCGCACTGCGTATAAACGCCATGGCGAGACTTCTGATTAAAGCAACGGGTCTCACGCCAGCCCATGCTGCATTTTTTGATACGGTTGTTTTCTCAGCGGCGACGCTGGCTTCTGTTAGCCCAATCGCTGTAATCCGATCACGGGCAGAGCAAAAACGGATCAATCTTCGCTACTTCTCAAATGGCGATATTGGTATTGCCTGCGACGAGACCACTGGGTTTGCCGATATCGCCGACTTGGCCGAGGTGCTCACCGGCAAGTCAACCTCGACAGAAACTCTAAAAGCGTTACGACTCACCAGGCAGCCTGAATCGATTCCTGCAGCGCTCGCTCAAGAAGATGCGGTGCTCACCCATCCGGTCTTTAATAGCTATCACAGCGAAACCGAATTTGTTCGCTATATGAAGCGACTTGAGAATAAAGATATCTCACTGGTGCATTCGATGATTCCGCTGGGCTCCTGCACGATGAAATTAAACGCAGCTGCCGAAATGGCGCCAGTCACCTGGCCAGAGTTTGCGGGGCTCCACCCCTTCG
>VGHX01000181.1 GCA_016868055.1 Betaproteobacteria bacterium
TGTTCTGGTCCTCGGTGACCTGAAGCTTCATCACAGCGCGAACTGTGTCAGCCGTGATTGCGCGAAGGGTGACGCGAGACGCCTGCATGTGACGCCTAACGTTAAACGGACGATACCGCCGACAACCAGACGCGCCCTAAGTAAACCGGCGTGCGCCTGACGCTATCCGTCCATCTTACGTAAATTTTTTGAGGCGAAGAGAACGCCCATTGCCTCCGAAAGACGGTACAGACTCCCCGAAGTCGGGCGGCTAAACGCGCCTGAGAACATGCCATGCTCCGCCCCCTGATTTCGACTCATCGCACCTTGACGGTGGTTACCAGCATTGCCATTGCTATTTCGGCATGATGTCCGTGCCCAAGTGATCGCGCCAAGCCTGGTAACTTCTAGCAAGTATACGGCCGGATCGGGCTTTCCGCGTCGAACCTCGTTCCCTAATTATTGATACTTTTTTATATTGCGTCAGTTGCTGATGCAAGGCACCTGTCGAAGGTACCTATCGGAAGAAACCTGCTGCTCGTCTTCCAGCGCGCCGAGGCGGAGAAGACCGATGGCATGCCGGCGCTGCGCAAGGTGCGGCCGATGATGGCGGCCGGCGGTGACCCGGCCCGTTTGAGCTTTGTCCAGGGTACTTTTGACGTCTCGACTGATGTGGGGAGGCTGGCGGACGCGCTAGAAGCAGCCGGCGGCACCAATGAGATGCGCCAAGACATCCGCCTGTGCCATCACATCGCCGTACTTGCTGTCGATGTCGAACAGATTGGACGCATGCGGTGCCGGGTGGCGGTCGCCCATGCATTCGCTCGGCACAATCACGCGAAAACCATGCTGGACGCCGCCCACAGCGATCGCCCGAATGCATCCGCTGGTCGTGCATCCCGCCAGAATGATCGTATCAATGCCACGCGACAGCAGCAAAGAAGAAAGGCTCGTGCCGAAGAAGGCGCTGGCGTACTGCTTGACGATGACGACTTCATTGTCGATGGGTTCGACTCCCTCGCAGACCTGCGCCAGCCGTGGCTGAGAAAAGCACTTCAGCACCGGTGCCTTGCGCACCCATGTGCCGCCGTCATCAAAGCCCGGCGCGGTGCTCGGCTGGCAGGTGCTGGACATCGACGCCGCGATCGATACACTTGCTGCGAAAGGGGTGAAGATGATCATCTATCCGGGCTTCGGGCAGGATGAAAAAATCATTTGGACCTCGCCGAACGGCGAGGCTAAGGTGTCATTCTTCCATGACCGCGATGGTAATGGCTTGAGCCTGACCCAAACCTGAGCAGGATGCGTCGTCAAAGCATGAAGTGGACCGCGTCATGA
>VGHX01000182.1 GCA_016868055.1 Betaproteobacteria bacterium
ACTCGATCTGGCGCGGCAGACCTTCAGGCGCGTGAAGCACAACCAGGGGATCGACGAACTGGTGTCCGAGAAACGGGAGCCCACCATCAATCCGGCGGGCTGAGCGGCGGTCGGACGCGGCTGCGCCCGACTCCGCTGGAGCGACACATGCCCTGCGCCGTGTTTCCGGGTAGCGACCAACAAGATGCAAAGTTCCCCGCATGCTCGTCTTCTTCATCGCTGGTTTCGTTGTATTGATCGCAGCCCTGCTCTGGCGATCCGGCAGTGTCCCGATCTCCGATGAGTTGCGAACCTCGCTCTCCCCCCAGGATCTCGAGACACTGCAGAACGACCTCAACTTCCGCAAGGTCCTCGGTCAGGTCGTTGTGGCGAGCACCAGCCTTCTTTTTCTGCTCTGGTTGGTCTGGTAGACGCCCCGCGGTTGCTCCGGGCTTGGCCAGGTTGGTGCGTTGCAGGAGCCTTCGGCCGGGGGTGATCTGGCGGGCTGTTGGATGTGTTGGCAGAACAATCTGCCGGCGGGCGTGTGCTGCTGGCGATGCGCGCTGGTGTTGTACGGGCGGTGTTGTGCAGGTGGTGTTGTGCGGGCGGTGTTGGTTGGAGCCCCAGAGCGGTTTGATACCATTCGGGCCGGTGTAAGCGCGGGGCTTGCTGAAAGGGCAACCCCAAAAAGTTTGGCCTGGTAGCTCAGTCGGTAGAGCAGAGGACTGAAAATCCTTGTGTCGGTGGTTCGATTCCACCTCAGGCCACCATAAAATCAATGACTTACAGCGAAAACTGTGCTACAGAACTCCGTAGCACAGTCCTAGCACAGTTTTCGCTTTGGTGCTACGCTAAAAGCTGTGGTTTTTTTGCACAGCATAGTCATGCCAAAGCCAGCCAAGCCCTTTATCGCTAAGGCTGATGTAGCAGCTGGGCTGGTGCATCTGCGCGACGGATGTGTGGTGCTTTACAGACGCACGCACAGTCAGCGTTGGCAAACGCGCTACAAGTTGGACGACGGACGGTGGCGCCGTAAGTCAACAAAACACACCAATGCGGACTACGCCGCGCAGGTTGCCTGCGACGCTTACGATCGCGCACGATTCTTGCGCGATGAAAATCTACCTGTAGATACCAAACGCTTTGAAGCAGTGGCTGTGCTGGCTGTGAACGACATGCTGGCGCAACAGAACGCCGGCGGTGGCAAGAGCGTGTACGCGTCCTACATCACTGCCATTCGCGTGTACCTCGTTCCGTTTTTTGGCAAACACAACATCAATACCATCGGCTATGCCAAGTTATGCGAGTTTGACGCTTGGCGTAGAGCAAAGATGGGC
>VGHX01000183.1 GCA_016868055.1 Betaproteobacteria bacterium
CGAAGTCCGGCCGAAGCAAGACATAAATCGGCCAGTGCCACAGGTACAACGCGTAAGAGCGCTTGCCGAGCCAAACCAGCGGCGGTTGGCTCAGCCACCGCGGCAGTGAGCCGGTCGGCTGCGTGGCAGCAAACAGCAACACCGCCGTCACCAGTGCAAACAGCACAAAGCCACCACGGTACAGCCACAAGCTGCTCTCGCCGCTCAACAGCATGGCTGCCAGCAAGATGGCCAGCGCCGCCACACCGAGCCAGTCGATTCGGGTGGCGGGTGCCTGGCCCCACGGCGACTCGCCGACCGCGCTCTGGCTCTGCGCGATGCGGCTTGCACGCGGATCCCACAGCGCGGCCAAAGCGGCGCCGGCAAACAATCCGAATGCGTGTGTATCGGTGCCGAGGTAGGCGCGGCTCGGATCGACTGCTTCAGGGAAGCCGCGCTGAATGGATAGCAAGATCATCCAGCCGCCGGACAACAGCATCAGCCCAAGCGCAAACCAGTACAGCCGCAGCCGCTGCCCGTAGCGCAAGATCGCGATCAAGGCCAGCGGCCAGAAGATGTAGAACTGCTCCTCAATCGCCAGCGACCACAGATGTTGCAGCAAGGGTGGCCGGCCACTAATCTCAAAATACGACTGCTCAGAAAAAATCTGCCACCAGTTTGAGGCATAGAAAAACGCGGGCAGCGCATCAAGACGGGTGCGACGAATCGAGTCTGGGGCAAACCACTCCACCAGCAGCACACACAGCAGCAACAGCGCCACCACGGCTGGAAACAGTCGGCGCGCGCGGCGCAGATAAAAATCACGTAGCGAGATGGCCTGATCACGCTGGTACTCGCGCAGTAGCTGCGAGGTGATCAGAAAGCCGGAGAGTACGAAGAACAAATCAACACCGAGGAAACCGGCGCTGAAGAACCCTTGAAGGTCGAGGTGGTAAAGCAATACCGCCAATACTGCGATGGCACGCACGCCATCGAGTCCAGGCAAGTAATCGGCTCTGCTGGTTGCTCGGTACACCTTTGAAATCGCAAGAAAAATGTCCCTGCGATTATAGAAACAATTTCTCCAGGGGAATTACTTTTTGGAAAATTTTTTTGCGACCGCACCGGGATTTGCCAGCCAACGCGGCCGACCTGGGGATAGTAAAACGGCAAGCAGCACGCCGACGCCCACGGCCGCGACCAGATCGGTAAAAACCGTCAGCACAAAGGTGAGCAACAGCACCAATTTTTCCGCGCGGGTGGCGGTCTTCATCAAGTGGGCGAATTGCCTAG
>VGHX01000184.1 GCA_016868055.1 Betaproteobacteria bacterium
CTCCTCTAGCCAATCGCCGAGCACTTTGAGCATCTTGGCGTAGCCCTGGGCCTGCTCGGCTGGGGCGAAGGGGTGGAGCCCCGCAAACTCTGGCCAGGTGACTGGCGCCATTTCGGCAGTTGCATTTAATTTCATCGTGCAGGAGCCCAGCGGAATCATCGAATGCACCAGCGAGATATCTTTATTCTCAAGTCGCTTCATATAGCGAACAAATTCGGTTTCGCTGTGATAACTATTAAAGACCGGATGGGTGAGCACCGCATCTTCTTGAGCGAGCGCTGCAGGAATCGATTCAGGCTGCATGGTGAGTCGTAACGCTTTTAGAGCTTCTGTCGAGGTTGACTTGCCGGTGAGCACCTCGGCCAAGTCGGCGATATCGGCAAACCCAGTGGTTTCGTCGCAGGCAATACTAATATCGCCATTTGAGAAGTAGCGAAGATTGATCCGTTTTTGCTCTGCCCGTGATCGGATTGCAGCGATTGGGCTAACAGAAGCCAGCGTTGCTGCTGAGAAAATAACCGTATCAAAAAATGCAGCATGGGCTGGTGTGAGCCCGGTTGCTTTAATCAGAAGTCTCGCCATGGCGTTTACGCGCAGTGCGATCCGATGCAGGCCTTGCGGCCCGTGGTAGACAGCATAAAAAGACGCCATATTGGCCAATAAGGCCTGGGCGGTGCAGATATTGCTTGTGGCCTTATCGCGCCGGATATGCTGCTCTCGGGTCTGAAGCGACATCCGGTAGGCAGGTTTCCCGCAGGCATCGACCGATACACCGATAATTCGTCCCGGCATCGCCCGGACTAAGTCTTCCTTTACCGCCATGAATGCCGCATGTGGGCCACCATAGCCCATCGGCACACCGAAGCGCTGCGCACTTCCAATTGCGATATCTGCGCCCATGCGGCCTACTGATTTCACAAGCATGCCCGATAAAAGATCTGTGCCGATACAAATCCGGGCACCGACAGCATGCAGCGCGCCGGCAAGTCCACTGAAATCCCGCAGTGCTCCGCGCGTATCGGGAGTCTGCACATGGGCGCCAAAGAATTCAGCAGTTGGCGTGAACGCCTCGGCATCACCGACCACGCATTCCAGCCCCATCCAGTGGGCGCGCGTCTTGATAACGGCAATCACCTGTGGGTGGACCTGTGTATCGATAAAAATCTTGTTGGCGGCTGCCCCTTTATGCGCACGCTTCATTGTTGCCATAGCTTCCGCAGCAGCGGTGGCCTCATCAA
>VGHX01000185.1 GCA_016868055.1 Betaproteobacteria bacterium
TCTGCGCCCGTGGCAACATTAATAACAGTTGCATTGACCGCTGAGAAATCCGCACTGGCCAATGATGTCAGTGCACCGGCTGCCGGCACCACAGGGGCATTGAGATTAAATGTAACGCCACTAATGACATCGCTGATCTGATTCGATGAGCGCTGCACCGCAGTGCCATTGATGGAGAAAAATGCATCACGGCTGGATTGCAACTCAATGGCGGCATGCTCGGAAAGTGAGGGCGTAAAAGTCTGTGGTTCCGCGCCGGCGACCACGACCGATACTCGATCACCTGCCTTGGGTGTACCGACCACCGAGGAGACCGTAAACCCGTTCGGTCCGCTTGTAAAAGTCAGCGTGCCACCCGCGAGGGCTGCGGTAAACGCGCCCGAGGGGGCCGAGACGACCCAGGCGGCACCATCGTATGTTGCACTGTAAGTTCCGTCGGTAATTGTGCTGGCCGCAACGATCGCGCCCGCACCCACCGCGGTCAACCCGCGATCGGCAACATTGGCAACCACTGAGGCTTTGCTCGCCGCGCCCGAGGCAACCGCTACCCGCGTCACCGAGGCAGCCGCCAGAAAAGCCGTGCCAGCGGTATCGGCTGTCAACGAAATCACACCCCCGGTGTAAGAGGCAGTCACAGGGGTGTGCGCGGTGTTCGTACTGGCGTTATAGGCAGCGGTAAATGACTGGGCAATACGCTCAAGATCCGCAGCGGCACTACCGCCCGCGATAACATCTGCAGCAGTCACGGTGTAATCCAGTGCAACACCGCCCACGGTCACTTTCAAGACATCACCCGCCGTGTACTTACCGGATAAGGCAATGGTATCCACCTGGGCGGTGGCAGGAAGCGTGCTATTGGCAACCGATGCTGCGCGAATCGCGACAGGGCTCAAGGGTGTGATTGATGAGGAGGCCGTAAACGCAGTGCCGGCAGCGCCTGCGGTTAAGGTAATCACCGCACCACTCAAACCCGCTGTAATCGGCGTATGTGCGGCATTGGTGCTCGCGTTATAGGCAGTTGCCAAAGCGGTTGTAATTCGGCCGTAGTCTGCTGCATCACTGCCGCCGGCCACAACATCATCCGAAGTCACGGTGTAAGAAAGCGCAACACCATTGACCGTAAGCGAAATCACATCGCCGGCGGCATATTTTCCAGAGAGCTCAATTTTATCGACCTGAGCTGTACCACCCGCATTGGCCGTAGCCGTCCAGGCGCTGG
>VGHX01000186.1 GCA_016868055.1 Betaproteobacteria bacterium
ACCCGCGACACTGCCGGCCCGATGGCAATTAGCATGGCGGATGTTGAGCTACTCGATCGAGTGATTACTGGAGAATCTCCCGTCCGCGCCGCCGACCTTAAAAAACTTCGCGTCGGCGTCTACGCGCCAATGCTCGCTAACCTGGATGCGGATACCAAAGCCGGATTTGATTTGGCTTTACAAAAAATGAAAGATGCCGGGGTAACGATTGTTGATATCGATATACCTGGGCTGATGGAGCTGAACGGGCAAATCGGATTTCCGGTTGCGTTGTACGAGGCGTACGACGATATGGTCAGCTACCTCAACTACAGCGGCTCCGGTATCACTATCGCTGACGTCGCTAAAGAAATTACTAGCCCGGATGTTAAAGGTACCTACGATGGATTGGTCATACCGCGCAAACTACCAGGACCTGATAATTCACTCGTGGATGCAAAGCCCGCCTATGACGCAGCAATAAGCACTGCACGGCCGGCATTGATCAAGCTGTATCAATCCACTTTTAGCAAACACAAGATTGATGCGCTTGTATTCCCGACTGTGACCAAGGTTGCGATGGATGCCACACCAGATTCCAGCAGTCTGGGTAATTTCCTTGCTTATATTCAGAATACCGATCCGGGTAGTAATGCCGGTATACCAGGCCTGCAGATACCGGTAAGTCTGGGAGCCTCGAGCAAGCTTCCGATCGGACTGGAGCTTGATGGTCCAGCAGGTAGCGACCGTAAACTAATCGGTGCAGGGCTAGCGCTGGAGAATTTATTCGGACGCTTACCACCTCCTGCAAAGCAGTAAACGCTAATGATTTTTACCGAGTGCGGCGGCCATGCCGCTGCGCCGGTTCAAACCAAGCTTTGAAAAAATTCGCTTTAAGTAAGTACGCACGGTAGACAGCTCAATCGCAAGCCGCACTGCAATCTCTTTATCTGTTAACCCCTCAATCACGCACTTCGCGACAGCGCGCTCTCGTACCGACAGCACTGATACACCTTCGGGGTTTCGATCGCTCGGGAAATCAACCTCAGCGCTTTGGCGCAAGGCTTTTGAGAATGCCGGCTCAATCAGATTCAATAGCTCTAGGGTATGACGATCAAAGTTTGATCGATTATGTCGACGCCATATCCGCAAATCGCCGACATTACGACCATTTACATTGCTGTAGACGTTCACACCCCAATGCAGACCGTCACGCGCT
>VGHX01000187.1 GCA_016868055.1 Betaproteobacteria bacterium
AAACAGGAAATTTCATTGGAACCTCCAGTCAAGTTAATTGTATGGATAGTACCGCCAATGATTTCTTCTTGACTGGTGTTCAACTAGAGATTGGCCCTGTCGCCACACCGTTCGAGCGCAGGCCGATTGGGACGGAGTTTGCGTTGTGTCAGAGGTATTTTCAGACCGCTAGCTTTCTTGATGCCGGTTATGTTGTTGGCGGTGCTACTTTAGCTCGCAGGGGATTTTTCGTTCCGCTCATGCGAGCTACACCTACTGTTGCAGTTACTGCCTCCAGCAACACTAATACTACAGGAGCTGGTTTTGCAGCCGTTAGCAGTAGTGTGTACTCATTTGAGGCAGTAGGCGCCGCCGCTGGAGGCTATATATATTCCGCGACCGCAAATTTTAGTGCCGAAATCTAATGAGCACCCCCATGTACCAACTCACTACCGGCGACACCATCATTCGCCTCGCGGACAACGCCTTCATCCCACCAGACCCTGCCAACACCGACTACCGCGAGTACCTGGACTGGCTTGACGCCGGCAACACCCCCGAGCCTGCACCACCGCCACCTCCCCCGGCACCGGACTACGTGGCGTTCTGGGATGCGCTGATGGCCAGCAGCCTCTACGCCAGCATCCGCGAGCAGAGCTTCACCAGCCTGCCGCTGAACACCCTCGCCACTGAGTTCATCGCCCTCCTTGGTGATGCCAAAGCTGGTCGTGCTAACGAAACTGCTATTCAGCAGGTGGTGGGCGCCATCCTCCAGATCGGCACCTTCACCGAGGAGCAGCTGGTCGAACTTGGTGCTGCATTTGCTGCTGGCAATCTGGACGGCATTTACACCTTGGGCTGATGGCAGTAAAAGCAAAAGCCGGCTTATCGGGCACCATCCGTAAGGAGCCGGTGCCTAAAACCACCCATCAGGGCAATGGTCGCCGCAGCAAGCCACGCGGCAACCGTAAACTACTACGCGGCCAAGGCAAGAGCTAGACTTACGTCATGATCGAGGTCATCGCGGCTATCGCTGGCACCAAGATCTCTCCAGACTTTGGTAGCCAAACGATTACCACCACCGGCATTGTTAGGTATGCCCTCGGTACGGCTGGCGCACCCACCGTCACCTTCACCGGCGACACCAACACCGGCATAAAAAACGAAGAAGCAGCAGCGGCATCTTTTTGTGGTATAATA
>VGHX01000188.1 GCA_016868055.1 Betaproteobacteria bacterium
CTGCACTTCGATGCGCCCACCGTGCTCTTCGATGATTTTTTTCACCACCGGTAAGCCAAGCCCGGTCCCCTTGGGTTTGGAGGTGACGTAGGGTTCAAAGGCGCGTTTGATGAGCGCGGGATCGAAGCCTGGTCCATTGTCAGACACAGTCAGACGAACCGCCGTCCGGTGCTGACCATCGGCATCCGGGTAGTCGAAGGCTTCGGTGACGATACTGATGTCGGGAATGCGCCCCAAACGCCGGATATCTGCAACGGCGTCTTGCGCGTTTTGCAGGAGGTTGTGTGCCACCTGTCGCATTTGAGTTGCATCACCGAGGATGATTGGAAGATTTTGCTGCAGTTTCGTGCTTATCGCGTCCGAAATCTCCATCCCGGAATACAACTCGAGAATTTCTGAGATCAAGCCATTCAGGTCCAGTGGCTGCAGTAAGGGTGGTGGCGTTTTGGCGTAGTCACGGAAGTTATCGACCATTTGCTGCATGGCCACTACTTGGTTCACGATGGTGTGGGTGCCACGCTCGAGTAACGCAACATCGTCGCCCGCCAGCTTGGGTTGCAGCTTCATTTGCAGTCGCTCGGCGGAGAGCTGTATCGGGGTCAGCGGATTTTTGATTTCGTGCGCCAGCCGCCGTGCAACTTCGGCCCAGGCGATGGAACGCTGACCCGAGATCACGTCGGTGATGTCATCAAACACAATGATGTAACCACGCCCCGCGCCCACCGGTAAGTGCGAGCCACGCGCCAGCAACGTGATGTCGCTGTCATCCATATCTTTACTACCCTGTTGCGGGATTTGAATTTGTTGCTGCCAGTGCCTAGCATCTGCGGTCATGGCCTCTGCCGTCATGCCATCCGCTGCCGCCTGCGCATTCAGTCGACTGAATGAGCGCATCACCGGTTCGCGCAATGCTGAAAGTGAGCCGATCGATGACATCGCCTGCCCGAGCAGTGGCTTGAGCTCCAAGCGCAAAATACGCTCTGCAGACGAATTGAATGTCACCAATTGCCAATGCTCGTCGAACACCATCACACCAGCCGACATATTGGCCAATACCGACTCCAGGTAAGCTTTGGCATCTTCCAGCGCGCGGCGATTGCGTTCAACCGCCTCGCGTGCATCCGATAACTGCATGGTCATCATGTTGAATGACTGGGTCAGCGTGCCGAGCTC
>VGHX01000189.1 GCA_016868055.1 Betaproteobacteria bacterium
ACGACCCGTCTTGTCTTTTTCGCCTTTCTTCGCATAGAACAGTCCGAGCCCGAAGTTCACGTCACTCAGCTCGAAGCCGGCCTCGGCTTCGCCTTCAACATCGGAGCGATAACCCACAAAGGCTTCGATGCCGCTACCGCCGACGGTGAGCGCATCGACATCCACCTTGCTGCCGTTAGCCAGTGTGACTTTGGCGCTTTTCTTCTCGAATGAGGCGTCACCGCTCAGGTACACATAATCATCGAGCGCAATATCGACACCCGCAGAAACGCTGAGCATTTCATGATCCGCGCCCGACATGCTGAGTGTGCGGCTACTGTTTGTTCCGGTCAGCACTGACAGGTTCGAGCGCGAGAAATCAATGACGCGATCGCCAGAATCACCGGCCAGATTAATCGCTACAGCCACATCTCTGACCGCAATCGTCATACTCTCAATACCGATCAATTCTGCAGATGCTGCCTCCGCCTCCATCGCAATGCGGGTCGTGGTTGTTGGCAGCATAAAACTCAGCATGCCCTTGTCAGCAGACACGGCGACAATACGCTCCAGCGATCCCTCGTTGCCCATGAGAGTCACTGCAGAACGCCAGTCAGCGCCCGCGGGCAAATCCATGCCCTTGAGCTGATCCCAACGTCTGCCCGCGTCGATTGATAGCCAGATACCACCATCATCGCCGTTGGCGGTCGCAATCAGCGTCTTGCCATCCGGGGAGATCGATACCGATGTCCAGTCACGCAGGATATTGATTTCACGCCAGACCCAGCCCTCGCCAATCGGCTCGCCTACGTACAGCGCGCCGCCGCTCGCAGCAGCCAAATAAAGATCACCGCTGGCCGATGCATCCACTGCCGTCCACTGCACGTTGCGCGGCGCATTCAGCGTAATGTCCGCCCACTCAAGGTGAGCCGCTCCCGCGTAGTCCGACTGCACGATACCCGCGTAAATACCACCCACCCGAACGCCGGGTCCGTTACTGACAGCCGCAATGAAATTCTGATTGCCGAATGCACTAATCGCATCCCAGTTCGCTGCAGGCGACTGGTCGTTCCACAGTGAGGGACCGAGGGACAACTGTGTCGTGCCGGACGTTAGCTCAATACTCTGCGTTGCCTGCAGCAGGCCCAAGCCCTTGACGGAAGTCTCCATCAAATAACTGCCCTT
>VGHX01000190.1 GCA_016868055.1 Betaproteobacteria bacterium
ATACCCTTAACCTCTATATCCATGACTTGCTAGTCCTCGTGGTGATCAAGAAACAAACCGCCTCAAACCTGGCAGCCAGGCCTGCGGCGCTCAATGGGTGCGGGCTCTCGCGAGCCCACCGGGTTTAATTTATTGCACGGCCAGTTTTCGAGCAAGTTGTGCCTGCTTGCGCGGTAGTTCAAGCGTCAAGATACCCGCGTCAAACTTCGCGCTTGCTGCCGACTCGTCGAGCTCTGCGGGCATGGCAAAACTACGCATGACCGATCCTGAAGCAATCTCCCCACGCAGCAAGCGCTCGCCATCTTTTGGCTCCGACTTGCGCTCACGCTTAGCACTAATGCTTACCGTATTGCTGTCAATTTGTATATCGATCTGATCTTTAGCTATACCAGCAAGCTCCGCACGAATTATCCAACCCGTTGCCGTTTCGATCACATCAACCGGCATGGCAATCGTTTGAGCGCTTGCAAGACCGCGCGAAACCGGTGCCGCTACGGCTGGTATCGATCGCGACCACTCAGGCCAATTCGAACCAGCCGCAGCATTGGCAAAAAGGTCAGCAGGAAAAACCGAGGCGAAAGGCTCATAAAGGCTGATACGTGTCATCATGATCTCCGATTAAGAACGTTATGAATGAAACGGTGTAAATCTTGATACACCGCCGATGTTCTCTAAATCGGTACGCCTTGCGATATTTCAAGACCCCAAAATCAAACGCGCTCAATGAGCATGGCAATCCCCTGCCCCACGCCGATGCACATGGTGGTGATCGCACGCTTGGCCTTGCTGCGATGCAGTTGATTCACTGCCGTCATCACAAGTCTCGCCCCCGAAGCACCCAGCGGGTGACCAAGTGCAATCGCACCGCCATTCGGATTGACCCGGGGATCATCATCGAGAAGTCCTAATTGGCGTGTGCATCCCAAGGATTGCGCGGCAAAGGCTTCGTTGAGCTCAAACCAGTCGATATCGGCCAGCGTCAATTGCGTGCGTTGGAGTAGTTTTTGGGTTGCTGGCACAGGCCCAAGCCCCATCACCCTCGGCGCAACACCCGCAGTTGTCATCGCCACAATTCGAGCGCGCGGCTCAAGCCCTTGAGCCTTGGCTGCGGATTCGCTGGCAAGCAGTACAGCGGCTGAACCGTCATTGACCCC
>VGHX01000191.1 GCA_016868055.1 Betaproteobacteria bacterium
CGATGGTCAGCACCGGACGGCGGTTCGTCTGACTGTGTCTGACAACGGACCAGGTTTCGATCCCGCGCTCATCAAACGCGCCTTTGAACCCTACGTCACCTCCAAACCCAAGGGGACCGGGCTTGGCTTACCGGTGGTGAAAAAAATCATCGAAGAGCACGGTGGGCGCATCGAAGTGCAGAACCGGAAGGATGGCCCTGGGGCCAAAGTCTTGATTTTATTAATGAAACTTGCAAAATATTCAGTTTGACAACTTTAATTGCAAAAAATACAATCCTGCATTATGGCAATGTTGTGATGAGTTAAAGGGGCACCCCCATGGCAAACATTCTGGTGGTTGACGATGAAATGGGCATCCGTGAGCTCTTGTCCGAGATTCTGGGCGACGAGGGCCACGTCGTCACAACAGCCGAGGACGCCAACGCCGCCCGTGAATTACGGCTGGCCAGTGCGCCTGACCTGGTGCTGCTGGATATCTGGATGCCGGACACCGATGGCGTGACCCTGCTGAAGGAATGGCAACGCGATGGGTTGCTGACCATGCCCGTAATCATGATGTCTGGCCACGCGACGATTGATACGGCGGTTGAAGCCACGCGCATCGGCGCAATGAATTTTCTGGAAAAACCCATCTCGCTGCAAAAATTGCTGCGCACCGTGCAGCAAGGCCTGAGCTGTGGCCAAGAGCATGCGCGTGGCACGCTGTTGGGCGGCACACAGCGCACGTTGGTTAACTCGGACAAATTGTCTCTCGCGCCGCAGCTGCAACAAATTGGTCATGGTCACATCAATGGTATGCACGCAGGCAGCTACCCGCCCACCGAAAGTGAGTTTCGGGTCTCGTTCGAGTTACCGCTGCGCGAGGCGCGCGACGCCTTCGAGCGCGCTTACTTCGAACATCACCTTGCACGCGAAGGTGGCAGCATGACGCGGGTAGCGGAGCGTACGGGTCTGGAACGCACCCACTTGTATCGCAAGCTGAAACAACTTGGCGTCGACACCAGCAAGGGCCAAGCCAAGAAAGCAGGATGACGCTGGTCTCGCTGGTCACCGGCGGCAGCAGCGCTGATCGTGAGCGCGCGATC
>VGHX01000192.1 GCA_016868055.1 Betaproteobacteria bacterium
GGCTGCACCAGCCTTTTCCCGGATTATTATTTTCCTGATGCGATGGACGCTGCGCGCAAAAAACTCGCGTGGGCCATCGAGCTCGAGGTAGGTAACGGCAGAGGTTAGTACTGCTGAGCGACGTTAACGGGGGTAATCAGCGATGGATGCAACGGTAAACGACCTGCTTGTTCGCATCGACCGGCTCGAGAGCCGGCACGCCATGCGAGATCTCGTGACTGATTATTGTCGAGGGTTCGATCAGCGAAACTTCGATCGCTTCCTCTCCATTTGGTGGGAAGACTGCGTTTGGAACATCGGCCCGCCATTCGGAGTATTCGAGGGGCATGCGGGCATCAATCGCGCCGTCAAAGAGGTCTTGTGGCCCGTCTGGCGGGAGTCGCATCATCTCACTAGCAATCTCCAAGTCAGTTTCGTAGGTGCAGATGAGGCGACCGGCGAGTGCGACGTGGACTGCATGGGCGCGTTGACCGACAACAGCGTTCAGATGATCAGCGCCACCTACAGGGATCATTTCGTCCGTCGTAACGGAGTCTGGAAAATCAAGCGTCGAGACGTGACGATCCATTACTTCAACCCAATCCCCGGCGCGCAAATGACTGCGCCGCCCGGCTGAGTGAACAACGGGGGTCAACATGGCATTCATCAAACGAGAAGACGGTAAAAACATCTACTTCGAGCATTACGCAGGCAGCAAAGTGCCGGTGGTGCTCATTCATGGTTGGGGCACCAGCTCGAGAGTGTGGGATACCACGATCGTTTCGCTGCGATCGGCGGGTCACGCCGTCGTCGCCTTCGATCAGCGCGGCTGCGGGATGTCCGACAAAGATTTCGCTCAAAATTCGATCGGACTGGGGGCTGCCGATGCCATCGCCATTCTCGAGCATCTCGGCATCAAACGTGCCGTTCTGAACGGTTGGTCGCTCGGTGGCGCCATCGCGGTCGAAACCGCGAGTCGGCTTGGAGGCGGCTGTGCCGGATTGGTGCTCACGGCCGCGGCGAGTCCACGTTACGTGCAGGCGCCCGACTATGCTTTCGGTGGCGCGCCGGGCAGTGCATCGGCGACCGTCGGAATCATGCGC
>VGHX01000193.1 GCA_016868055.1 Betaproteobacteria bacterium
GGCTTGGCATCTGGCAAGGCACGGTCGAGGCAATCAAGGCGCCGGTGGTGCCACACATGGGTTGGAACACCGTTAATGCGCCAAGTGATTCAAAAATGTTTGCTGGCTTGGGTGACCAACGCTTCTACTTCGTGCACAGTTACGCGGCCAAAAGTTGGACGGGGGCTAGCGCAGCTGCGGTCGGGGCGGTGGCGAGCGGTGGCGCGAGCGAAGCCGAAGCGGTCGTGACGACGTGCGATTACGGTGACGGATTCATCGCCGCAGTCGAAGCCGGCCCAATCTGGGGCACCCAATTTCACCCCGAGAAATCTGGCGAAGCGGGCCTAAAACTTCTTGATAACTGGGTTAAGCAACTTTGAGCTTCGACATCTTGCCGGCCATTGACGTCGTTGATGGCAGAGCCGTGCGCCTTAGACAAGGCGCTGCTGACACCGCAACTGACTACGGCAGCCCCGTCGAAACTGCAAAGAAATTCGCAGATGCGGGCGCAAGGTGGATTCACTTAGTAGACCTTGACGCAGCATTCGGCCGCGGGCAAAACACAGACGCACTCGCGGCAGTAATTCAGTCAGTCGACATCAACGTCGAACTCTCTGGTGGCATTCGCGATGCAATTTCGCTAGAGCGCGCACTTTCGATGGGCGCAACCCGGGTAAACCTTGGCACTGCAGCCCTCGAAGACCCCGAGTGGACTGCATCGGTAATCGACCTCTACCCAGATCTAATCGTGATTGGTCTAGATGTAAAAGGCGATCGCCTTGCAGCCAGAGGGTGGACGCGCGATGGCGGTGAACTTTGGCCAACACTTACACGGCTTAACGATGCTGGTGCGACGCGATACGTGGTAACTGACGTACGTCGCGACGGAATGTTAGAAGGGCCAAACCTCGATCTGTTGACTCAAGTTGCTGCCGCCACCGAATCACCAGTAATCGCATCGGGTGGGGTTCGCAATGTTGATGACGTTCGCGCGTTGGTCGCCATGTCACCTCTGGGTATTGAAGGGGTCGTAATTGGCAAGGCGCTTTATGAAGGACCCCTC
>VGHX01000194.1 GCA_016868055.1 Betaproteobacteria bacterium
GAGGATGCCAAGCAATGCGAGTCATAATCTCTCGATGCATCCCGGTATGCCCGTTTCCGACACCCAATTGATCAGGATCATGGAAAGGGCGAGCATCAATGAGAACATCTGCGTGAAAAGCTGGCCAGCTAGCTGTCAAGGCTGAGACAATGACATCATTGTCATGGTTTCTTTCTCCCAAATTCAATGTCTTTAACCCAAATGTCACGATTGAGAAGCAAACGATGGGTGGCGGTGCCGGTGGTGGCACTGCAGGTGCCTGTGGCGGTGCCTCCTCGCTGCCAAACTCATATTCTTCTTGAACGGTAACCGCGGCGCCTTGCGGCCTTGCAGCTGCTGAAGATGAGGCCGCCGGCGGCGGTGCAGTCGTCGTAAGCTGCCCTGCTGCAGATGATTGAACCGCCGATGCCGTCGGCTCCGTCCCCAAAGGCTGAACACTGGCGGGCTGAGAAGCACTTGCCGGAGGATCTCCGGGGTCGGGCGTCGAAAGTTCTCGGTTTGCACTAAACGTGACCTTCCTTATGACTTTACCTAATTGACCCTCCAGCGCTGCAATGCGATCTGCATATTGCTTTAGCTGTTGGTCCTTCTCGGCTAGTTGTTGGTCCTTCTCGGCCAAGGTCTTCTGTGCGTCCGACAGTTGCTCGTACAGCTGACCGTACGAAGGCAGTGGCGGCAAGGCTGGGCGCCAAAGCCCAGTACTCGGGGACACAGGCTGAGAAGCACCGTGAGTATGGGACGATGCCGCAGGCTGCCCGACACCACGGCGTGTCAGATCTGGATCACACTCGGCCATCGCTTTGAAAACCTTAACGGGTCAGCCAGCGAGGTAATGGGCTCCCGAACAGCAGCGGCGGAGCGGCAACCGTGGAGACAACGCAGCGCAAGCTTGGGCCAAAGATAGCTACGGAGTGTGAGCTTGAAGCGCACACGCACGCATGCACGCTCGCACGCACGCCCAACCTGAGATGCGCTGGGGGCGCGTTTGTTCCAGGCTGAGATGCGCTGGGGGCGCGTGTGATCCCTACGTT
>VGHX01000195.1 GCA_016868055.1 Betaproteobacteria bacterium
TGGCTCAGTTTGCGTGTGGAATCAACATTGGGGTGCATTGCGGGGGCAACCGAGCCGCGGGATTCAAGGTGGCGAGCGCACTTTCACCGAACTCGCAGACGCCCGATGAGCCAGCCTACCGGGTCTACGCTACTGCAACAGTACTGCAACGGATTTTTTATTTCGTTATCTTCTCGAGTCCTAAGTAGTTGGTAAGTAGTTGATTTTTGGTGCCCCCCCGCGGAGTCGAACCGCGCACCAACGGATTATGAGTCCGCGCCCCGTAGACACCGGTAAACAACCGCAGACCCTTGAGTCTGACGTAAAGCATTGATCGTACGCGTTGCGTAGTATGCCATTATCCGCTATTGTCCACGGTCATCGGCGTAAAAACTGGCAACAGACTGGCAACGACTGCGCCAACGGACTAGCGGCAAGGGGCAGGCAGTGACAAAGACGGTGCACAGCGCGATCGTAAGCGCCAAGGCAGGCGCTTTTACGACCTTGGCGAAGGTCCAACCGGCCGGCGCGCTGCAGGCGTGGAAGGCGGCCAACGGCACGGCAACTTTCTACTGGAGGGGCTCCGCAGACGGCCGAACCTTTCGCGTGCTCATCGGCCGGTATGACGCGAAGCTGCCACCCAGGCAGATCGCGGAAACCGCCGGGTCCTACAGCATCACAGGAGGGCTTGCAAGGGCCGCAGCGCTGGCACAGGAGCACTATGCCAACCGCGGCAGCGGCGGGCTGCAAGGGGCGAGGAAGGCCGCAGCGGTGGCTGCAGCGCTTGCGACACAGGAAGCTGAACGGCAACGGCACGCCACTCTCGGGGCGCTAATGGATGACTACGTTGCGTGGCTCCAAGAGAACCGCAAGAGCAGTGCGAAGGACGTTTGTTCGATCGTTGCCAATCACTTGAAAAAACCTGCACCGGACCTGTGGGAAATGCAGGCCGATGCGATCACCAGCGAGGACATCAGCGATGTGCTGCGTGCGGTGATCGAGCAAGGCAAGGGTCGCACTGCGAACAAGCTGCGCGCCT